>JBMYWR010000224.1:0-4459 GCA_049607625.1 Colwellia sp.
CGGGCTTATCCCTTGATCTTACCCCAAGCGCCTTTGCTCTTAATTCGTGTAATTTACGTAATTGGATGAGATCTCTTTTCACTACTTTCTGTTCGAAGAGATCACTTTTAAAAAACTTATTGCGTACCGCCAATCGTCATTTCATCCACTTTTAAAGTAGGTTGACCAACACCTACAGGGACGCTTTGACCATCTTTACCACATACACCAACGCCAACATCTAACGCTAAGTCATTCCCCACCATCGACACTTTTTTCATTGCTTCTGGGCCACTTCCAATTAAAGTAGCGCCTTTAATCGGTGAGGTGATTTCACCATTTTCAATTAAATAAGCTTCTGAACTGGTGAATACAAACTTGCCTGAGGTAATATCAACTTGCCCGCCAGCAAAGTTTGGTGCGTAAATTCCTTTTTTAACAGATTTAATGATATCACTAGGATCTGACTCGCCCGCTAACATATATGTGTTAGTCATTCTTGGCATAGGTAAATGCGCATAAGACTCTCTTCTGCCATTACCTGTAGGTTTTACACCCATCAAGTGTGCATTATGCTTATCTTGCATATAACCTTTTAAAATACCGTTTTCGATAAGTGTATTGTACTGACCCGGTGTACCTTCATCGTCAACACTAATAGAGCCCCGTCTGTCTTTTAAAGTGCCGTCATCTACAATAGTACATAATGGCGAGGCAACTTGTTGTCCTACTTTTCCAGAAAAAGCAGAAGAGCCTTTACGGTTAAAGTCGCCCTCTAAACCATGTCCAACCGCTTCGTGCAGCAGAACACCTGGCCAACCGGCACCTAAAACAACAGGAAAACTGCCTGCTGGTGCTTCAATCGCAACTAAATTAACCAGTGCTTGTCTTACCGCTTCTTCAGCGTAAGTTAAATAACGCGCCTTATCTCCAAGTGCTTCAAAGAAGTAGCTATAGTCCGTTCGGCCACCTCCGCCAGAGCTAGCGCGTTCTCTTTTACCATTTTCTTCTACTAACACTGAACAATTCAAACGAACCAATGGGCGAATGTCGGTAGCAAACGTGCCATCAGATGCTGCCACAAGTATTTCTTCATAAACACCGCTTAAACTAACAATAACCTGTGTTACCCGAGCATCTGTTTGTCGTGCGTGAGCTTCGACTTGGTGAAGTAAATCTATTTTTTGTTCTTGCGTTAAACTACCTAAAGGTTGCAGAGGTTGATATGTTGCGCTAATAATACCACTTTTAAAAGGCGCTACACTTGCTCCAGCGCCAGTATCGGCAATACCTTTTGCTGCATCAGCTGCTTTTTGTAATGCACTGGCATTAATATCATCTGAATAAGCAAAACCGGTTTTCTCACCCGATATCGCTCTAACGCCAACACCTCGCTCTAAACTAAAAGAGCCATCCTTAACAATGCCATCTTCTAAAACCCACGATTCATGTTGAGAAGACTGAAAATATAAGTCAGCAAAATCTACTTGTTTTGACATCATACTCGATAGCGTATTTGATAAAATGTCTTTATCAAGCTGACTATTTATTAATAGGGATTGCTCTACATTATTCATTCAATTCTCTTTGTTAGTTTAGGTGTCTTATTAAGGTTCTTATCTGATTAATTTCAGTGTAGATATTTGTTTGAGGCGCTTGTTGTTTTTTAGTGATTATTTCTTATTTCTTATTTCTTATTTCTTATTTCTTACATATTGTGTCTTAGTTATTGATTTAAGGCGACCTTAAATTAATTTTCAAACGGCACATGATTAAGAGGGATACTTTGTCTAATACGTTCAAGCTCATTAGCATCAAAAGGCACTGTGATATAGCCTTCACCATGCTCTAAGCAGGCTAATATTTCTCCCCAAGGATCGATAATCATAGAGTGTCCCCATGTTTCTCTACCATTTTCATGTATGCCTTCCTGTCCCGCTGCAATAATATAAACTTGGTTTTCAATCGCTCGAGCGCTTAGTAGGGTTTGCCAGTGAACTTTTCCCGTCACGCGAGTAAAGGCACTTGGTACTGTAATTATTTCACTACCAGCTTGAGTTAATGCATTAAAAAGATGTGGAAACCTAAGATCAAAGCATACTGTTAAGCCTAATTGTGCAAATGGCAAGGCGGTTACTTTAGCAGCACTACCTGCTTGCGTATACTTTGATTCTCGATAGACATGCTCAGTTTTGTTATGAGCATGTTCGCTTTTTGTCTGTGGCGAAACGTCTACATCAAACAAATGGATTTTATCATAACGGGTTTCTACATACCCCTCAGGAGAAAATAACAAACTACTATTAGTGAATTTATCGGCTGTTTCATTAATGATAGGGATAGTTCCCGCTAACAAATAAACACGATACGCTTTCGCAAGTGCAGACAAAGCATTAACTAAACGGTTATGAGTCGATTTCAATTGGCCGTTATCATCAATACTTACTTGACCATTTTTTTGCGCTAATTCGAGTTGCTGCCTATCGCTACCACCAAAAAATAAACAACACTCAGGCAACACGACTAAATGACTTCCTTGATGAGCTGTAGTTATTTTCTTTAAATATGCAGAAACAGTCTCTAGGTTTTTATCAACATCAACGACTGATGTCATTTGAATGGCGGATAAAAATACCTTTTTTGAAAAAGTCTCAGATGGTTTTTTCTTGGCCTGAACTGTTGTCATATTAAGCTCCATTACCTTTAGAGCCACTTTTAGAGGGTTGTGTTGGTTGCATTGGTTTTTCAGGCGTTATGTCATCTGAATTATTCACGCTAACATTTTTGCTTTTTCTACCCAGCTCTTTTAATTGCGGGTCATCTATTGGCCCTTTCAATTCAAAATTAAATTCTGAGACAACATTGGCAGTAATAATTTGATCAAGCGCTATACCTGCTAAAAAGGTTGCTGGATTAAGTGATGTTGCAACCCATGCAATAACAGGTAAGCTCGAGGTTAAATTCGGCTTATAAGACATTTTATAGTCAACCATACCAAGGCTTAAATCGGTAGTGCCTTTTAGTATTAGATCGCCTGCAGTACCATTCATTTTTGTGTCATCGGTATGCAAAACGCCATTATTAAGATCGTAATTACCTTTTATACTACTGTAAAACATGCCATCACTAAAAATATCACGAAAATCTAAAGTTAGCTTTCTTAGTAAAGATTCTAAACTTAATACCGAGAATATTTTCGCCGTATCGGGGACTTGCGCTAAATAACCATCATCAATGTCGACATCAAGCACGCCATTTAATGCTCCTAAAGAAAAGTCATTAGGTGCTCCTGACCAATTAATATCAAAATTTAACTTTCCGCCACTGTCTCTAATAATAGAGCCAAAAGACAGCGCTGTTAATTCATGT
The DNA here is from genome assembly GCA_049607625.1 of Colwellia sp. Taxonomy (GTDB): domain Bacteria; phylum Pseudomonadota; class Gammaproteobacteria; order Enterobacterales; family Alteromonadaceae; genus Colwellia. Next base: position 3,349 of record JBMYWR010000224.1, read on the forward strand.
TCAATACTCTCTATATCTATATTGCCTGCCAGTGTGGTTTTAGAAATACCTTTTTCCAGCTGCCACGCCGCGCTCGCTTTAACAGAGGCATCGGAGCGTTTTGCTATAAAGTTCTGTAATTGGATTTCATTTTTGTTTTCCCTAACAATATCAAAAGAAACTTCTCCTAACCGAAGCTTGTTTACTTGGCAACGTGCACATGCAAAATTGATACGCGGAATGCTGTCAAAGCTATTTCGAAGGCTAGCCTGCTCTTCCTTTGTTAACGTTTTTGGTACATATTCTGTATTGGCTTCTTTGTTATCTATAGCGCTAATTTCTGTTTCTTCATCAGAAATGTGAACAAAGTCGGCATCGATAGACATGCCTTTGTTATCCCAGTCGTCATGTAACTTAATGCGGCTTCTTGTTTCTTTGGCATTTAGCTGTAAGAGCCACCAATCTGGCTTATCCAGCAAATTAAATGATGAGTTATGGAAAGTTTGCCCTAGTATAGTAAGCTCTTCAACGCTGCCTCTAACTCTTTTAGGCGAGCTAAGTAAAGGTTTAGAAGGTGTCGCTTCATCATCGCTAAGCTTCTTAGTTTTTTGTTTAGCAAGTTCAGCATTCGGCGGGTTTACCGTCTGAAGAATGTCATTAACCATAGGTAACCAAAAACCCACATCGGCTTTTTCTAATTTGGTCGTAATATGAAACCCATTCATTGGCAATAACATAGGGTCGTTACCAAGGACTAAATGTGCTTTTGAAAACGATGTGCTGTCGTGTTTCAGTTCACCAAAAAAGTTTAATTGTTCACCCGCTTTAAGTTCAATGGTAGATTTACGAATACCACCGCGACTTTTAAATGAAAAAGGCATGTCTGTGTTTGTCACCTTTGCATAGGGCATAGGTAAATTTAGCTTGATATTATTTAAATCTGAATCGATATCTAGGGTATATGAAAAACCGCCATCTTTGTGGTTGTAGAGCGCTAAGTCACCTTGCCACTGAAATGTCCCTTGAGCATATTTCTTTAAACGTGTAGGTACCTTTTGCAGCCATAAATCATTTTGCCAACTACCTTTAAAGTCGATATGGGTTTTGTAATTATTTTCTCTATCTTCTCCAG
>JBMYWR010000225.1:0-4376 GCA_049607625.1 Colwellia sp.
ATTTTTATTTCATTGTTTATATTACAGCATTGATTTTTGCAACTCATAAACTTTAGTTTGGCTTAACTGCTCTTCTAAATACTTGATACTCTTTTGGGCCTCTCTAAGATCACGAGTCTTCATTTCCAGATTGATCTCCTCGACTAACCACTTTACCCACTGTCTTGCTATTTGAGGGGAATAATGTTCAATAGAAATTGTGACCATTGAACTTGTTTTATCTTGAGTTACACTAATGATTTTTTCGAACTCTTTATAGGCTTCTTGTGGAGAGGGCTGTGGTTTAAACGGTGCCTTAATTTTCCGTACCCATACTCTTTTTTCTTTATCATAGAGCTCGTTGTCAATGATTAGCTCATTTGTATCTCTGTGCCAGTTTTTGCTTGCCATTAATGGCACGAGTAATTGGTGCTTGTCGATAAACTGATTGACAAAGGCTCGAGATGTCATGATCTTTAGCGCCAATTCTGTTTTATCGATGCCTCCGCCGCCACCAAGATTTACTCCAGCCAAGCTAGCTAAACCACCGAGTTGAGACGCAACACCACCTAAACCACCACTATCCTGCTCCGCTGGAGCAAGTAACGCTTCTGATTTATAAACATTAGGTAATGATAATGCGTAAAAAACAGATCCAACTGCAAATAAACTAGTAATGGCAATAATAAGCCACTTTCCAGACCATATTGCTCGCCACAACTCCAGTAAATCAACTTCATTGCCAGATTGATACTGTAATGATTGTAATAATTCAGCGGGCATTTCTATATTAGAATTCGAGTCGTTATGTGTCATCTTACAATCCCTGTGCAGCCCTAACAGCAACGGCAACATTATAAATAATGCTTGTTACTTGCGACCATAACGTTAAGTTATCTTTATACTCAGTATTAAGTGGCACAACAATAGTGTCGCCAGGTTGAATACCAGTCTCATTGCTAAACCACATTACAGACTCTGGAATTACTACCGAACCATTTGCGCGGATAATATATGCTCTACTGTCATCAGCTCTTTGCTTTACGCCGCCAGCTTTTACAATATATTCTTCAAAACTAGAGCCTTCCTCATAAAAATGAGTTGAAGCATGCTGAACTTCACCAACCACAGTTACGGTTTGCTTTTGTGGTGGAATAATTAGCACATCGCCATCTTCTAATATAAGGCTATCGTGCTTAGTGTTAGCGTTATCCGATAATGACACTACCATGCGGCCAACAGCTTGTAGATTTTCAAGTTCCCTTAGCATCAAAGAGGCTTCGGAAAATACGACATTGTTATCTCCGCTTAAACCTTTAGCCGCAATATCCAATCGAAGTTGGTCAGCAAACTTCACAATTTGTTTAAGCTCTTGCTCTTTTACGGATTCTCGAGTGAAAACAGCACCAGCTAAAAATGCTTGCTCTGTGTATCCCCCAGCTCGCTCAACAACACTATCTAATGTCTCCCCTTCACGAACAGAATAAACTCCAGGAAACTTCACTTCACCCTTCAGGGTTACTGAGATATTTTCCTGCCATGAAGGTATACGAAGAATAGATAGCCGGTCTCGACTGTCTAATGCTAAGTCATAACCTGATTCATTCATTAGCGCTAACTCTAAGTTAACCTTTTTATGAGAAACCGTTGCGCCATCATTACCATCAATAATAAACTTGGTTAATTCCGCCTGCTTAAGATATGCACTTTCTTTAATGCCACCAGCAGCTCGAACTAAATCGCTTACTTTCGCAGAGGAAGAAATCGGATACTCTCCCGGGAAGCGCACTTCCCCAGAAATACTTGCAATGTTTGTTACACCGTTGACTAAATCTTGCGATTTTAGTTTAGTAATAATTGGTGTTAAAAGCTGACGACGGGTAAATTCAGCACTACGTTCGATTAACTTTTTATCACTATATAGATTAGTTAAGTCTTCTTCTTCCTCTTCTTCTTCTGAATCAAATCCTTCAAACGAAAGTTGCTGTTGATTTAACGCATTGACACTATCACGATTAGAAGATTGCCCTGCAAGCACTTTTTTTCGCTTGTCTTTATTCGATTCTTCTTCATCAGGCTCTTTAGAAGAATCATCGATTTGACTAAAGACAATTAAATTATCGCGAGGACTTAGATAGTAATTATCAGTAACATTTCGGTCACTAAAGATTTTAGCGAGGCTAAATTGTTTAGTTTCGATATCACCCTGCAAATTAACTTCACGAACTAAGAGCGCATAATTTAAATCAACCTCGCCTTTAAGATCACTCCATTGTGAACTTAATAAGTCGCTAATACGCATACCGTTGTGCCATTGATACACCCCAGGGCGATTTACAGCACCAGCAATTACGACTTGATTCTTAATTTTTTCAGTGGTTGATTGAACTGTTAGGATATCACCATCAACAATTTTAGCTTGCTTGCCGCTTTTTCGAGTTAAGTCGACATTGACCAGTATTGGTAGATAATCACTTGAGAAGCGGGAGATAATACTAGCTTTAGGAAAAGAGTTCGGCATAAGTCCAGCAGCTAATTTAACAGCGTCGGCTACTGTTTCATGCCCTTTCAACTCGTAGATAGCAGGACGGCGTACTTCACCTTGTACTGTAATGGTTTTAGCAACAGGTGGAATAAAGATGACATCTCCTGAGCGTAAACGCATATCTTTTGAAGCATCACCTTTCATCAATAAATCATATAAGTCGAAAGTCACAACTTTTTTACCAGCGCGCTTAAGTTGAATGTTTCGTAATGATGCAATATCACTCACACCACCAGAGACAAATAGCGCTTGAGTGATAGTTGATAACGAGCTAACAGTATAAGAACCTGGTTTATAGGCTTCGCCGGTTATAATTATACGGATCGATCGTAACTCGCCGAGAGTAATATTCGTTTTAACGCCAGTGTATTGTTCTTCAATTTTTTGCCCAAGTTGACTTTGAAGGTTTTCGAAAGTTAAGCCATTAACACTAATAGGGCCACTGTTCGGAATATCTATCATGCCAGAGCGTGATACAGTTAACGAATAGTTTTGATTCTCTTTGCCGTAAATTTGAATATTTACGACATCGCCTGGCCCCATTAAATATTCTGAAGGAACAGGAATGTCACTTACAGGCGCGAATGTTGTAGGTTCTCCTTGAAACATGTCGTATCCGTAACGTTTTAATTCATCTTCGTCTTTTTCATTCAACGCATTGAAAACATCTAATTCAAACTGATTAACAAAACGGGGGGACTGATTTCTTTCATTAATAATCGTTGGATTTTCCAAAGGCTGTGCTGAATTTTGGTTACTCGTACCTAAGAGCACTTGTGGTGAAATACCGTATTGCTTCATTAACCTTTGCTGTTCAGCTTTAGACAGTTTTTGAAACTGTGCAATCATCGCCGGTGAAGGAGTAATTGCTCCAGAGCTTTTCGAATACGAAGCCATAGCAAGGCAACAAAATGCCACTAATAGTAAGCTTTTAAGATGAACTACAGTGTTTTTCAAAGCAAACCGTCTCCAAATAGTTAGATTCAAAAGAAAAAGAGAGTATCAAACTACAAATCATTTGTAGAGAGAAAAACGATAATTTCTCGAGTTTTAGTGCGCTACAGCCCTAAGTTTCTAGCTCCTCGATTGTCAAAATTGAATTAGTTATTAATTAATGCAATTTTTAAAGGCCAAAGGAACAGTTTACTAGTTTCAATCTAATATTTTTGTTTTCAATTGTTAATTTATCATGTGGACCAATAAACTAAATAAACAACATAGACCGCTCTGACACATCGCTAATTTGCGTATAAAGTTTGCACCCAATCTCGAAGAAGCGCCAAGGGTTGAACGTACGGTATTAAAATTTACTGTATCAGGGTCTGATCTAACAAAGAGGTAATTTGGAAAGATAGGTTAATGCTTAACTCCTTTGATACCTTTTTTGATCTTTTCGACGCTTTAAACGAGATGAAAAGAATCAATTCCCTGATTTGCATGCGTTGAACTGCGTGTTCTTCTTTGTGCGCCTTACAATAAAACAAGTACCAACGATTACGTCCTTAATAGCATGATAAAATCACCTATAATCGTTTCGGTGGCAATACTACCACCGTCACCGAATCAACTACAACGCGAATCTGTTAAATAATCGTTAATTTATGCCAAGTGTTGTTTATATCAACTTTTGGCGAATAAAACGTTCATAATTTCATCGCTTTAGACATTTCTATTTACAACAAATAGGCCCATTATTCGCTAAATAATTCATCTTCGACGAAAGTTTGCTATAGTGTCGCGCAGGCTACGCTGGCTATCGCGAAAAAATGCATCAAAAGCCAGCATTCGTATATTACAACAACAGCCTCATAATAAATTTAAGTAATTGATCAACTTGGCATTTGCTAATAGT
>JBMYWR010000226.1:0-4373 GCA_049607625.1 Colwellia sp.
GATCATTATTGGAAGAACTATAAAACTGTGGCCAAAAACAGTTGACCACTACAGTGAGGATTTATCCTTACAAGCGTAGCGCAAAGAGGTTTTGCTTTAAGCTCTTACCCAAAACGCTCTAGCTTCTTATTCGCACTTATCCTGTTTATCTGCGGGAAAAACGGGCTTTTCAGTTGACCTTACCCAAAAGAGTTTCTTAATTAGCGACATCAGTGTAATTCGCATGAGATCGCTAGTGTCTAATATTTTGAAACAAAGAGATCGTGGCTGAAGCACACTCCTACAAAAGTGATTAACTCAGATGGTTGTTACTTTTTTAGGTGAGCCTTCAGACTTACAAGTGTAGCGCAAAGAGGTTTTGTTTTAAGCTCTTACCCAAAAACGTTCTTTCTTCTTATTCGCGCTTATCCTGCTTATCTGTGGGCAAAACGGGGTTTTCAGTTGACCTTAGCCAAAGGACTTTCTTAATTAGCGTCATCTGTGTAATTCGCATGAGATCGCTAGTGTCTAATTTGTTGTTACAAAGAGATCGTGGCTGAAAATGGAATTGATATTACGTTTTAATATTCTTCTTTGCGCTTACAGACCACGTTTCGAAGAACGCAGCGCTGACAACTAAAATGCCACCAACAAGTGTGTATAGGCTAACATTTTCATTCAATAATAAATAAGCTAGTAAACCACCGTAGAGTGGTTGTAGGCATGAAATTAAACCTGCGGTGGTTGCAGATAAACTCTGTAAGCTAGATGCAAAAAGTGCATGTGGAAGCGCTGTGAAAATAATTCCCGCAACAACAATTAACCCCCAGTTTAAATTGCTTACTTCACTTATGGGCGCATCAATAAACAAACACAACACTAAAAAAGCAATAAAAGACTGATGCATAATGGCATGCGGACCAGAATAATGGTTGAAGTATTTTTTATGTAAGGTATTACGAATCGCAAAAAGAAACGCAGAGGAAACACCGGTTACAATACCTAAAGTGACTTGGTTGCCAAGATTAACTTCTGGTACAAGTAAGAAAATACCTATAATGACAACACATGCACTTAGTATATCTTTTAGTTGCGGTGTTGATTTATTAAAGAGTGGCTCAATAAATACGGTAATAACAGGGTAAGTGAAAAAGGAAATAACACCTATGGTTACGCCTGCCATTTGCATACCTGCAAAATAAGTTACCCAATGAACACCCATAATAACGCCAAGCAATATCGCGATACCGTAATCTTTTTTATGATTTAGACGAATTTTTTTCTTTTGAACAAGTAACAAGCCAAATAAAAAAACAGCGGCTACGGCAGCACGGTACACAGTTATATCTAAAGCAGACAAAGTGATTAATTGAGAAAATAAAGCCGTCCCTCCAAAAAGGAATACAGCGATGTGTAAGTAAATTAAACCTTGTTTTTCTGCTTTCATAAAAGGGCGCGTAATATTATCGGTGGTAAAAGGAAAAGAGTTTACTCTGCTTAGATGGGGATAACGTTAAGATAAAGAGTACATCTAAGTTTTAAAAATGTACTCCATAAAATTTTTAATCTAGGTCGTCTAAAGGCCAGCTGACGATATACTTTTCATATTTTTCAATATTCACTTCATCGTCCTTAACTATTTTTCCACGTACAGACATCCCAGCTTTATGCATCGCTGTCTTTTTACCTTTGTGTAATAAAGGATGCCAAGACGGAATGCCTCTGCCTTCTTTTAAACGCCTGTAGGTACAACTTGGCGGCATAAAGAAAACCTTTTCTAAGTTGTCTTGTGATAAACGAACGCAGTCGGGTACTAGAGTTGTACGCTGTTCATATTTAGAGCATTGGCAAGTTTTTTCATTTAATAGATGACAGGCAATATTAGAAAAGAAGATGTGCTCCCCTTCCTTAATATGATCTGTAGGTAAGAAGTCTTCGTCTTCTGGGGTTTCTTCATCGTTGATGAATTTATTTAAGCAACATTTCGCACAGCCGTCACATAATGACTCCCATTCTTCACGGTTCATTTCGGCTAAACTTTTTTCTTCCCAAAAAGGTTTTGTACTCATCGCTTAATTGCTTCTCTTTTGCTTAACAACATGTTTTTTAAATTGTATCTATTGCCACTAACTAATAGTAGATAAACTTATGTACTGCAATATTTACTTTATCGCTGGGTATTTAATTTGATCCGACAATAAGCCTACTGAACTCACAAAATAATATGACAAGTTCCAGTGCATCAAGCTTTTATAATTATCGTAGGCTAAGTATACGCGACCACTCTCATCATCTGGGAAAACTAACGCCGCGTTAAGATCTACGACGGGTAAATCACGACCGTCCATTCTTCTTAAACCCAAAGACTGCCATTCTTCCAATGTTTTTTCTTGTTTTGCCCAAGCTTTTAACCAATTACTACGACCGCCGGTATTTTTTGGAATGGCTAATGAAATATCAAAACCTTCTGGTAGCTTCACTTGTCTTCCCCAAGTGATTTTGTCATTCCAACCTTCAGTTTTTAAATAGTTAGCCATTGAAGAGAAAATATCTGCTTTGTTATTCCAAATATCTTTTTTTCCATCGCCATCGCCATCGACAGCATAGGCTAAGAAAGAAGTTGGCATAAATTGGTTTTGCCCCATTGCGCCAGCCCAAGAGCCTTTCATATTATCTATATTAATATGGCCTTCATCTAAAATGGTTAATGCTGCCCATAATTGTTTTTTAAAGAATGCTTCTCGACGTCCTTCATAAGCAAGCGTGGTAAGTGCAGAGATAACATTAAAGCCACCTGTAAAACTGCCAAAATTAGTTTCAAGCCCCCATAAAGCAACAATAAAACGAGGTTGAACACCATATTGATTGCCTACTTTCGTTAATAGAGGCAAATTCTCTTTATAAAGTTTTCTTGCTTTATCAACTTTCCATTTAGCAACGCGCTTTGGTAAATAAGTATCAAGCGTTTCAACCGTTTCTGGCTGGTTTTTATCGGCTTTAACGGCGCGTGCATGAAACTTAACATTAGCAAAGCTAGATTCAACAAGCTCTGCACTAAAGTTTTTGCTACGTGCTTCTAATTTTAATGCCGTAACATATGCCTCAAAAGTTGGTTTAATAGGAGCTTCGGTATTTACAGGAGGTGTAGCTAAAAGACTAAAACTAGTAAATAAACTGACAATAAAACCTATAGAGAACATTGATAATTTCATTTTTTACTCCTCATTTAAAAATTGTTGATTGTTTTTATTATGAGGATTTAAAATCGCCATTTCCGCTTTATGCTCTTTTAACAAATCTTCCTTAGGCGGTGGTAACTGTAAATAGTAGCCTTGGATGGTTAGTTGTTCTTTTACTTTATTAATATCAGCGAAACCTAATTTATCCTTTGTCGCTAAATTGATAATAGTAACGAGCGTTGGCGTACCAAAAGTTGCCATTAAAGGCTCTGGAACACTTGAAAAATCATCTCTGTTTTTAATGAAAAGGTACGTTTGTTCTTTTTTAGAACTTTTATAAATAGCACATAGCATAAGGCAGACCTACGTTTGAAGTGATGATGAATCGCTATATTATCACGCTACAAAGAATAAGGTATAGAGATAAGAAAAAGAATTTAAGTTTTAATGGTTTGTTGTAACAAATGCGTATTACACAGATGACGCGAATTAAGAAGATCTTTTTGGTAAGGTCAATAAACCAAGGAAAGCTAGAATGCTTGAAGACTTGAAAGTGGAGAGTTAGACAATACCGTCATTCCACCGTTGTCTTGGGTGGAACCGTTTTGCCCGTAGATGAACAGGATAAGAGCGGATGAGACACAGACCAGTTTAGGGTAAGAGCTCCAAACAAGACTTTCTTTGATTAAATTGTTGTAGGTTGGCCTTCAGGCTTACAAAAACTAACATGGTTGGGGATTCGTTTAAATTTATTTGCGCTACGCTTGTAAGGGTAAACCCTCACCTACCAGTTTAACAAGCGCCGGAGCATATATCTTTTGAAGAAGCGTGCTTTAGCCACGAATGGATTCAATACACAAAGCCAAAAGAGATCGTGGCTGAAGCCGACTCCTACAGTTTCAACAGGCACCTGTGTTTTGGTGATTTGGGTAAATCACTTTTGTAGGAGCGTGCTTTAGCCGTGATCTTTTTAATTAAATAAAATGAAAATCTTTAATGTGTTTTTTTGAGTTTTTGAACTTACACAGAAAGTATAAGTGGCGGAGTGGACGGGACTCGAACCCGCGACCCCCGGCGTTACAGGCCGCATATCTAATAAAGAGTCAACCAACTGAGCTACCGCTTTGAAGTGGTGTACATTTCGAATTTGTTTCTTGGGTGTGTAGTGGTCAACTGTTTTTGGCCACAGTTTTATAGTTCTTCCAATAATGATCT
>JBMYWR010000227.1:0-4344 GCA_049607625.1 Colwellia sp.
ATTGTCTCGCAGTTTACTAAAATCCTTTCTTATCAATCTATTACAGTCAAAAAAATAATACACGGTTAGGTACACCGCCTTAAATTTCATATACAGCAATTTAGCCTTTGTTTTTAGCTCAAATACATCACTACGATACTTTTTATGGGGTTGATTTTAAAATCAGGTACTTGGCGCGATGCAAGAGTTCCACGTGTTAGGGAATAAATTCTGGCAATTTCTCATAAATAGGGCATTGCTCAGCGGCAAGATGAAATAAAGTTCTACTTTTAGCTTTTTGCCCAAGCAACTTTAGCAACATTGCTTTTTTAGCCAGTGCAGGTGGAGAAAGTTGATTTGTTTCCAATTCTTCTATTTGTATTATTAGCTGCCTTTGAATATTAGGGCTTTGTGAAATTTGAGCTTGATAATATAAACGATAAATAAGATCGTCTTGGGAAGTATTTCCTCTAAGGTGATCGCGTTCTAGTATCATCAAAGCATTACGGTAAGCGTCTCTGGATTCGGTAATTCGGTCAAGTTGTCGATATGAATCAGCTAAATTTCCCCACTGTTGATGAATACCAGCATTTTCATTACTTACTAAGTTTTGAACATTAAGCCTTAATTGTAGCGACTTTTGAAAATCTGCTTGGTAATAGGAAATCGCAGCTAACCCTTCTAATGGCATATATGAATTTGGTGCTAATAATCTAGCGGTATGAAATTTGTTAAGTGATTTATCGAATTCTGCTTTGCATAAATACATTAGGCCTAAGTTAGATAAGGTAAGTTCATTGGGTTTGAATGCAACCTGAGACTCCCAAGCTTTAATTGCATTTTCGCGATTTCCAGCCGTAAATTCAATAATAGCCAGTAGCTGGTATGGCCGCCAGTAATCCTTTAAAATTAAAACTGCTTGCCTTGCATAGCCAGCTGCTTGTTCAAGTTCTTCGTTATTACCTGTATTTCTGTACTGATTGAAATACACTGATGCTAACCCCATCAATGCTTCAACATTTGTCGTGTGTTTTTGTAATACTTTTTCAAATTGCTTTTTTGCTAGTTCACGTTGTCCAGTTTTGTTATGTAAAAATCCGATGACAGATTGAACATAGAAATCTTGTGGAGCTAAAATTAACGCCTTTTGGCATTGTTGATTTGCCTTTTCAAGTCTATTTTTTTCATTTTCTCGCCAACTTCTATGTATGGATATTTCACACTGTAGAGCATAAGCCGGACCAAAAGAGGCATGCTCTCTTAATACTTGCTCTGCGAGAAGCTGGGCATTATCGAGTGCTTCGAAAGATTGATAATCTTCTATTAATTCCCTAGCCGATAAATAGTTAAGGTGTTGCTGCTTACTAAGTAACTTGTCTTTGTTAAGTGGCTTTTGGGATCTAATTAAAGCTGCAGTACTTTCCCGCAAATTTGCTTGAGTTATTGGTTTTAGAAACAAACCTGGAAGCATGTCATTTTGGCTCGTATTTTCTATTGCGAGCAGAAAGTCAAATTGACCGTTTGATAAATAAACTCTGATACCAGAGTAACGTCCATTTTGTAACACTTCCGCAGACATTACCCAATCCGATTGAAATTCTTTTTTTAGTGCTGCTGGGCTGTGTTTGAATTGATTAAAAGCCAGAGGAACAATTGTTACTTGAAAGCTCTTATCAAATATAGATTGGAGTTGATTTGCTATTGGATATAGTCGCTTATTTTGTGGATATATTAGTAAGCTCGGTTTCAACCCAGGCAGGCTTAGTTTAGTGTTAATGAACGAGGATGAGGAGGAAAAGGTAAACCAAGTTATTAAAAAGGTTATTGCTATAGCTAAAAGAATGGTAATAATAAATAGTGGCGGTACTGAAAGTGAGTCAAGAGAGGTATTGGTAGAGTATACTTCCGAAGATTTTATGTCATCTTGATTTTGATACAGAGTAAAAGCTTCGACATTCAAAGCAGCAGCTATCCGTTCTAGTGATTGTGGTTCGATCAGTATTTCCCTAAATGCTTTGCTTACTAAGTCTTTAGGCGCAGAGTCAATCCCCTCTATCATCGCTATTTTTTCAGCCAATGCGGCTTGAGTTTTAAATCCTGATTTGTGTAGCGCTTGCTCTAGCTTTTTGCGTGATGCTTTAACGCCCCGTAGCCGCGTTTTTGTACTTTTTTTCTTTGTATTAGGCACAGGTAACTTACTCCTGATTGTCTTAAATCCGTATAAACCCATTTATTCACTGTTAACTAACGATGCACTTTTTTACCTATAGGGTCAAGATTAAAGCCTTGAGTGATGGCTATAAAGAGTCTAGGGATAATGAAAAATAAAATTGTTAAATTAAGTGCAGCTATTCTATTTATTGCGCATATTACAGTTTCAGCTGCGAGTGAAACTGACTGTGAGAAAGTATTCATTTGGGCACATAAAGGGTGGGCGCAGGAGAAGCATTCTAGTGGAGCGCTTCATAAAGGTAAGCGTATGGTAGGAGTGCTGGAAAATCTTGACTTTATTCCTGCTTTCAATCGTTCTGTCATTAGTTTGAAATCAGAAGATATTAGTGGACTTAAAGCTGAGATGAATACCTGCTGGAATCAAGGCAGAAAACTAATGCAAGCGGCCTCCAAAAAAGGCGATAGAGAAACAGTTAAAAAATATAACGAAGCAAATAACTTTATGCGGATTGTCTTTCGTATAAAAGCATCCGATAGAGATCCTGCCAATTTCAAAAATATTTTGATACATCAGCAAACGCTTTTTGTAAAAAAAGAAGAAGCTATAGCTGAATCGAAAAGAATGCTTGCACTAGCGCGAAGCTTCAAAGCTAGCAAAGTAAACGTTCAGTCTATTAATGCAATGAAACAAGGCCCATTTTTAGCTTATTTAGGTAAAGCGCAAAAAACTCAATATTTAAGTCAAATTTTGGCCATTAGTGATGCAATGACTCAGGAGTTAGCTAAACAGGAAATTGCATCTTTCGAGCAATACGAAGAATCTCTTGGAGGGTTAGAAGCTTTTTTACAAAATAGACAATTTAATGTCCGTAATCGAGTATCTGATACGTTGGGTCTACAACAGGCCGTTCATGTAAAGCTACAGCGATTATCAGAAGCTGCAATTACAGATGCAGTTGCAATGCTTGAAGCATTTAAGCCGACGATAGCAAGTTTAAGAGAACTTATCATTTTTCAGCAAAGAGTGACGATAGCATTGAGGAAGGCAAAGTCAATGGGAAATCACCGCTTTGATAAGGCGTATAAAGCTAAGTTAGATGAATTAGCAGAAATGTCTTTACCAGAGTTTATTGAAGAGTTAACTGGCTACGCTGTTACAGATGAGAATTTGAAAAGAGTTAATAGTGCAGTTCAAACGTTGTTTTCTCAGCAACCTTTACCCAACAACATTAAGCAATATCGCCAAGCGGCACTTAAACAAGCTGAAGTAATGCAAACACAGCTAACTAAAGTTGAATGCTATGCTGGTATTTCCGAAAGTCTAATTAAAAAAGACCAACTAGATACTGGTCTGCTCGATGGTGTTGGTGCGAGCACCATAGGTTTATTTATATGTCAATTGGCAGAAAACCACTTTCAATTACTTAGCTATAAAGGTTCTGGTTTTTTGGCAAGTACTCATGTACTTAAACTGAAAACCCCAAGAGGCATGACCTTAACATTAAATTTAGAGCCTTTAGAAGTAAATAAAGGGGAAGTACTTTTAGTTGGAAAAGTGGCAAAGGATGCAGGCGGAGAGCTTCGTTTTACTCTAGCTCAGTGGCAAGATTATGCTCAAAAAATGACACATTAACTATTGGTTTTTATTGTATTGTCAATGATATAAGTCATTGTTAGTAAATTAATATATTGAAAAAATATGCTGAAGGGAGATAGCTTTATGAGGGGGTATGAATTCGATTTTGATATTAAATCAGGTTTTTCAATATATCGAATAGAGCATTTACATGGTGAAGTTATTGGAAAAGACAAATATACAGAAACGGTTGTTTCTGGCAGTGCTTCAGGTCGTAATGAGTCAGTATTTATAAGGTCAAGATCTTATACGCATGTAGAGTTTTCTTTGAAAATAGATGATGGCTCGGAGGAAGATGTCAAAGTTATTGCAGACATTCCTATTCGAAATGGGCATAAAGTAACTCTGATAAGAGCTGTTTCTGATACTAATCAATATAACGTCATCCTTATTAATCATACATTGGATAAATATTACCAAATAACTCCTGTAAAAAAGTTGTATGTACTTAATGGGCTTTACGCACTTATTGGAATGTTAGCCCCAATCCTATATGTTAGACTTTTCTTATCAATTGCAGAAGGCGCTCTGTTTGATATTGGCGCGTGGGTTATTGC
>JBMYWR010000228.1:0-4288 GCA_049607625.1 Colwellia sp.
ACTACATTCAAGGTTTCTAAAGCTGCGCCGACACTGCCTTTATAGGGGCTTTGTTGTAGTAGTTTGGTAAATTCATGGGCTTCAACTGGCTGCACAATAGCATCTACTGTAAGAGTTTGATTTTGTCCTAAATCAGCAATACCAACCTTTACACCTTTTATATTGAGATCGGTTAAAAAGCCATTTCGACCGGTTATCATCATGCCTTCATTGGTAAAGTTTAGGTTGGCGGTAAATAACGTGATAGGTGCCCAACTGTCTGCAAACTTGAATGTACCGTCTTTAATTTCAGCATCAACCACGAAAATTCCGCTGTTATCTTTAAACGGAAAATTAGATAACGGGCCATTAAATAAAATATTAGCTTGCGTTAATTCGCCATCTAAAAGCGATGTATCTAAGTAGTTAAATAAATTTTCACTCATTAGTGTTTTCGGATAATAATGTTCAGCTAAGCTGGCATCTCCATCAACAATCCCCATAAGCAAGCTCATGGTCGACTCACCATTTTTGGGTGCATTTACTTTTAAACTACCGGTTAAATTTAGCTCTGGCGAAGTGATATCTACTTCATTAACCGCGAGTGTCCATCCCTGTTCATTAAAAATAAATTCAGTGCTCATCGACAAAGTATTATAAGGAATAGGCAGCATAAAATGCTTTTCAAGATCTATTTCACCGTTTTGCGAACTGGCATCAAGGGTTAACTTATCATTGTGAAAATTCAAATTTCCAGAGATATTTTTAATGCCAGGTATGCCGCCACTATAATGAGTGCTTATATTGTTGAGCGTTGCATTGACAATAAAATCATCTGGTTGATTATAGAGATAAATATCGTCAACAGTACCTGTTAGTGACAATTGGGATAATGTTTTTTGTAGCTCTGCATCCTGTACAAAAAGAGGTAAAATCTTACTTGCAATTGCCATATCTAACGACGACATATGACCCGTAAGCTTTTCATCTCTTTTTTTCATATAAAGGTTAAAAGGCTCTGCTTGCTTGTTATTTACACTTAACCTAAATGGCGTTGAATACAGTGTGAAACCATTTTTACTTTTGTTTTGTGCTAACAACACTTGTGCAGGGGCGAGCTTTATTTTTTGACGATTTGGTTTATACCAAACCACTTCATTTTCATGAAGGTCTACATGTAATCTATCTAATTCACTATGACGAATTCGGCCCCAAGCATCAAAACCGATACTTGAAGATGAATTATCATTATTTACCGATAAAAACTGTGACAGCCACGGGGTTATATCTAGTTTATTAGCATGCAGATAAACGCCACCATTTAACTCTTGTGGGTCATCACCTTTTAAATTGATGCTCACTTTAACTTGCGTATCACTTAAATCATCAAGAATAACTCTGCCTTGTGCTTTATGCGTGTCGCCATCATTAAGCCAACGTATACGCACTATTTCAAAGCTTCTTTCTTTTTCTGCACCGATATTTATTTCACTATCAATAATAGAAAACCTTGAAATTCTATTTAAAAATAAATTCGCGACTTGAGTAAAGGCAAAGCTTTCTTTCGCTTCTTGTTGCAGCGTGGCGTTTACTGCGGTTGACTGGGTACTATCATCGGGCTTGGCTATTTGTTCTTTTTCTTGCTCATCTTTCCATAGCCCTTCATCGATAGATATTTTAGCTCCCATTAAAACTAGGCGCTCAGATACAAGCATTTGACGCGTCAAAGACTTCCAAATATCGACTTGAAGATCAAATTCTTTAATATATATATCTGTCTGTTCGGTTTCTAATAATTGAACATTTTTTACAATAAGCACAGGGCCTAAATTTCGCCATGACATAGACAAACTGCCAATAGAAACTTGTGTGTTGTAATTATCGTTTATGTAATCTTCTAGCTCTGTTTTATAGGTGCCAACATAAGGCAGCAACAAGCGTAAACTGCTAGAGAACAACGCAAAAAGCACCAGCAAAATTGCTAGTGTTTTAAATAGCTTACTCAGCCAAAAGTTAGACGTTTTTTCTATATTCATATTTACGCTATTACATCACTACATCATGACAACATCAAATTGTTCTTGATTATACATGGGTTCTGTTTGAACTTTAATGAGTTTACCAATAAATACCTCAACTTCCGCTAAGTGATGGTACTCGTCATCTACTAGCGCTTCGCTTACCTGAGTAGAAGCATAAACAATAAATTTTTCTGCGTCATGGGCGCGATTTACCCTTACGATTTCTCTTAGTATATCAAAACAAACGCTTTCAACGGTTTTTAAATGCCCACGACCGGTACATTCAGGGCACTCTCCACACAAAATATGCTCTAAACTTTCTCGGGTGCGTTTTCTCGTCATTTCAACAAGCCCTAACGCAGAAAAACCATGAATGCTATATTTCACGTTATCTTTTGACATTGCCAACTCTAAACTATGTAGCACGCGATGTTTGTGATCATCATTTTTCATGTCAATAAAATCAACAATGATAATGCCACCTAAATTACGTAGCCTTAATTGCCTTGCTATCGCCTGAGTTGCTTCAATGTTAGTGCTAAATATTGTATCTTCTAAATTACGATGACCAACAAAAGCGCCAGTATTTATATCAATCGTTGTCATGGCTTCGGTTTGATCAATAATTAAATAGCCACCAGATTTCAGCTCTATTTTACGATGCAATGCTCTTTGAATTTCAGACTCAACATTAAACAAATCAAAGATAGGTCTTTCGCCAGGGTAATATTCCATAACGCTTGTAAGTTCTGGAACAAATTCATCTGTAAAACCAACTAATTGATCAAAAGTTAGCTTTGAATCTACCCTAATACGCTCTAACTCAATACCGACAAAATCTCTTAATACGCGTAAAGATAAGGATAAGTCTTGGTACAAAGGCATTTTCACTTGCTTACGCTGTTTTCTTTCAAGTACTTTTTTCCAAACACGACATAAAAACTCAGCGTCATGTTTAAGCTCTTTCTCATTTGCCCCTTCTGCTGCTGTTCGAACAATAAACCCTTGTTCTTCATCACAATAAGGGGTAACGATAGACTTTAATCGTTTACGCTCTTTATCATCTTCAATACGTTGAGATATGGCCGCATGGGAAGCAAAAGGCATTACAACCAGATATCTAGCTGCAATGGTAATATCGGTCGTTAACCGAGCACCTTTAGTGCCTAATGGATCTTTAACAACCTGCACCATTATATACTGCCCTTCATGAACAAGGGTTCTTATGTCGGGTACCTCTTCGGCCGTTTTTTTATTACTTTTTTTCTTAGCTGGTGAATTACTGTGTGCTTTAGTTTTTTGCTGAGCCTCTTGCTTTGCATCTAGCTTCGCTTCGTTTTTATTGCCTAGGTCGTTCATCATTAATTTAGTGCTAATGTCTGAAGCATGTAAAAAAGCGGCTTTATCTAAATTAATGTCGATAAAAGCAGCTTGCATACCCGGTAAAACACGTATCACTTTACCTAAATAGATATTACCAACAATGCCACGTTTAGCCTCTCGCTCGATGTGAACCTCTTGCAAGGATCCGTTTTCAATAAGCGCGACTCTTGTTTCACTCGGTGTTACATTGATTAATAATTCACTGCTCATTTGATTACCTGTTTTTGTTGTAACGATGTTGGCAAGCCGCACTCTGATAGTAGCATTGCTGTTTCATAAAGTGGTAAACCAACCACAGCTGAATAACTGCCTTCTATTGATTTAACAAATTGCCCACCTATTCCCTGAATTCCATAGGAGCCAGCTTTGTCTTGCGGTTCAGCACTATGCCAATACAGGTGCATTTCATCTTTTGAAAGTGCTTTAAAGTTAACTTGCGTTGTTACCAATGTACTCTTTGTCATGTCTTTACCAACAACGGCAATACTAGTGAAAACCTGATGTGCCTTGTCAGATAATAACGTTAACATACGAGCACTATCTGCTTCGTTAGTTGGTTTACCTAATATTTGGCTTTCTGCAACAACAGTAGTATCAGAGCCTAAAACAAGGGTATGTTGTTGTTCAGTTTTAGAAAGTTGATTAAAGGCATATTGTGCTTTTGCAATGGCTAGTCTAAGAACATAATCTTGTGGGAGCTCGTTGCTGTGGGTAGATTCGTCTATATCGCTATTGGTGGTGGTAAATTGATAACCAAGTTGTGCTAAAAGCTCTTTTCTTCTAGGCGATTTTGAAGCCAGTAAAAGCTGTTTACTTGATTGCTGTTGAGATTTATTTTGAGAAATAGCTTGAGCGTTCGTTTGCGAAGAATGTTTCATGTATATCCTCTTTACTCGCTATCTGTA
>JBMYWR010000229.1:0-4271 GCA_049607625.1 Colwellia sp.
AAAAGTCGCAAACTGTCCATTTGTGCTTCTAAATCTTCTTCAGGGATCCTTAACATACTTTCACGAAGCTCTAAGGCATATTCTGTCAATTTTACCGGTCTATGTTGAAGCTCTGGATCTATTAATTCATCAAGCAAAATTGGATATTTGGCAATATAATCTGCCACCCACGGACTCGCTTGGCACAAGTGAATAAGTTGCTTTAATGCCCCTTCGTTTTCGAACAATAACTCTAGATACGCGGTTCGAGTAACTATTTTATTAAAAATAACTAAAACTCTTTGTAAAACGTAAGCTTTCTGACATGTTTCATGTAAATGCCCTAGTAATAAAGGGATTAGCTTATCAAGTACTTGCCTGCCTCTATTACCGAGTGATTTTTTGCTGATACCCTCTCTAAAATCAGACAGTGAGCGCCAAACTTCTTCACTATTCCAAGGTGTACAGCCTTCTTCATCTTTACTTTCAATCCAGGCAATAGACTCTTCTCTGCCCCAGCGACTTAGCCACAAAGTTACCCAATGTTGTTCTTCTGCTTGTTGATTAGGACTATCAAAACCAATTAGTAATTCAAATTCCTTATGGACACCTTGCATATGCATTTCTAAATCACTTAATAGTGCTGACCAAGAAGGAATGTTTAACACGCTAAGGATTCGTTGTTGATCAAGTTCATTATCAGGTAACGTTTGCGTTTGCTTATCTGCTAATGCTTGAATAATGTTCTCTAATCGACGTAAAAATCGATAAGTATTCTCAAGTAGTATCTTGGTTTTATCTGATATCTCTCCTTCTACAACTAATTTAGGCAGTACTGTGAGTAAGCTTTTTTGTTGTAGCGACTTTATCCGACCACCACGTATTAACTGAAATACCTGAACAATAAACTCAACTTCTCGGATTCCACCAGCACCTAGCTTAATATTATTAACAAGTTGTTTTCGTCTTACTTCTTGTGAAATCATCGATTTCATACGGCGTAAACTGTCAATAACACTGAAATCTATATATCGTCTATAAATAAATGGTCTTAGCATGTTTTCTAGTTGAATATGATACTCACTATTACCAAGTAGCCTCGCTTTAAGCATGGCGTACCTTTCCCAATCTCGACCTTGCTCTTGATAATAATCTTCCATGGCATCAAATGCTAAAACCAAAGGACCACTCTCACCAAATGGCCTTAAACGCATATCAACTCGATAAACAAAGCCATCAACGGTTTGCTGATTTAAAGATGTTATGAGCTTTTGACCTAAACGAGTAAAAAATTGTTGATTATCTAAACTTCGCCTATGACCAACCGTTTCGCCTCGCTGCGGGTAAGTAAAAATTAAATCAATATCAGAAGAGAAATTTAGCTCTTTTCCGCCAAGCTTGCCCATACCATAAACAAGCAAAGGCACTTTATTACCTGAAGCGTCAGTAGGAGTCCCCCATTGCTTTTCACAAAACAGGGTTAGCCAATTTAAACTTGCTAAAATAAGTTCGTCTGCAAGGCTAGATAAACGATGAAGTGAAGCATCTAAACTCATATTATCGAGTAAATCGGCAACCGCAATGTAAACCATTTGCTGTAAACGAAATTGTCTTAACTTTTGATGTAATTGGGCTTCACTCTCGCAATCTTGCAACTTGGCTTTTAATAAAGACTCATAATCGGGTAACGCTGGCAATAAAAAGCTATCTTCTTGGAATAATGCAATGACCAACGCTGGTGCTTGCATTGCTGAAGATAAGATAAAATCACTTAATGTAATGGCACACTTAAAACGTTCAAGTTGCGTTTCATTTAAATTAGCAGTAGCATCAACATGTTGTCGATTAAACTTATCCCAACTAGATGATTGCTGAGACGCTAATAAAGGGTAAGAGGACAGTTTTTCATGCCACACTTGTTTACTCCACGGTAAATTTTGTTTTGGTGTTTTCACAATGTCCCTTAAACCTTATTAAATAACTTTCATTGTAGCTTTATGCTGAATCACTTTCACATAAGTTTAATTTATAGCAACCAATATAAAAATGGACATAATATGTCAGCAATGCTATTAATAGTAATATAGCATTTTTAAGGACTGATGGCAGAAATGCAATTACTAAAAGGTAATTTAATGATTAACTTCAATAAACTAAAAATATCCACAGGGATAATTTTACTCACATCACTATTTCTCGCTGGTTGTGGCGATCCTGTAAAAGAACAAATTGAACAGCAAACACCAATTACTATGAAGCGCTTAGAGCAATTGGGTGACGCGTTAGAGAATGGTCAAGTTAGAAATGCTTCTCTGATTAATAAGTACGCTGATATTGTCGTTAAAAACAAACCAAGCCTTACATCACTTATCAATGAATTTAGAAAAGATGCAACTAAACAAGGCCCTATGTTTAAGGCTTTACAAGAAAGGATTTCGGTTACCCAAAACCAACCACAAATGTTTGCTTCAAGTCAGGCATTGTATGATGAACTTCTTAATATTTATCAAGCAGCAGATCCCGTTCTTTATTCTGATGCGCTAAGCGATCCTTTAAACGTTTTAGCTGATATGTCAGACGGGCAATTACCTCGTGTAAATGCTCTTTCTAAAAGTCAGAGTATGCAAGCTAATAAAGCACAAGACTTTGGCACGGGCGAACAACTCATTGGTAACCCTAGTTACGGAAGTTGGCAAACTGGCAGTAATGGTATGTCTTTTTGGGCGTGGTATGGCATGTACTCTATGATGGGAAATATCTTTGGCCGCAACGTTTATTATAACGACTGGGGCAGAGGCAGAAACTACAGTTATTACAATGACTATGGCAGAACAAGATATAGCTCACCAAGCCAACTTAAAAAACAAACACAGCTAGATACCCGTACAAGAAAGTCTTTTCAAAGCCGAGGACAAAAGTACTCAAGTCCCTACAGCAAAAATAGAACAGGTTCATCGAGCTTATCAGGTAAGAGTAAAACGGCTCAAACCAGTGCTAATCGCTTTAAAAGCAAAAGCACAACGGCTCCACGCAGCAAAAGTAAATACGCAAGCAGTTCGAGCAAAAAGAATTCGAGTTTTAGGAATAGTCGAAACAATACTTCAAGAGGCTTTCGACGCGGAAAATAACAAAAAACATATAAAAAGCCAACTTAGCAAATTATATTTAATACACTGAATTTAAAATTTAGTTATGAATACAGGGACAAAATATGAATACATTTATTGAACTAACCGGTGTAAATCAAGATTTACTTATTTTTCTTACCATTGATGTGGTTATCGCGATTATCTTATTAGGTGCGATGCGCTTTTTAAGTGGCTTAAGCGCTCAAGTTAATAGTACAGAAGAGCTTGCAACGAATGATAACTTTGCCTTTGGTATAAGTGTTGCTGGTAGCATATTAGCCTTAGGCATTGTACTTACCGGGGCAATTACAGGTGAAACTGCTAGCAGTTTTAGTATGGAAATTATCGGTATGCTTGCTTACGGCGCTTATGGTTTACTGCTGATTAAAGTAGGTCGTGTTATACATGATAAAATCGCACTGCAACGTTTAGATAAAATGGCTTTAATTAGAGAGAAAAATCTAACAGTAGGTGTTGTTGATGCTGCCGGAGCTATTGCAACAGCAATTATCATTCGTGCTGTATTACTTTGGGTAGACGGTTTAGATATTAGTACTTTTATTGCTATTACGTCAGGATTTATCGTAGCACAAACGATGTTGGTACTTGTTACACGCTTACGTGAAAACCAATACGCCAAGAATAATCAAAACGATTGTTTACAAGAAGCATTTACTAATGGCCAACTTGCTTTAGCTATCCGTTATGCTGGCCAAGTTATTAGTACAGCGCTTGCGGTAACCGCTGCTAGTCATTTCCTAACATATAGCCCTGAAACTTTAATAATGAACTTAGTAGGCTGGTTGGTATTTGGTATTGTTATGACACTGCTTGTATTTATCTTAACAGCTATTGCAAAACGCATTGTGCTTTGGGGGATAAACTTAGTCGAAGAAGTTGACCAACAACACAATGTTGGTGTGGCTTGTATTGAAATGACAACCAGTATTTCTATCGCGCTTATTCTAACGGCACTTATGTCATAAGAAGCATACAACTTATTAGCGAGTTAAAGGCTTAACAGGAACTTTAACTCGCTTATTTATATCTATTCGTACCAAATAGTGACTCTCTCTTTCGAAATCAACTCAATTAATATAGCTTTTAATTTTATTTAACCGAGCCTCTCTCTTTTATGCCTAATTCTGTCCTATCCAGCCAAGA
>JBMYWR010000230.1:0-4260 GCA_049607625.1 Colwellia sp.
GGTTTAGTATTAGTTGATTTTTGGGCTGAATGGTGTGGCCCTTGTAAAATGATTGCACCGGTACTAGATAGTATTGCTAACGAATATGAAGGCAAAGTAACTATTGGTAAATTAAATATAGATGACAATTCTGATACGCCACCAAAATACGGTGTTCGTGGTATCCCAACTTTATTATTATTTAAAGATGGCGAAATCGCAGATACGAAAGTAGGCGCATTATCAAAAACACAATTAAAAGAGTTTTTAGATAAAAACTTATAATCATCGTGTCGGGTTTTAGCTTTTAGCTTTAGCCTAGTCATTCACCTGAAGCCATCCGCTTCAGGTGAATTTTTACCCCTCCCTTTGTAATCCCCCCTTAATATCCGCATTTTAAAAAAAATTAATCTCTACCTTTACCTATTTATTATTTAATGCTAAATTTACACTCTAAATAAAATACAGTTTGTCCATACAATTTTATTCCTATATATCAAAAAAATCCTACTCACTTTACTGTCGACGGCAATCGCCTAGACTATTTACTTAAGATAATTTAAGAAACCCTCTATGAATCTTACCGAACTTAAAGAAAAATCTATTGGCGAATTAGTAAAACTTGCCGAATCTATGAAGTTAGAAAACCTTGCTAGAACCCGTAAACAAGATATTATTTTTGCTATTTTAAAAGCACATGCCGAAGGAAATAATGATATTTTTGGTAGTGGGGTACTTGAAATACTCCAGGATGGCTTTGGTTTTTTACGCTCCGCTGATTCTTCATATCTAGCAGGACCTGATGATATATACGTATCACCGAGCCAAATTCGCCGCTTTAGTATGCGTACCGGCGATACAATACAAGGTAAGATTCGTCCGCCTAAAAAAGGGGAGCGCTACTTCGCATTACTTAAAGTAGCAGAAGTTAACTTTGATCGCCCTGAAAATTCTCGCAATAAAATATTATTCGAAAACTTAACACCAATACATCCAACAGATCGTTTGACCATGGAACGTGGTAACGGATCTACTGAAGATATTACCGCGCGTGTTTTAGACTTATCTTCTCCCATTGGTAAAGGTCAGCGTGGCTTAATTGTTGCGCCACCAAAAGCAGGTAAAACCTTATTATTACAAAACATTGCGCAAAGTATCGCTCATAACCATCCAGATGCTGAATTAATGGTGCTTCTTATTGATGAGCGTCCAGAAGAAGTAACAGAAATGCAGCGCCTTGTAAAAGGTGAAGTAGTTGCTTCAACTTTCGATGAGCCTGCAAGTCGTCACGTACAAGTAGCTGAAATGGTTATTGAAAAAGCAAAGCGATTAGTTGAACATAAAAAAGACGTCATCATTTTACTCGATTCAATTACACGTTTAGCGCGTGCATATAACACCGTTATTCCATCGTCAGGTAAAATCCTAACAGGTGGTGTTGATGCTAACGCACTTCATCGTCCTAAACGTTTCTTTGGCGCGGCACGTAATATTGAAGAAGGTGGAAGCTTAACCATTATTGCTACAGCGCTTGTAGATACAGGTTCTAAAATGGATGAAGTTATCTACGAAGAATTTAAAGGTACGGGTAACATGGAGTTACACCTATCTCGTAAGATTTCTGAAAAACGTGTATTCCCTGCGATTAACATTAACCGCAGTGGTACTCGTCGTGAAGAGCTTATTACTAAGCCTGATGAACTTCAAAAGATGTGGATTTTACGTAAAATCGTCCATGAAATGGATGAAATTGGCGCCATCGAATTCCTAATCGATAAGTTAGCAATGACTAAAACAAATAACGAATTTTTTGATTCAATGAAGCGTAAATAGTTTTAGCATGTTCAGAACTAATCTGTAGGACCGAACTTATTCGGGAAGTATAGATTATCCCTCATTAGCATATGAGATATAATCAAAGCACTTAAACCTACCTTTATAAGCCAGTCTAATGACTGGCTTTTTAATACAATGCTTTAATTATAAAAACTAACTTGATATAAAACCTTATTAACAAGTGCCCTATATGAAATATAAAGACTTAAGAGATTTTGTAAATCAGCTTGAAAAAATTGGCCAGTTAAAGCGCATAACAAAGCCCATTTCAACACATCTAACCATGACTGAAATTAGCGACAGAACGCTAAGAGCAAAAGGTCCTGCCTTGCTATTTGAAAATGCTGTTGATGAAAAAGGTAACTCATACGACATACCTGTGTTGACCAATTTATTTGGCACACCCGATAGAGTTGCCATGGGTATGGGGCAAGAAAATTTAGGTGCACTTCGTGATGTAGGTAAGTTGCTCGCCACTTTAAAAGAACCAGAACCACCTAAAGGCTTTCGTGATGCACTAGCTAAAATACCTGTCTACAAGCAAGTATTAAACATGCCTGTTAAGCAAATAAAAAAAGCGCCATGTCAAGAAATAGTATTAAGCGGCGATGAAGTCGATTTATCCAAACTTCCTATACAAACATGCTGGCCTGGTGATGTTGCACCTCTTATAACATGGGGTTTAACCATTACACGTGGTCCTAATAAAGAACGACAAAACCTAGGTATCTATCGCCAGCAAGTATTATCAAAAAATAAAGTTATCATGCGTTGGCTATCGCATCGTGGTGGCGCGTTAGACTTTCAAGAGTTCCAAAAAACAAATCCAGGTGAAAACTATCCTGTTTCTGTTGCTTTAGGTGCAGATCCTGCCACGATATTAGGAGCCGTAACACCTGTACCAGACACATTATCCGAATATGCTTTTGCAGGCTTATTACGTGGCTCTAAAACCGAGGTAACTAAATCTATTAGTAATAATTTAGATGTACCAGCCACCGCAGAAATCATTTTAGAAGGTTATTTAGCTCCAGGAGAAATGGCACCAGAAGGCCCATATGGTGACCATACTGGTTATTATAATGAAGTAGATAACTTTCCTGTATTTACCGTAACGCATGTAACGATGCGTAAAGATCCTATTTACCATAGTACTTATACGGGCAGGCCACCTGATGAACCAGCAATTTTAGGAGTCGCTTTAAATGAAGTTTTCGTCCCTATTTTGCAAAAGCAATTTCCTGAAATTCAAGATTTTTATCTGCCACCAGAAGGTTGCTCATACCGTTTAGCGGTAGTAACCATTAAAAAGCAATACGCTGGTCACGCTAAGCGCGTCATGATGGGGGTTTGGTCTTTCTTAAGACAGTTTATGTATACAAAGTTTGTTATCGTGTGTGATGACGATGTCGATGCACGTAATTGGGAAGATGTTATTTGGGCGATGACAACCCGCATGGACCCAACAAGAGATACCGTCCTCATTGATAATACACCTATCGACTACCTTGATTTTGCTTCTCCTGTTTCAGGGTTGGGTTCAAAAATGGGCTTAGATGCGACGAATAAATGGCCAGGCGAAACTGACCGAGAATGGGGCGTACCTATTGAAATGTCTGAGAGTATTAAAACAGAAGTTGACGAGCTATGGGACGAGTTAGATATTATTTAAACAAATATACTATCGCTCACTTAAAACGACAAAATACCAGTAATACCAATTGAATTAAATATGTGATCTACTTTATACGTAGAGAAAATTGCCAAATACAAGGCATTTTTTTAAGTAACTAGTTGTTCAGGACAATAAGCTCCTGCATTGTCTAATAAGGTACATCCATGCACCGTTAATTATTAAAGAAATAACGAAGTAGTCGGTGATTTTAACAAGTAGAAATGATCATATATTAATTGAAATTGGTATAAGACCGATTTATATATAAAGCTCTCTGAATGCTTAGTTTGATTCAAAAGCTATAATAAATTAAATAGTTAAAACAACGTAATTAAAAGGTTGAAAAATGAAACCAGTAAATTGCCAAGTGCAATCTATATCTTCACTAACATCGCATGTTTATAAGGTGTTATTGAAACCTAGCGAACCAGTAAGCTTTGAAGCCGGTCAATACCTAAACTTCGTTATGAGTGACGAAGACAAAAGACCTTTCTCGATTGCGAGTTCACCAAATAGTGAGTTGGTTGAACTACAAATAGGCGCTTTTGCTGCCGATAGTTACCCAATGCAAGTTATTGATCGTATAAAGCAATGCCAGCAAGAACAGACCGAAGTAACTGTTGAAATCGGATTAGGTGGTGCGCAATTACGTCATAACAATGAAAGACCTTTATTATTGTTAGCAGGTGGAACTGGGTTTTCTTACATAAAATCTATGTTTGAATATCTGGTCGAAACAAACGACAAGCGAGAAGTTATTGTTTACTGGG
>JBMYWR010000231.1:0-4242 GCA_049607625.1 Colwellia sp.
CATCATTGATACTTTTAAAGCGGTCAAAATCTAAATAAAGTAGGGCATGAACAGTGCCTTTTTTTACACGCGTTAAGCGTAAAATTGCATGCTTTATTCGTTCAATAAGTAATGAACGATTAGCAAGCCCAGTTAATCCATCATGTAAAGCTTTGTGTTCAAGCTCCTGCCTAGCTAACTGCCTATCTATTGCCATACTTATTTGCCTGCTTACATAGGTAAGCAAAGCACTATCGTGCTCATTATAATGATGTGCCTCATGATAACTTTGCACAACAATGACACCACTCATACGTTCATTGGCTTTAAATGGTACACCTAGCCAAGATTCGGCTTGACGACCAATTAATTTAAAATGACCTTGCTCTATATGATCAATGTAGTCTTGTTTTGTTAATAACATCGCTTGGTCAGTTTGCAATAAAAAGTAAGACGCGGTGTCTTTAAGTTGTTCTTTAGAGATTTTTTGATGTGTGTTTGTTTGAATTCCAGCTTCAACAATGTAAACAATATCTAGAATGTCGATTTGTTTATCGTAAAGGCCAATAAAGAAGTTATCAGCCCTTAATAAGCTATTAATAATAGTGTGTAAAGATTCGAAAAATGTATCTAAGTCACTGGCTTTATAGGTTAAGTTGGCTATTTGAAGAAGACTATTTTCAAGCTTTTGCGCGTCATTTAACTGCTCAACAGTCGATTGCAGGCTATTTACCATGTTAACTTGGTTTATTTTAGCGCTTAAAAGGTGTGCCACTGTTGTTAATATTTCAAGGTGTGCATTAGTAAAGTAATTCATGGCGGGGTGTTCACAATCAATAACACCTAGAATACGGTCTTTGTATACAAGAGGCACGCAAAGCTCTGATTGAGCAGGGCGTTCGTCTGCAATATAGCGGCTATCTTTTGTGACATCGCCTAAAATTATTGCCTTTTTTGTTGTTGCAACAAAACCTGATATACCTTCATTAAAATCAATTACTTTTCTTTGGGTTTTGTACTTATATCTTTGGCGATCGATTCCCATAGAAGCAACAAGGTTCAGTTTAGAGGCTGATTCATCAGCGAGATAAATAACACAGTCAACAAATCCAAGACGATTTACAACTTGAGTTGTTACATATTCAAATAGCTCATCTAAGGTGTCTAGTTGTAATAGGCTTGATGAAAACTGATTTATGATACTTAGCTGATCTGTTTTTACTTCAAGCGCTTTAGAGGTATCGATACTGTTCGACATAGGCAAAATTTATTATTCTTTTTTTATAAACACCACATTAAGTTAACCTAATATCAACTGTTCTACAAAATAAAACGATAAACGTTTTAACAAAGCTGTAAATAAAATAGGGCAAATTAGTAACCGATTATTTTAATAAAATCTTTACTCGAAAACATCATATGCCTATGATCACATAAATTCAGCTGTGGAATGAAGTGATGACCAGTAATAATACAAACTCTGTAAAAACGTTAACAATTACCCGACCTGACGATTGGCATGTGCATTTACGCGATGGTGATCAGCTTAAAGACACTGTGCGCGATATTAGCCGCTATATGGGGCGTGCTATTATAATGCCAAATTTGGTTCCTCCAGCGACCTGCACTGATACCGCTTTAGCTTACAGAGAGCGTATAATGGCTGCTAAGCCACAAGGTAACTTTGAGCCCTTGATGGTGCTATACCTTACTGATAAGACAACACCTGAAGAAATAATTAAGGCTAAGGCATCAGGCAAAGTATTTGCTGCTAAACTATATCCTGCCGGCGCGACAACCAACTCTGATTCTGGTGTAACGTCCGTCAAAAATATATATTCAGTGCTTAGCGCTATGCAAGATGTTGGTATGCTTTTGCTTGTACATGGTGAAGTGACGGATTCTTCAATTGATATTTTTGACAGAGAAAAAGTATTTTTAGATACGATTCTAGGTGATGTCGTTAACGACTTTCCAGAGCTTAAAATAGTACTTGAGCATATAACGACAAAAGATGCGGTTGATTTTGTCAATAATGCGCCAAGTAATGTTGCGGCAACGATTACTGCCCACCATTTACTGTATAATCGAAACCACATGTTAGCAGGCGGGATTCGCCCCCATTATTACTGTCTGCCTATACTTAAACGTAATATTCACCAGCAAGCACTAATGGCTGCAGCTACGAGTGGCAGTAAAAAGTTCTTTTTAGGTACTGACTCAGCGCCTCATTATAAAGATAAAAAAGAAGCTGCGTGCGGTTGTGCAGGGGCTTACACGGCTCATGCTGCTATTGAGCTTTACGCAGAAGCATTTGAAGAAGCTGGTGCATTAGATAAGCTAGAGGGCTTTGCAAGCCACTTTGGGCCAGACTTTTATGGTTTAGCGCGTAATAGCGATACAATTACACTGCAAAAGACTCCTTGGACTGTGCCTGCAAGTTATACGCTTGGCGATTCTGAAGTCGTACCGATAAAAGCTGAATCTGTAATTGATTGGGCTGTTTTAAAGTAAAATTAAGTATTTGAAATCAAAGCCGCTTACTTAAGCGGTTTTTTTGTATGTAAATATTTAGGCTCAAGGCTTGTATGAAAAGGTATAAATTGGCTTGTTACTTAATCATTATTTCTTGTTTGTTTTAGTATGAACAGAGATTAGCCTGTGAAGGGTTAACAATCGCTGTATTTTTATTAGGATTTCATAATAAATATTACAATAATATTTTATTTTTATTTATTTTAATCAATGTCTTATCTGTTTTTAATCACAGAGTAAGTTTTTTTAGAAATTATTTTCAATTAATAGAGCGAAAAAAAATAGAATGTGTTAATCTTACTTTGCTTTGAGTTTTTATGAATTGAATTTACGGATATTGTGCTGCGTTTAAGGTTACCAGTTAGGTTATTACTTGTTCCTGTACTATACCTCTATTTTATGAGCATTGACTCAAGGAGGCTATTGCCACAATAACGTGGCAGAATTTTTAATTATTGACTTACAGGAAAATTTAGTATGTCGGTTTCTGGTAAAGTAAAGTTTTTCAACGAAGCTAAAGGCTTTGGTTTCATTGAACAAGAAAACGGTCCTGACGTGTTTGTTCACTTCAGCGCAATCTCTGGTTCTGGTTTTCGCACTCTTAGCGAAGGTCAAGCAGTGACATTCAGCATCAAACAAGGTCAAAAAGGCCCTGAAGCTGAGAACGTTGAAGCAGCATAATTTTAATTATGTGAACTCATGTTCATCTTGGTGAAGCAGGTCTCTGTTTCACCATTATTCATTAAAACTTCTCACATACTCAGAAAGTTCCTCATAAACCCATAAACCATAATACCTCCAATCATTAATAGCGCTCATTTATTATATCTAAACTCCAAAAGACCATAATATGGTTTAATTTTTCTAGAAACCTAATTCCAATTAAATATGCTAAACAGAATTCTATGTATTATTAATTTTGTGCCTCCTATAAAGTTCTAATATTTTTATTACCTTTTTAGATTAACTTGCAAGTTTTAGAAGTATTAATATTTACAAAACTCAGCCTCAAACTGGATTATATGGATAAACGACAAAGCCTAGAGTTTGGATAGTGAGCTAATAAGTAATATACAGTGAACTTAGGCAAGACTCGGTTTGAACATCATAAGAATAATTAACTAAAGAAAGCTTTTTTTAATTTTGATTGTGCCCAAGCCATTAATGAGGCCTTATTTCGTCTATCAGTGTAGAGCGTTGCTTGATTGTAATTGAGTGTCAGAAAACTTTCACAAATTTGATATTGAAACCATTCTATTAGCTTTACAACTTTCAATATGTGTAACGTTTGATTTTTGTGCGTTAAACCGTTCCTTTTTTGAGTTAAAGTGCTTAAAAATGATAAAAAAACCGTCAAATAGAGCCCCTAAAAGAGTTTTTTTTTAAATGTTTTTATTTTTTTTTTACATACATCTAGTTTGAACTAAATGTTGCATTTATGTTGTTTGTTTAGAGGTCTATCCAGTTAAACATCAACCTTATTGGGGTTTGCTAGGATTGTTGATAATACAGTTGGTTGCAATAATGTTAACATTTTATTGGTGCTACTTTAATGTAGTCCATCGGCAGGTGATTTATTTGCTAATTACACCTAACATCAAGTTGACAGCGCTTATTGCATTTAGCATTATTGAAAGGTTGATATCTATTAAAAGATATCAGGGTTGTTCTCCTCGGAGGATAATTAAATTATAAAAGTAACATTACTTAATTGGTTGGGAACTATGT
>JBMYWR010000232.1:0-4226 GCA_049607625.1 Colwellia sp.
ATTCTCAGGTGGAATTTTATCGAGCAATTTAAGCTTTTTAAAGTCTTTGAGAACACGTCCGTAAACACTGGAAAGGTAAATTTCTCGTCCATTATCTTGGTAACTTACAATAATTTCTTCTATGGCAATGGTACTTGTTGTGCCAACAAACCTTGCATCGGTTAAATCAATTAATAAGCTTTTATTTTCATCTGACTTAGAGACGCTTTGCTTCAATCCTCGTGCTACACCAAATCCAATGGGGCCACAGATATTTAGTAATGTAACGTTATTATCAATAGAAGCTAATAATTTTTGCTCATTATCAGGTATATGCTGAGCATCTTCAGATTTATGATAAAGATTAATGTTGGTTAGTTGAATGTCAGAAAGTCTTCGAATAGTGACTAAGTTCGCTAAAAAGACACCAATAAGAACGGCAGTAACTAAGTCAAATGCAACCGACATAAATAAGGTTGAAAGCATTAAACAAACACTAAAAAGTGGCACTTGGTGGATACGTTTTAAAAAGTTCCAATCAATAATGCTTATGCCAACATGGGTCAAAATGGCAGCAAGTACAGCGACAGGAATATAGGCCGTATATTCTCCAGCCCATAATACGATGGCCAGAATAAATAAAGCATGAAGCATTCCCGATAAAGGTGTTGTACCACCTGCCTTTAAATTGGTCACAGTGCGCATAGTAGCACCACCGCCAGGAAGGGCGCCAAACAAGCCTGCAATAAAGTTACCTATACCTTGACCTACGAGTTCTTGATCAGAGTCATGCAATTCAGTACTAATACTATCGACGGTTAAAGAAGTCATTAAAGAGTCTAATGTACTTAGTGTCGCGATGAGTAATGCAGACTTAACCATGTCGCTGATTAAAACGTTATCCCAAACGGGCATATTAAAAGAAGGTAACTCGCTAGATATTGCACCAACAACGGGTAATTCCATGTCAAATAATAAAAAGATAAACGTTGCAGCAATAACAGCAATAATACTTGCTGGAATAGTTTCTCTTAATTTTTTAGGCCATAAAAAAAGAATAGATAGACAGGCTAAACCAAACAATGCAGATGAGCTAAAAAACGATGAGTTTGAGGAATTAAATTCTTCAATTGAAATGCCAAATAGGGGCTCTATTTGAGAAAGTATAATCAGTACCCCAATACCGGAAGTAAAGCCAGATATAACGGGATAGGAAACTAAAGTAAAATATTTACCTAGCTTGAAAAAGCCAAACAAAATTTGAAATAAGCCAGCTAAACTCACGACAGTAAATGCAGCGGCAATACCATTGTCAGGAGATTTCGCCACAAAAGTGGTTAATATAGCAACCATCGCAACCGTTAAACCGGTATTAGGCCCTGATATTTGTTGGTTAGTGCCACCAAATAAAGAGGCAAAAAAACCAGTGATAATAGCACAGTAAATTCCAGCACTTGCACCTGCGCCAGAGGTAACCCCAAAAGCGAGGGCAAATGGTAATGCGACAATGGTAGAAGTTAATGCGCCAAAAAGGTCGCCCTTAATTGTGTGTTTATTAAAATGTGAAAGGTTAAGCAATGAGCACTCCTTAAATTTTTACGATATAACTATATAAGAAAAGTGAGTTGTTTTTAGTACAGAGCTTTTTAACTTCAATTGCGAAAAACAGTAGTGTATTTAAATGGATTTTTGTTTAATAAAATATCTTTAACTTATAAAGCATAATCCATTGAGTTTATTCATAACTTAAGGTCATTATAGTTACCTTTTAGTTCATAAGTTATGCAATCATTAATATAACACTAAAAATAGTTTCTTGACACTGTTGACAAGTTTTCAATTTTAAGGATAGGATTAGGCGTTAAAATTGAAAACAATGTATCTAAATTAGCAAATCTAACAGTCCAAAAGATGTTGGTATGAGCGCTTGGTTATATTGTTTTAATTTATTACTAAAAGTTAGTCGTTCGTCAACTATAGACTTAATACGACTTAATAATTAACTAAAATAAAGAAGAGCGGTATGGAACAAGTTAATAAAAACAACGAAAATAGCACAGAGGGGCAGGGCTTGTTAGAACGTCTTTTCAAACTTGCAGAACATCGAACAAATATTAAAACAGAAGTCGTTGCCGGTATTACAACATTCGTAACCATGTGTTATATCATGTTTTTAAACCCTGTAATTATGTCTAACACGGGAATGCCTTTTGAAGGTTTATTTCTTGCGACATGTTTAGGCGCAGCAATAGCAACTATCTTAATGGGGCTTTACGCTAACTGGCCTGTAGGTCTAGCACCAGGTATGGGCTTAAACGCCTTCTTTACTTTTACAGTTGTTGGCGGAATGGGCTATAGCTGGGAAGTCGCACTAGGTGCCGTATTCCTTTCGGGTGTACTTTTCGTATTAATGAGTGTTACTAAACTTCGTGAATGGATGCTAGATAGTATCCCATTAAGTCTACGTCTTGCTATGACTGCTGGTGTTGGCCTTTTCTTAGGTTTTATCGGTTTACGTTTCAGTGGTATTGTTGTTCCAGATGCAGACAACGTAGTTGCAATAGCTGATTTAACTCACTTTGGTTTTGGACAATTTGGTCCAGAAGCTCCTGCACTAGGCTTTTTAAGCTTTTTAATTATTTCAGTTTTAAGCTACCGTAAAGTATTCGGTGCTGTTTTAATTGGTATAGCTGCGACTACGTTTATTGCTTTTGCAATGACATGGGTTTTACCAACTGACTTCTTTACTGTTTCAGATGCGGCGAAAGATTTTGCTCCAGCGACAGGTTTCGTAAGTTATAACGGTTTAATTGCAGTACCAAATTTTGCTGATTTAGAGCCTATTTTCTGGAAGGCTGACATTGCAGGAGCTCTTCAAGTTGCACTTATTCCTGTTATCGTTACTTTCTTATTTGTAAACGTTTTCGATACAGCCGGTACTTTAATGGGTGTTGCAGAACGTGCTAATCTTCAAGATGAGAACGGTAAAATTAAAGGTTTAAACAAATCATTAAAAGCTGATTCTGTTTCTTCTGTTATCGGTACTGCATTTGGTTGTCCTCCAGTGACATCTTACGTAGAGTCTGCTGCAGGTGTATCTGTGGGTGGTCGTACAGGTCTTACAGCATTAACGATTGGTTTATTATTCTTAGTGGGTATGTTCTTCTTACCATTAGCACAAATGCTTCCTGCTTTTGCTGTAGATGGTGCGTTAATTTATGTTGCAATGTTAATGATGACTTCGCTTAAAGGTATCGACTGGGAAGACTTAACTGAATATGTTCCAGCACTTTCAACTGTTATCATGATGGCATTTACTTTCTCAATCGCTAACGGTATTGCATTTGGTTTTATTACTTACACTGTACTTAAAGTAGGTACTGGTAAGTCTGATCAAGTATCAAAAGGTGTTTGGGCATTAACATTATTATGTGTTGCTAAGTTCATATTCCTATAATTTCAATTATATAAACTTAGCTAAAACCTACTTGTTCAAAGTATAGATAGCTAAATATATAAAATAATTTAAAAAGCTTACATTGAAAGATGTAAGCTTTTTTGTTTGAAGACTTGATAAAATATCAGGCTAAAGGATACCTTTTAAGTTGGGTTTCAATAGACTCACCCAACTGGGCTACTCTTTGCTATATCTCTTCTTCAGAGAACATAATTTCGATAGTATGTTTGATCATAGTTTCATTTATCTTCATTTCTGGCTTGGCATTAAAGATAAACTATAGAATGTTTTTAAGGTTTTAGATAAGATTTTTCGAAGAGAACATCTTTCTAAATAAATGAGTTAGGTCTAAGGGACGGGTATTGAAAAAAAGAGCCGTAATACTTACGGCTCTAAACAAGGTAACTTATAGATTGGCTAAGTTAACTAAATTTGCTAAGTGCGTCTTCTATAGCCGTTAAGCATAATGCAATATTTTCACTTTTTGCAGCATAACCCATGGTGCCAATTCTCCATGCTTTACCAGCTAAATCACCTAAGCCAGCGCCAATTTCTAAATTATAGTGACTTAGCAAATAGTTTCTCACTTTTGCATCATCCACACCTTCTGGAATGTATACCGCGTTTAATTGAGGTAAACGTTCACTTTCAGGAACAATAAATTTAATACCGAGTTTATCTAGTCCTTTCGCTAAAGTTTCGTGCTGAGCTTTATGTCTTGCCCAGCTGTTTTCGATACCTTCATTATGTAACTGTACAAGTGATTCGTGCAGTGCGTATAAAGAGTTAA
>JBMYWR010000233.1:0-4211 GCA_049607625.1 Colwellia sp.
GGCAACTTATTGGTTAGCGTTAACGGCATTATCGAAGGTGCTTTTGAGTGACTTAGCCCCAGCAAGTAAAAAGCCATGATCAGAGTTTAATAAAAACAATGAAACACCTGCTTCTATCCACATCGGTAATTCAGACAAGTCGCCAACAAACATACCCGTAGTTTTACCGTATTTATGTGCACTGTTAACGATGGTGTGAACGGCTTCTAATACGCTGTCATCTTTAGGGTTGGTTGTTCCAAGCGAAACGGTTAAGTCCATTCGACCCACAAAAATACAATCTACATTGTCTACTTGGCAAATCTCGTCAATTTCATCTAGCGCTTTTAAGTCTTCGATTTGCGCTATTACACAGGTACTTTTTTTATTGTGTGTTAAATTATTAGCGATTGGCGATGTTGTATAAGCCGCATTTCTTGTTGACCCAGCATAACCACGACCTTCGTTACCAAAGAAGCACTTTTGTACAACGTCTTCTAATTGTTTGGCATTATAAATATGCGGCAAAACCACACCATCAGCGCCAATATCTAAAGCATTAAGCAGAGTTGATGGGTCATTATTAGGTACGCGAATCACAACAGGCATATTGTTTGCTCTTGCTGCTAGTACACAAGTGTCTAGATCGCTTCTATCAAATGGTGCATGCTCAGCATCTAAACACAGTAAACCTAAGTCACTATAAGAAAGAACTTCCGTATTATGGTAATGAGTACTCTTAATAAAGGTACCGACAAGGGGTGTTTTTGATGCTAATTGTTCTTTTAAATTCATTGGTTTTTCCTAACGTGTCAGCCAGTCTTCGAGTAAAGTTAAAACGGTGCTTTCTCGTTCTAACATAGGGAAGTGTCCACATTGATTGAGTAAAAACAAGTCACTGTTATTGCAGTGCTCATGCATATGTAATTGATGTGCTTTTGTGCAAAGTTTGTCATTCTCACCGGCAATAATCGTTACAGGGCAAGTGATGTTTTGTAGTACCGATAAAGTATCCTCACGCGTTGAAAGCGCTGCTAATTGCGCTTCGAAACATTCAATGCCAAGTGTTTCAGCCATTGTAGAGATAGTTTGGAAATGTTTATCGTTGTCCTGATATAAGTAATTAGGTAAATAAAACTTTTGAAGAATAGCTTGTAAACTCAGCTCTTTCGCTTGTTTCACGTGTTCTTCTCTAAGTGCTTTTTTTTCAGGGATATCTGCATGACAATTACTGCTCATTAAGCAAAGTCTTGCAACGAGTTTCGGATGCTTTTTAGCCAAGGCTAATGCAACAAGGCCGCCCATAGAAAATCCGCAAAGGTTTCCAGGACGGTTGTTCATTACTTTTAAGGTCGTTTCAACCATTTCATCAATAGATCTCTGGGTTGAAAAGTCTATTGTGATCACGTTTACATTTTGATCTTTTAAAGCGCTTATTTGTGCCTTAAACATATCAGCATTACATAGCGTCCCCGGTAAAAAATATAATGGTAATTGTGTTCTTGCTGTTGACGACTGCTCTGTCATTATCCGTTTCTATTCCTAAATGAGTTGCCCTCAATTAACGTACCAGAGAGTACTCTCGACTCTGGCGCTGACTCAGGATTTTCTATTCGTTCCATTAAAATATCTACGGCAGCTTTGGTTAGTTGTTCAAGAGGTTGTTGAATAGTTGTTAATTGATAATTAAACCATTGAGAAGCAGATACACCGTCAAAACCAACCACAGAAAGATCGTTTGGTACATCAAGGTTTAACTTCTCCTTTGCTTCATCAATAACGCCAATAGCCATAATGTCATTACTACAAATAACAGCATCAGGTACGGTATTTTCATCACACCATAAAGAGAACTGTTCGCGTGCAGACTCATAACTGTAGTCACCGTATATAACAGGGACATCGTCGTAACCTAAAGCTTGCAAGTGTTTTTGTGCCATAACACGACGTTCATTAGCAACGTCTGAATCACCGGGGCCTGCAACAATTAAATAGGATTTATGACCTGAGTTATTCAATAAATCAATAAGTTGCTTTATACCTTTCTCATGGTTACAACATACTGTATTGGCATTGGAGTCAGGCACATGACGGTTATACAAAACTACGGGGATCTGTTGCTGCGCAAACTGTTCTAAGCTGTCATGTTCAAAATGTGCAGCAAGTGCAATAACCCCATCGACTTGGAAGGTCCAAATATTATCAAGTAGCTCATCAAGCCCCGAAACATCGTCTAGGGTAAATAATAAAACTCGCTTGCCTTTATTAGCGAGCTGATTATTTAGTTGTGACAATACTTCAGGGTAGTTGACATTAGCTCGAGAAGATAAAATAACAGCTACCATGCCAGACTGCTTAGTGATCAGCATTCTGGCAATGGCATTAGGGCGATAGCCCATTTTGTTGGCCGTTTCGATAACTTTTTCTCTGGTTTTTTTAGACACGCTAAAACCCGGGCGAAAAACCCGGGAAACAGCTGATTGAGAAACACCAGCTTCGCGTGCTACATCATAAGATGTAACTCTTTTTTGTTTTATCAATTATTTATTTCCGTAACGTCTAACACGAATATCTGCTTGCTCCTTGTGTCCAGCAAACCCTTCAGCAGCACATAATCTAGAGCAGTACTCGCCTACAACCACAGAAGCTTCTTCTGTTACTCTTTGAAAAGTGCACGTTTTTATGAATTTTCCAACCCATAAACCACCAGTATAGCGCGCTGCTTTCTGAGTTGGTAGTGTATGATTTGTTCCAATACACTTATCACCGTAAGAAACGTTTGTTTCAGGGCCTAAGAATAAGGCTCCGAAGTTTTGCATGTTGTCTTTAAAGTACTCAACATTACTTGTCATAATTTGAACATGTTCAAATGCTAAATCATTTGCTACTTCAATCATTTCTTCATAAGTATCACAAACAATAACTTCACCATGGTTATCCCATGCTGCTTTAGCGACTTCTGCTGTTGATAAAATAGTTAATTGACGCTCAACTTCAGCCATGGTGTCTTTTGCTAGTTTTTCACTATTAGTTAATAACACAGTAGGAGATGTAGGGCCATGCTCCGCTTGACCTAATAAGTCAGCAGCACATAATTCACCATCCACGCTTTCATCAGCAATAACCAATGTTTCAGTAGGACCAGCAAATAAATCAATACCAACACGACCGAATAATTGACGTTTTGCTTCTGCAACAAATGCATTACCAGGACCTACAATCATGTCTACAGGCGCAATGCTATCTGTTCCTACTGCCATTGCTGCAACCGCTTGAACACCACCAAAACAATAAATTTCATCTGCACCAGCCATATCCATTGCAACAACAATTTCAGGAGAAGGCTTACCGTTAAAAGGTGGAGCCGCTGCGATAACGCGTTTAACACCTGCCACTTTTGCGGTTAATACACTCATATGAGCAGAAGCTAATAATGGGTATTTACCACCTGGTACATAACAGCCAACACTTTCCATAGGGATATGCTTATGTCCAAGCACAACACCAGGCATTGTTTCTACTTCAACGTCTTTCATTGAATCACGTTGAATTTGCGCGAAGTTTCGAACTTGCTTTTGTGCCCATTTGATATCTTCAATTAATTTAGGGTCAAGTTCGCTGTAACAGGCTTTGATTTCTTCTTTTGATAATTTAAATGACTTCGGATTCCATTTGTCGAATTTTTCAGAGTATTCTCTTACAGCTTGGTCGCCATTTGTTTCGATATTTTTAATGATATCTTCAACTATAACTCTTACTTGTTGATTACTTGTGTTTTTTTCTTCAGAACTTGGGCCTTTCTTTAAATATTTAATCATTTTATATTATCCTGTTATTTTTTTGGTTAAGATCAATAAATCGTCGTTTTTGGTTTATTATTTTATTGCAATTGAGCTGATAATAATAAATAATGACTTCGAATGCAAAAATATTTTTAAGGGGCAGAAATGAGTTTCTCCAATACGCTTTTATTAAACAAAAAAATACTAATTACGGGTGCAGGAAAAGGCATCGGCAAAGCTTGCGCATTACTTGCTGCAAAATGCGGTGCGTCTGTTATTGCTGTAGCTAGAACAAAGTCTGATCTAGATGAACTAGCGAAGTTATATCCAAATAATATCGAATGTTGGAATATGGATGTAACCGATGATGCTTTTCTTAATCGCGTAAAATCTTTAACGACACTGCATGGTCTTATTAATAATGTAGGCCTTAACCGTGTTGCGCCTATG
>JBMYWR010000234.1:0-4201 GCA_049607625.1 Colwellia sp.
CAGCGGTTAAGAAACGTGAAGACGTTCACCGTATGGCTGAAGCTAACAAAGCATTTGCTCATTACCGTTGGTAATTTCCACGGTTTGTTTGAATGTATAGCCTGCTTTAGGGCATATACCTTAAAGTAAGCACATGGCTAGCAAGAGTTTCTTTTGCTAGCCATACTTTTTTATAAAGCATGGGCGTTCATCGTCTATCAAGCTCTATTAATTAAGGTTTTATCATCGATAAAGGTTTAATTAATAAAGCTTATAAAGGGTCGAAACAAACGTTTCACCTAAACGTTTTAATAACAAATATTGTTTTAAGGGGAATTGAAATTGGCCCGAGTCACACCTATAGAGCGCTACCGTAATATTGGTATTTGTGCGCATGTAGATGCAGGTAAAACCACCACCACAGAACGTGTATTATTCTATACTGGGCTTTCTCACAAGATCGGTGAAGTGCATGATGGTGCTGCAACCATGGACTGGATGGAGCAAGAGCAAGAACGAGGTATTACTATTACTTCGGCAGCCACTACGTGTTTTTGGAAAGGGATGCAAGGCCAGTTTGACGATCATCGCATCAATATTATTGATACCCCAGGTCATGTTGATTTCACTATTGAAGTAGAGCGTTCTTTACGTGTACTTGATGGTGCAGTATTAGTCTTATGTGGCTCTTCAGGCGTACAACCGCAAACTGAAACTGTTTGGCGACAAATGGAAAAATATGCTGTGCCACGCATGGTGTTTGTCAATAAAATGGATAGAACCGGTGCTAATTTTTTATCTGTAGTTCAACAGATGAAAGATAGGCTTGGAGCCAATGCAGTACCTATGCATTTAGCCATAGGCGCAGAGGATGAATTTGAAGGGGTTGTTGACCTTATTAAAATGAAAGCTATTAACTGGTCTGAAGCTGACCAAGGTATGACTTTCACCTACGAAGACATTCCAGCTGACTTGCAAGACTTAGCAGATGAGTGGCGTGAAAACTTGGTGTCTGAAGCGGCAGAAGCTAATGATGAACTCATGGATAAATACCTAGAAGAAGGTGATTTATCCGAAGATGAAATAAAAGTTGGCTTGCGGGCGCGCACGTTAGCTAATGAAATTATTTTATGTAGCTGTGGTAGTGCCTTCAAAAATAAAGGCGTACAAGCTGTACTTGATGCAGTTATCGAATATTTACCGTCGCCAACGGAAGTTGCCGCAATTACCGGTATTAATGACGACAAAGAAGAAACTGAAGGCACACGTCCTGCAGATGACAATGCGCCCTTTGCGGCCTTAGCTTTTAAAATAGCCACCGACCCATTTGTTGGTACATTAACTTTCTTCCGTGTATATTCCGGTGTTGTAAAAACAGGCGACAGCGTCTATAACCCAGTAAAGGGTAAAAAAGAACGTTTTGGTCGTATTGTACAAATGCATGCCAACGATAGGCAAGAAATCAAAGAAGTTCGTGCCGGTGATATTGCCGCAGCAATTGGTTTGAAAGAAGTGACTACCGGTGATACCTTATGTGATGCAAATAAGGTCATAACTTTAGAGCGTATGGAGTTTCCTGAACCGGTAATATCGGTTGCAGTTGAACCTAAAACTCTTGCAGCACAAGAGAAAATGGGCATAGCCTTAGGCAAACTAGCAGCGGAAGACCCATCATTTAGAGTTGCTACAGATGATGAAACCGGTCAAACCATTATTTCTGGTATGGGCGAGCTACACTTAGATATTCTTGTTGAACGTATGAAACGAGAATTCAGCGTTGAGTGTAATGTGGGTAATCCACAAGTGTCTTACCGTGAAACTATTAGAAAATCGGTTGAAGTGGAAGGCAAGTTTGTTCGTCAGTCAGGTGGTAAAGGTCAATACGGTCACGTTTGGTTAAGAATGGAACCACTTGAAGAAGGCTCAGGTTTTGAGTTTGTTAATGAAGTTGTTGGTGGCTCAGTACCTAAAGAATTTATTCCTGCAGTAGAAAAAGGCTGTAAAGAGCAAATGGACAGCGGTGTTATCGCTGGTTTTCCATTATTAGACGTTAAAGTAACACTATTTGATGGCTCTTTTCATGATGTCGACTCTAACGAGATGGCATTTAAAGTCGCTGCCTCTATTGGCTTTAGACAAGGTGTGCTTGATGCAAACCCAGTTTTACTTGAGCCAATGATGAAGGTAGAAGTCACAACTCCAGAAGCCAATATGGGGGATGTAGTTGGGGACTTAAACCGTCGTCGCGGTATGATTGACGGAATGGACGAAGGTCCTGCAGGATTGAAGATTGTAAATGCATTGGTACCGCTAGCCGAAATGTTTGGTTATGCTACCGACTTGCGTAGTGCTACACAAGGCCGTGCATCTTACTCTATGGAGTTTCAGCAGTATAATGAAGCGCCGAAATTGGTAGCACAAAAAATAATGGAAACTCGTTAGGGTTTTTATTAAGTTAAAATAATTGATTTTACATTTGGCAAAGTCATTTTGACTGCGCCTTTTAATTTATTTAGTTCACTAAACTTAAAGGTAATTGAACAATGGCTAAAGAAAAATTTGAACGTAACAAACCACATGTAAACGTTGGTACTATTGGACACGTTGATCACGGTAAAACAACATTAACAGCCGCTATCTCTGCGGTATTAACTAAAGTTCACGGTGGTGAAGTTAAAGATTTCTCTCAAATCGATAACGCACCAGAAGAGCGTGATCGTGGTATTACAATCAATACTTCACACATCGAGTACGATACAGAAACACGTCACTACGCACACGTAGACTGTCCTGGTCACGCCGATTACATCAAAAACATGATCACTGGTGCTGCACAAATGGACGGCGCGATCTTAGTAGTTGCTGCTACAGATGGTCCTATGCCACAAACACGTGAGCACATCTTATTATCACGTCAGGTTGGTGTACCTTTCATCATCGTATTCATGAACAAGTGTGACATGGTAGATGACGAAGAGTTATTAGAATTAGTAGAAATGGAAGTTCGTGAACTTCTTAGCGAATACGAATTCCCAGGTGATGACTTACCAGTAATCCAAGGTTCAGCTTTAGGCGCGCTTCAAGGTGAAGAGAAGTGGGAAGCTAAAGTAATTGAACTTGCTGATGCACTTGATACTTACATTCCAGAGCCAGAGCGTGCAATCGACGGTGCATTCATCATGCCTATCGAAGACGTTTTCTCAATCTCAGGTCGTGGTACAGTTGTAACAGGTCGTGTTGAGCGCGGTATTGTTAAAGTTGGTGACGAAGTAGAAGTTGTTGGTATCCGTGATACACAAAAATCAACTTGTACAGGTGTTGAAATGTTCCGTAAGCTTCTTGACGAAGGTCGTGCTGGTGAGAACTGTGGTGTTCTTCTACGTGGTCTTAAGCGTGAAGACGTTGAACGTGGTCAAGTATTATGTAAGCCTGGTTCAATTTCACCTCACACTAAATTTGAATCAGAAGTATACGTACTTTCAAAAGATGAAGGTGGTCGTCATACTCCTTTCTTCAAAGGTTACCGTCCACAGTTCTACTTCCGTACAACTGACATCACTGGCTCTGTTGAGTTACCAGAAGGTGTAGAAATGGTAATGCCTGGCGACAACTTGAAATTTGTTGTAGAGCTAATCAACCCAGTAGCGATGGACGAAGGTTTACGCTTCGCGATTCGTGAAGGTGGTCGTACTGTAGGTGCTGGTGTTGTATCATCAATTATCGATTAATATTTGGTTTATTTGCAGCTAACCTTGTGTTAACTGCGTTGTGGATACTCATTGACTAGCGTCAACTCCGTGTCCACGCCTTGTTAACCCATCGGTTATCAAGCAAATAAAATTCAAATATGTTAAATTAAAAAGGTCGCTGTTGCGGCCTTTTTTTGTGTAGACATGAAAAAGTTTATACTCAAAAAGTGCAGTTTTCAGTAACAATATAAATATCGAAAGCTGAAACTTTAGTCGACAATCAAATACTGCTTGAGAAATACGTCTGGCTGAGTATAATAGCGCCTCACTTCTCGAGTATCTCTTAATTCCCTGTAAAACTAAGATTCACCCGATAAGTGTAACTGTTGCTTTGTCACGATCTTAAGAAGAAATATCGGTTTGGCTTGTAATTAGCAAGTTAACCTATATTAATAAAGCAAGAGCGAGCGTTAGTAAACTGTAGGGGTGTAGTTCCAATTGGTAGAACAGCGGTCTCCAAAACCGATGGTTGG
>JBMYWR010000235.1:0-4152 GCA_049607625.1 Colwellia sp.
GGTTTTTTAGCCATGATTAGCTCCTTTTATCTCAGCTAAATCTAAAAACTCAGGGATTTTATTTAAAAAGGAGCAAAATTTGTTTAGTACGACAGGAAATAGCTCATCGCTTCCTAGTTGCTCTCCATAATTTGCATGCCCCATAAGTCGGCTTATATCTTGCGACGTGAGCGTAGGAGATAACGATGCTAATGCATGCTGGGCAAAAAAGTGTCGTAGATGATAAGGTACTACTTTTACTTCCCCAGGATTAGCTTTTGACCACCACTTAGCCATAAACGGTCGTAAAATTTTTGCTGATAATGGCTTTACCGCCAAATTTTCATCAATCAAAAACCACATTAATGGAGAATCAAAAGTAGTAGATGAATGACGTTGCAAGTTTTGTAGTAAAAGCTCGTAGCGTAATAATGCAAGACGAAAATAGTCACATAACCAAATAGTACGATAACGACCTTTATCAAAAATGATGGCAGAGTGTTTATCGAAGCAATATTCTTTTTTAAATGTAATTTCGTGTGTTGGGCGTGCACTTGTTAATGCAATATATAATAGTGCAAGTTCATATACTCTAAAGTTATACAGCTTCAGTAAACTTTCTAGCGTATGTTTACTTTGCTCAAGCTTTTGACCTTGCAAGTGAAGTTCGTGAAAAAAGCGACGTACTGAATCAACATTTACATATCGTATTGAACCTATAAAAATAGGCGGGGTGTTTATATAGTTTCGTTTTGCTGTCGATATATCATAGTGTAAAGAAGGTATTTTCCCTGATGTACTAC
This sequence comes from Colwellia sp., assembly GCA_049607625.1. Taxonomy (GTDB): domain Bacteria; phylum Pseudomonadota; class Gammaproteobacteria; order Enterobacterales; family Alteromonadaceae; genus Colwellia. The sequence goes on from JBMYWR010000235.1 coordinate 783, forward strand.
ATAGGTAGTCTTGTTGTTTGGTCGTATAACGAATGATTTGAGAGTCGTTATGCAAAATAGGTTTTGCAGCGCTAAACAGCTTTAATAGCTCAGGCTCATAGACAGCTTTCGATAGTCGATCTAAGTAATATGTTTGAGCTATAAAAATATCAGATCTTATTTGATCACTGCTGCGTCTTTGATAATGAAAAGCGCTAGAATGATGTAAGTTATCAACTCCAAGTAAAACTGCTTTTGCTGGTGTCGTTAGACTAGGATCGCATTGAACCATTTTTTTGAAGTAATTAAACAAAACATCCTTACGAACTAGATATTTTCCTTTTAATACAGGAGGAGTGCGCCATTTATCATTAATAAAACGTAAGAATATTTCTTTTTCTTCCTGGCTCATCACCCAGCAATTATTAGCTTGCTGCGTTTTTGTTATTGCATCAGAGAACCAGTGATTTAAACCGTTTGGGATAGGTTGCCATTGCCAACTAATACCGTCTTTAGTTGGATAAGCAATAGCATATTCTACCCATGAAGGGTTATTTCTACGGACACTCCTTAAACTGTGTTGTTGACAAGGATTATTACCACTAACAATGGTGATATCTGGAATATCTTTGATTGATCTACATGACGTGAGAGCACCAATCAGCCATAGATATAAGAAGTTAAAAAGTGCGCGATCGTATGCTGTTACTTTTGTACTTGATGATGGTTTATATAGTTTTTTTAATCTTATTACAGCTGCCAATAACTTAAGAGCATAATGCCTAGCATTGGGAAATGGGGCTCCACTGTTTTTATATCTTTCTTTAGATTTAATGGCTTCATTACTCATCGTTTATACACTTCTCGTCTAGTTGTTCGTTATTGGAATCGGTTAACTTTAAAGCTAAATAGTAGGCCTACCTCAGCACACTAGTGACGCTTAGAAACATGAATAAATCGCATGGTATTTATTCAAAAAGTTATACTAATGAATTCAGTTTTTATCAGGTTTATTTATCTCCCTAATGCTTGATGGAGATACTTGAGCTAAATGACTAAGCTGTTTTTTACTGGGTACAGCTAAATTAAGTGACTTAGCGTTGTTATGTCGGCTGTGTAATTGCTGCGGTAAAGATTTTAATTCAGGTGCAAGTAGTGCTGGCATTATTAGCGCAAGGGTGGATATTACTGGCTCAGATTCATCATAAATAATTAGCGATACATTCAACTTGAAAGCTGCATCATGACTGAGGATAACGTTAACTAGAGGCATAGCGGCTAACGCAACATACAGCCCTTCTTTTTCACTCTTCAGTACAGGTATAGGGCTAGAATCAAGCAAACATTGAAGCTGTTCAATTGAAAGAAACTGAATATCGGGTAGCTTTTTCTGCGTAAACCTATCGCCTGATAGCAAAGCGGTCAGCGTTGGGTGCTGTTGCAATTCAAGCGCGTTTAACGGTAGTTTTTTAATCTTTGGCATAAGGATAATTTCCTAACAAGAAAGCGTTAATGCACTAGTAAGTAGGTGTTCTATACAACGCAGGTGATAATTTTTAACCTCACTTTGCTTTAAAGGATGAACCTTAACGCGTTGAAGCACCCCACTAGGATCTAAGGGTAAATAGCAATTACCATCACAAGTAAAAGTCACTGGCAGTGGGTGAAAGCCCAATAAGGTTTGTATTACCTCAAGTGGTAACTCATCGATGCTCTTATTTGGCTTTAATTGCACAACATCGTTTTTAATCAGCTTCCCTAATAGTGGGTGAACTTGTAACTTTGCCTTATTAAGCTGAATAGCTTTTTGCTTATATTTCATATGACTTACTCTCTTAAAATAACGTATTAGTTTTTAAATTTATGATAACCCTTCCGCTTTTTTTCTGTGTTGATTATGTCCTACTATGTAGACCTACTTATTTGAAGTGCTGAATATAAACATCCAAAAACGTTCAAAATGAGCAAATAGCTAAAATGTGAATAAGATAAATCGTAAAGGGGTTTTCTGAATGGGTCTAAAATTAGAGCACCCCTTTTTGTACCCTCTAAACTTTGCGTGATTAAAAAGCAGCGTGCTTTAAATGTATAATTCATTTACTTTCAATGAGTTATAAGTCACCTTTCTTTTATTCGTTAAAAACGTTTTTTTCGCTTTTTTTTATTATTTATAAGTTGACAGTGTTATTTTAAGGAAATAAATATGGTTTTTTTGGGTACGGTTGGGAGTGGGAAAGCAATGAGGACTTAAATTGATGCGCTGATTTATCATCAAAAATAATGACTCAATGAAATCTTGGGCTATAAATTTAATACGGCGTAATGAATACGCATGCAGCACTTTATTTCAGTAGATGTATTTAAGAAAAATTCGGTTTGTGAGTACCAGCTCTTATTATAAGTTTTAGGTGGCCTAAATTATTAACCTCATAGATCAATACCTGTTGTCAGTGTCCGCGCTTTTTCATCCTTCTTGTATGTTGCTACAAGTATGCAGGTAGCCCCTATCATGGGTGAGAAATAACTCTCGTAAACCCCTATTTACGATAGCTATTATTATGTTAAGTAGGTGGTTAGGTTGCATTGGTCATGAAATAAACAGAAATATTGACTTGTATCTAGCGTCAATTAATTTGGCTGGTTTAAAGGTTCTCTCATTAGAACTCACACACATACAAAACTGGAAAAGTTAAACAATAGAAATTCTATAGATAGCCTCCATTAAAAATGGGGGGATTACCTCTGCATTCAGCGAATAATGATCTATCGCCTGTAGAGTTTGAGAATTATCAAATTAAAGTGTCCAGTTTTAGTTGACCAGAACAGTCTCGAAACTAATGGGTGCTTTAAAGGGAAAAATAGCGTTAAAGCTATTTAGCAAATATCCATACTTAAGGAAAAACAAGTTATGGGGAAACCATTTTTGGCAGAGAGGGTACTTCGTAGATACAGTAGGGATAAATGAAGAAATAATAAGACGGTATGTCAGGCACCAAGAAAAGGAAGAGGTGCAAGAGCAGGCGCAGTTAACACTGCAGTAAACAACGCCCCCTTCTAGGGGGCTAATGCAAAGCCACCTTCTTTAGAAGGTGGATCTTTTACTCATTTTTTCTCATCTGTAACACCCTAAAAGGAATTAATGCTTAGTAAAGTGAAATACTAAGCCATGATTTTGACAAGAATATAAGAAAAAAGGGGCCTGTACAACTTCAGTAAATCGCCGAAAACAGCCACTCTTTGATAAAAGGGGACCTCGAAAAACCTCCCTCACATCACCGGCTGTGTGATGGGAGCCTAGCTGGCTAGTTGGAGGGAGAATATGTTTCCTCTTCAGTTATATCGTCATCGGTTGAAGGCACCGCTTGCTCAACTTCTGCTTCTTTACCCTTAG
>JBMYWR010000236.1:0-4113 GCA_049607625.1 Colwellia sp.
TTATTATTAGGTGCTTGTTACTTACTTTTAGTGGGTAAGTTCAGGAGAATAGGGAAATTGGTGAAAATCCAATACGTGCCCAACGCTGTAATGACGTATTAGTTTGAAAATATCGGAGAGCAATCTTATGCGCTTGCGCAATACCCTTAGGTTTAAAACCGATATTAAAGCCACTGGCAATAAATGCTGGGAAGGTATCAAACTTTAATTTATTTTATCTAAATTTATGTCTTAGTCAGAAGACCTGCCCAATAATGCCAACAAAGTGGAAGGCCGACCGCTTTTAAAGTCCAAGAAGGGGAATATTTTGGATTTATTCAATAACAACACCGCGCAGCCAAGAGCGACGCATCAATTTAATGAACAAGAGCAATATGGCTTATATAAATCAATTTTTAACCGCAGAGATGTTAGAGGGCAATTTCTAGCCACGGAAATTCCAAATGATGTACTAAGCAGGATACTATATGCTGCCCACCATGCGCCATCTGTTGGTTTTATGCAGCCTTGGAACTTCATTGTTATACAATGTCCTGAAGTAAAAACTAAAATACATCAAAGTTTTACCCTTGCTCATCAAGAAGCACAAACAATGTTTGAAGCAAGTAAGCAAGAAAAATATAAGAACTTAAAGCTTGAAGGCATTATTGAGTCACCTATCAATATCTGTATTACTTGCGATCGCAACCGAACAGGCAAAACAGTTATTGGCAGAACTCATATGAAAGAAATGGATTTATATAGCTCGGTATGTGCGGTACAAAACTTTTGGCTTGCTGCTCGTGCGGAAGGTTTAGGCGTTGGCTGGGTTTCAATTCTGCATCATGACACCTTAAAAGCAACACTCGCTTTGCCTGATTCTGTCGTACCAATCGCTTATTTGTGCCTTGGTTATGTTAGTCATTTTCAGAAAAAACCAGAGCTAGAGTCTGCAAACTGGTTACCAAGAAGACCTATTGACGAGTTGGTTAATTTTAATGGTTGGGGCCAAGAGGCTCGAAATGAAAGCGAACAAGCATTAATTAAAGCATTAAAATCAAATCAAGCATTTCCACAATCGTTTCACCCTTAAAAAATAAAGTGTGGCTCTAATTAAGTTCAGCTCAAATAATAGAAGCGTTTATAAACAAACGCTTCTATTTCTACCGTTGTTTTTAGCTTGGTATAAAGCGGTATCAGCCTGTTCAAACAATGCGGTCCAATTAAGCTCATCTTGTCGTTGAGCAATACCAATCGATACTGATATTTTAGGCAAGTAGGCTTTAGAGTCCCTTTGCATTAACTTTAATTGCGATATTGCCAGTCTAATTTTTTCAGCCACTTCATGTGCTTGTGTCATGGTTTTATTAACCATTACAACCACAAACTCTTCACCACCAAAGCGCACAGCAATATCTTGATCTGAGATGGTCGCTTTAATGACTTTAGCAATACGCTGAATCACCTTATCACCAATAAAATGACCAAACTGATCATTTACACTTTTAAAATGATCAATATCAATAGCTAATGAAGAATGAACCTGCTCTATATCGAGTTCTTGTAGCTTCATATCACAGCCTCGGCGATTATATAGCCCTGTTAAAGAGTCAACAATAGCTTCATGACGCGCGGCTTCCAGTTTAGACTTGAGAAAATTAACCTCACCACAAGCTCTAGTTAACTCTAGAGATAAATCACCATGCTGTTGTTGAGATGTCGTTATACTGCTCATTAAAAATGCCACAATACTTTGCATGGACTTATGATATTCATGCTTTGTCAGTGCTTGCTCAGCTTTTTTTAAGTTTGATGCTACCGTTTTATCACTATCTACTTGTAGGTTGATCTTCTCCAAAGTAGAAGCTAAAGCTTTTTCAATGGGATCAAGTATTTGCTTATCAATAGTATGAGCGTTTGAAATATATTTTTCAAATAAGCCTTCGATAAAGATTAAATCGATTTCTTGATAGGTTTGTAGATGTCGTTCTAACTCTACACTTAATTTTTCATTACGCTTACTGACATGCAGATAGATAACCGAGTAGTTTACCGGGCTAGGTGGAATTTGGTAATGCGATAAAAATTCATTGGTCGATTCACTGAATTTTAATGCCTCATCAAAATTATCTTTAATAAGCACAAATACTCCTTAAGAGTCTCTTTATTTAGGAAGTCTATAAAGTGAGATAAATAAAAGTGTAGATATTTATTTACTGGTACTTGTAAGACTATAGAAACACGTTGCGTTCAACAAGCATTAAAGAATTAATTTTTATTGTTTAATGCTTTTAATCAAATAGTTGGCTCATTTTATCATCACTTTTTAGCTGGAAAGTAATTGACGAATTTTTTTGACTAATTATCGGTGATACAGCAAACTGCGGCTAGCTTTAATTATTAACTTTTTGAGAAGAATAACAATGAAAAAATTTGCTTCACTATGCTTTGCATTAGCATCGACAGCAACAATAGCGGATGAAGGGATGTGGCAACCACATCAACTACCTACTATCGCAGAAAAGCTTGTTGATGCGGGATTAAAACTTGATCCTAAATCATTAACCGACCTTACCGGCTTTCCTATGGGCGCTATCGTTAGCTTAGGGGGCTGTACTGCCTCTTTTGTTTCAGACAAAGGTCTTGTTGCTACTAACCACCATTGTGTTTATGGCTCAGTACAGTACAACTCTACTGAAGAAAACAACCTACTAAAAAATGGTTTCTTGGCCAAGTCATTCAAAGAAGAGCTACCAGCAACGCCAGGAAGTAGGATTTATGTCACAGAAGAAATAACCCCCGTGACTGACATTATCCAAGCAGCATTAAGCTCAGATATGACAGGTTCACAGCGTTTTAATAGTATCGACCTTAGCTCTAAATCACTCGTTGCCGAGTGTGAAAGTGACAGTAAGTACCGCTGTAGTGTGGTTAACTTTCATGGCGGCCTAGAGTATTACCTATTTAAGCAATTGACCATTCGTGATGTGCGTTTAGTACATGCTCCAGCTAGCAGCATTGGTAAATACGGCGGAGATATTGATAACTGGATGTGGCCAAGACACACCGGTGATTATGGCTTTTATCGCGCTTATGTAGGTAAAGATGGACAGCCAGCTGACTACAGCGTCGAAAACGTACCCTATGAACCAAAACATCACTTAAAAGTGAATAAAAGTAGCGTTGATGAAAATGACTACATCATGGTATTAGGCTACCCAGGTAGAACAAATCGCTATCGTACAGCGCTAGAAGTCGAAAACCAATTTACTTGGACATACCCACAAGCTAAAGCTTATCGTGAAGAAATAATCGACATTATTCACGAAAACTCAGCTGCAGGTAGCGATGTAAGAATTAAATATGAAAGTACTTTAGCTGGACTTGCTAACTATGCAAAAAACTATGGCAGCATGGTTGAAAGCTACAATAAAGGCACAACTTTAGTGCGTAAGCAATCACTAGAGTCTGAACTTACTCAATGGATAAATGCTTCAGCAAAGCGCCAAGCTAAATACGGTGATGCATTAAAAGGTTTAAATGGCTTAATTAAACAAGATCAGCAAAACCAAGCCAGAGACTTAATATTAGGTTATATGAATTACAGCAAAATGCTAAGCACTGCTACACGTTTACATCGCTTATCACTTGAGAATAAAAAGCCTAATGTTGAACGTAAGCGAGGCTACCAAGAACGCGATATTGCTGGTTTTGAACAAAGTATGAAAGCCGTTAATCGCCGTTACGATGCTCAAATGGACCAGAAAATTCTACTGGCTATGTTTAAACACTATATTCAATTGCCAAAATCACAACGTTTAGCTTCACTTGATAAATTTTTTAATATTGAGCAAAACACTAATGAACAGCAATTGCAGGCTAAACTAGCAAAAATGTACCAGGCAACAACATTAAATGATCAAGATACTCGTTTAGCTTGGATGAATAAATCACCAGTAGATTTTTCAAAGAGCAATGACCCTTTCATTCAATTAGCCGTAGATACCTATGAAGAGCGCAAGCATATTGAAGAATCTAACGAAGAACTTTCTGGTAACATTCAGTCTTTTCGCCCTAAGTATATGGAAGCATTGATTGCGTACTTTAACGCAAAAGATCTACCAGTATATGCTG
>JBMYWR010000237.1:0-4112 GCA_049607625.1 Colwellia sp.
GCCCAATATTTATTGGGCATGTTGCTTTTGGCAAAAGGAAAAATAATGTTAAAAAGAATGGCTTTATGTGCTCTATTAGCAGTAAGTACGCAAAGTAAAGCGGATGATTACTTGCTTTACTTTATGGGTGGCCAATCAAATATGGAAGGATTTGGCTTTAATAAAGATTTACCTGCGAAGTATAAAAAACCAGTTGAAAATACCTTACTCTTTTTTGGTAACCCTGTTGCTGATGATGCATTAAATGGTGGTAAAGGTGTTTGGACTAATTTAATGCCTGGCTTTGGAACAGGCGCTAGATCGACAGGTCATTCAATTATTTTATCTGAAAGATTTGGTCCTGAATTGAGTTTTGGTAAACGCTTATCTGAGCTTACAGATAAGAAAATAGCCATTATTAAATATGCACGTGGAGGCTCATCTATTGCGCTTGGGGCATCTGGCTTTGGTACATGGGGGCAGAACTATGCTGACAACACCAAGATCAACCAATGGGATAACTTTCAAACTACCGTAAGAGCTGCGTTAGCTAACAATGATATAGATGGTGATGGTGAAGCCGATACTTTAGTCCCAGCAGGGATCATTTGGATGCAGGGTGAGGCAGATGCCTATCATGAGCAAGCATCTAAGGTTTATTTAGCTAATTTAACAAGTCTGATGAATGATATGAAGATGACTTTTGGCAATATAGAGTTACCAATCATACTTGGCAGAATAGAAGACTCTGGTAAAACACCCCAAACACGAATGATGCCATATATTGAGAGTGTATGGGATGCTCAGGAAAAGTTCGTTAAATCAAATGCTAATGCTCATTTAGTTGCCTTTGATGAGCCTGTCGAATTCATTGAAGATAAATGGCACTATAAAAGTAATTACTATATAAAACTAGGTAACCTTTTTGCAGAAAAAGCAGCCGAAACATTAGCTAAGTAAGCTTCTTTTAAATAGCTACTTAAATAATTAAACCGCCGAATTAACCTCGGCGGTTTTTTGTTTTGCACTTTTTTACAATTTAATTGTGCTTTCCTTATATGGGTACGTTAAGATAGCTTAACTTTAATTCAGTAAACAAAAGCCATTACTATTTGGTGTAATTTGTAGCTGAACAATTAATTCAGGGAAGGTGCAAATATGTTCAAGGCTTTATCTACTTTGTTGGGTGTTGGTTTATTGTGTTCTTGTGCAATAAATACAAACGTGGATGAGTATGTGCTTGGTGATGTTGAAACTTCAGTCCGAGGTCACAATGTTGAAGTATTTACAGAACGCCAATTAGTGAGCCACAGAGCAACATTTCTTGGCCAGGTTTCGAGCTATTATTGCCAATTAGAAAGTGATATGCATTTACCACAAGCGGGTCCGTTTGATGATATTAATGGTTCTAGAAGTCAACTCCAGGACACTCTTAAAAGTAAAGTACAGCAAAGGGGTGGCAACGCGATTGTATTTGGACAGTGTTATATCAGTGCTCATGCAGATACTGATTGCCAAAAAGCGCTGAGTTGTGAAGGGTTTGCGTACCAAGTTGAATATTAAAAACTTTTACTATTTCCATCTCGTTACTTAAGGTCTGGACTGTGGCGAATTATCCTAACGCTATCCTAGGTTTGATGTTACTTTTTCATGCTTCTATTACCAGTTGTGCTGAACTTAAACCCTTCACTACAGATGGTTGCAGCTCTTTTCCTGATGGAACAATAGAACATAAAAACTTATGGTTGGCGTGCTGTACAGCCCATGATCTTGCATATTGGCAAGGCGGTACTTTCAAGCAACGTGAGCAAGCTGATATAGATTTAAAAAAATGTGTTGCTAAGGTGGGTGAGCAAGAAATTGCAGTATTGATGCTTGCCGGTGTTAGAGTGGGTGGAACACCTTTTTTACCTACTAGCTTTCGCTGGGGTTATGGCTGGCCATACCCTAAGCTTTATGGTGAACTAACAGAGCAAGAGCGCTTACAAGTTGAAAGTCGTCTAGCTGAGCTTAAAACTAAATAACCTATAGCTATCTAAATTCTTTACAGGTTTTTGATGCATCGTTGATCACAGTTGCTTCAGCGCTTTTGGAAAAATGTGATGACATGTAAAGACTTAATTGATGGTCGGGCATTTTAATGCGTGTAATGCCATTAAAGCGGTGAGGCTCAATATCTTTTGCAATCACAGCAGGAAGGGCTGTTATACCAGCTCTGTTCTTAGCCACAAAATCAACGGCTTGTTGCCATGTACTGACTTGATGTTCATGGCTTATCGATTCATTTTTATCAATGCCTAAATATTTAAGCATTAAGGTACGTGCCCCAGTTCCGCGTTTATAGACGATACCATTTTAGTTTGCCTGTCTGCGTAAATTCTCGATACTCAAGTCTGGGTTAGTACTGTGGCTGATTAACTCATATCCAACTTGATAAATTGTCGCTGAGCGAGTCGCAAATAGATCTCTCTGTGGTAACAATAAAAGTGGCATGGCAATATCTACTTCATTGTTTTGCAGCATTTTAATATGCCGTGCTTGCGGTACAGTGATTACGTCGTAGTTGCTATCAAGTTGATTGATAACGCAGCTATAGGCTGATTTTAATTCACCGTAAAATTGTTTGCGTGAGTACTTTAATGACTCGCCATTTTCACTTGATATACCAATTAGCACTTTAGCGGAAATTGGATGGCTAAGTGTGAGACTCAATAGAACAAATAAGGCGATTAAAAAACGTAATAAGTCCATTTATAAAAAAATAATGTGGTAAGAGGTGAGTAATTTAGCAATGGCTACTCATAAATACAATATGGTTGCTGGAGCCAAAGCAGTGTGATTAATTTTACATATCAGCTTGCTGACTATTTCTTACTTTAAAACAATGAAATAAAGAGATTTTTGCTCAGTTAAGCTGAAACTACCGCTGCTAAAATCATGTAGCATTTTGTAGCTTACATATGAACTATCGAAAGATAAATTAAGAGCTCTGATTGTTCATAACATTGGCTGGGTTCCTAAAATGGAAGATAGGTTATTCACTTACAAAATTACAGGGCATTACCGATATAAACCCTAACATTCACATTAGGCTTCAATTAGTTACCACTTTAATATACATTTAAGATATCGTTTGTACCTCAATTGGGTTTAGCTTAATTTTAACTTTAAAGGGATTTATATGAAAAATGTTAGTAAATGCATTGCCAGCTTATTGTTACTACTTCCGACGACTATTTTTGCTGCTCAAGAAGTTGTGATTGAAAAGTCAGATAAATTTACCGAACTGTCAAAAGGCTTAAAGGTAAGTGTTAGAACTGGCCCTACAAAAAATGCCAAAATTTATGACTTTTCGACCAAAAAAATAACCATCAACGATGAGCATGGTGCGCCTTTTCAACGTTACTATTTGCAAATTGCCACAGCAGATAAAGAATGGGCTAAGGAAATCATTACGTTTGATGATAAAACAAATACAATTGACTTAAATGCACTACTTTTTGGTCAATTGGTAGACACTTCTGAACTGAATAAATTAGACTCAGCGCATGCTTTTTCTTTATATAATCGCCTTGAAAGTATCCTCTCGGAAGAATACGGAACATTTGAACAGGTTTATAATAATGGCCTTGCTGACTATTTAAATTATATGTCGATAGACGCCGGTTTTGAGAATTACATAGCAAGAACCGGGGGAGCGGGCGATAAACTCACAGAATCACTAAAAGAAATAAAGATGCCGCCTCTTGTTGAGCACCAACAATTAATAAGTGAGTTTATTAAGGCTGTAAATCAAAAAGACAAAACATGGTTGTTGGCACAGCAAAGACCTAATTCCTCACAGCGAGACTCGGGAATTTATGCGCGCGGTCTAAATGTGCTGTTTGAGTATTTTGATAGCATAGGTAACCCTACAAAGTTTAATATTACCCGAGAAACACAAGGTCGCTCTTATGACCTTAATTCTAATAAATACATTATTGTTGAATTACTTGAGCACAAAGGCCAAAGAGAAAAAATAGAGATGGAGTTTATGTTTGTAGATACTTATGGTGGCCGTTTCATTGCTGAATACGACATTACAGGTGTTCGTTTTCGTTAAGTAACGGGTTAAGTAAAGTTGAAAAGCCGCA
>JBMYWR010000238.1:0-4083 GCA_049607625.1 Colwellia sp.
CACTAGAAACACGTAAGAAAACCTTAGAAGAATTCTTCCATGAAGGTAAACAAGTTGGTTATGCCATCACTGTACTTTTAATTATCGGTTGTTTAATTGCCCTTGAACGTATCATTGTACTAGGTGGTATGTCAGCTAAAATTAAGGCACAAGAGAAAAACCTTGATACGCCAAATGCTAATAACCCATTAGGTCGTTTATTGCAAATTTACCATGATAACAAATCAGTTGATGCTGAAACGTTAGAATTGAAACTTGATGAAGGTATTTTACGTGAAACACCTAAAGTAGACCGTGGTGTTAACTTAATTAAAATGTTTGCTGCTATTGCCCCATTAATGGGTCTATTAGGTACCGTAATTGGTATGATTATGACCTTCCAAACCATTACTTTGTTTGGTACGGGTGACCCGAAAATTATGGCGGGTAACATCTCACTAGCACTTGTAACAACAGCATTAGGTTTGATTTGTGCATTGCCACTTATTCTTATTCACTCAGTTGTTGCTGGTAAAGCGAAAAGCGTTTTACAAAAACTAGACGAGCAAAGTGCAGGTTTAATTGCTGCGATTGCAGAGAAGGAGTCTAAATAATGTTATTCCTGATAGAGCTTTGGGAATCTGTCAGGGGTTTTATTGCGACTGGCGGTAACGTACTTTACGCTGTTGCCTTCGCACTCTTGTTAATGTGGATATTGATGATAGAACGTTTTTGGTTCTTGAGATCAGAGTACCCAACCGTTCGAGATACTATTATCTCTGACTGGGATGCTCGTAAAGACACTACGTCTTGGTATGCACATAGAATTAGAGAGACTTGGATCTCCGAAGCAGCTGCCCAACTTGAAAAGAACATGATAACCATTAGAACATTAGTGGCAATGTGTCCTCTTATCGGCTTACTGGGAACAGTAACAGGTATGATTGGCGTATTTGAAGTCATGGCTCAACAAGGTACAGGTAATCCGCGTTTAATGGCCGCAGGTATTTCGCAAGCAACTATTCCGACAATGGCGGGTATGGTAGCAGCGTTATCAGGCGTGTTCTTTAGTTCAAGATTAGACGCTAAAGTTAAACTAGCAAAGGCTAAACTGGTTGACAGTTTACCTCATCACTAGAGAGAGATTTTCATGGCACGTAAAAAAATTCGTGAGGACGAAGAAGCGGTAATTGATATGACACCGATGCTTGACATCGTATTTATCATGCTGATCTTCTTCATTGTAACCACTTCTTTTGTTAAAGAAGCAGGTATTGAAGTAAATAAACCAAAAGCGGCACAACAAACTAAACAGAAAAACGCTAATATCTTTATTGCAGTTAAAGATAATGGTGAAATCTGGTTAGATAAAGGCCGTGTTGATATCGAACGTGTTGGCGCAAGGATTGAAAAATTACTTGCAGAGCAACCAACCGATGTTGTTATTATCCAAGCAGACAAAGACGCTAAACACGGTGTTGTTGTTAAAGTAATGGATGCAATTAAAGAAGCAGGAAGTGGTCTTAGAATATCCATTGCTGCAGCTAAGGGGTAGAGTATGGGACGCGTTTTAGTATCAATACTACTAGGCGCTGCAGTTACCTTTGGTTTATTTGCTTTTATGGCTTTCCTTGTTTCATCAGGTGATAGAACTAAGGATGAGGCACAAGAGAATATAATAGTAGAAGTTAATACTACACCACCAAAGTCGTCTGCAGAAACACGTCGTCGTGTACCGCCGCCGCCACCGCCGCCGCCTAAAGCTCCGCCGAAGCAAGCTCCACCAGAGCCTGAAGCGAGCAATGATAGCAGTGGTTTAACGTTTAACATGCCAGGTGTTCAGTTATCTGGCGCCTCAACGGGATTATCTGCACCAGGTGCTGGTTTTGGACGTGATGGCGATGCAACACCAATTGTACGAATAGAGCCTAAATACCCTATTCAAGCAGCACGAGATGGTAAAGAAGGTTGGGTTAAGCTTTCTTTTACTATCAACGAAATTGGTGGTGTTGAAGATGTTAAAGTAATTGAAGCACAACCTAAGCGTGTTTTTGATAAAGAAGCAAAACGTGCGCTTAGAAAGTGGAAATACAAGCCAAAAGTTGTTGATGGTAAGCCATTGAGACAGCCAGGTTTAACGGTTCAATTAGACTTTAAAATGGACGGAGGGAAGTAGTTATGTTGAAACAATTTACCCTTAAGCGATCTTTCTTTCGTAAAGCGTCAACTTCATTAGTAGTTGTAGCATCACTGTTAGTTGCTCAAGTTCCCTTTACAGATTCTGTAATGGCGGCGGGTGCAAAAGAAGAGAAAAAGAAACGTCCTACGCAACTCGTTGGTCCTTCTGTTGGTAAAAAAGTACAAAAAGCTTTTGAACTATATGCAGGTGACGAGAAAAAAGGTGTTAAGTCTGATATCGATGGCGCACTAGTTGTGCTTTTGGATATTGATGCAAGTAAAGATTACGATAAAGCTTATGTTGCACGTTTTATTGCGGTTATGTACGCCACAAAAGGTGACCATGAAAAAGAGTCGATAAAGTATCTTAAACAAGCTATCGCGCCCGACATTTTAAATGAAGGTGACCATGGTGAAGCGTTAAAGCTATTGGCTGATTTGCAAATGCAAACTAAAGACTATAAAAATGCTTTAACTAATTACTATGCTTGGATGGACTTTACCGGTAAAAGTGATGGCAATACTTGGGTTAAAATTGCACAAGCAAACTATGAGCTGAAACAATTAGATAAAATGATTGTGCCTGCTGATAAAGCTATTGCTGCTTTTGGTGATAAACCGAATCAAAACCCATATGTTTTGAAATTGACTTCTTATTACGAACGTAAAAAGTATAAAGAAGCCATTGATGTACTTGAAACGGTTATCTTGATTTTCCCTGAAAATAAATCGTGGTGGACACAATTGCCAATGTTTTATTTATTAGTGGAAGATTACCCTAAAGCACTGCAAACGCTAGATCTAGCTTACAAGCAAGGGTTCCTCGAAAAAGAAGGACAAATTAAGACATTAGCTAATTTGTATTCTTCTAATGAGTCACCTTATCGTGCTGCTAGGTTGTTGGAAAAGCATATTGCTTCAGGGCTTGTTAAACGTGATGATAAAAACATTGCGACCTTAGCAAACGCTTGGCATGCTGCTCAACATGTTGGTACAGCCGCCAAATATTATGGTGAGTTGGCTAAAATGACCAATGAAGCGAAGCATTATCGTAAGCAAGGCATGTTACTTAAGCAAGATGAACAATTTGCTAAGGCAATTCCTGCTTTAAATAAAGCACTTGAGCTTGGAGTTAAAAATAAAGGCCGTATTTACATGAGTATTGCTGAGTCTTATTTTTACCTTGAAAAATATAAGCAAGCTTATGCAGCCATTAACAAAGCAATGGACGATCCCAAGTCGCGTAAAGCAGCTAAAGGTTGGAAAGGCTTTATTGTTGACACAGCTAGACGCAAAAACGTTGCTATTTAGTAAGCTTTATTGATAAATAGCAAGCAAAAAACCAGCACTCCTTAATCAGGTTGCTGGTTTTTTTATTGCTAAATATAGATAAGCGATAATAATTAAAAAAATATTATTTTTTTTGAAATTAAAAACGACAGTTTTTGGTCTATCTAAAAAGCTATAGAACTAATAGAATATCAGTATCAATAATTTAAATAAGAAAGGAACATGTTATGAATTTACTTAAAAAATCGGGCTTAGCGGCTATTGTTGGCTTATTAGCTTTATCTGTTTTCGCTAGTAATGTTGCTAAAGCTGAAACCAACCCATTTGCTTCTCAAGATCTGGTGACCTTTGCTGAACCAGCAGAAAAAGCGGGAAAATGTGGCGAAGGAAAATGCGGTGAGGGTAAAGCTAAAGCCAAAGGAAAATGTGGCGAAGGCAAATGCGGTGAAGGCAAAGCCAAAGCTATGAGCAAATGTGGCGAAGGCAAATGCGGTGAAGGTAAAGCTAAAGCCAAAAGTAAATGTGGCGAAGGCAAATGCGGTGAAAGCAAAGCCAAAGCCAAAGGTAAATGCGGCGAAGGTAAATGCGGTGAAAGCAAAGCCAAAGCCAAAGGTAAATGCGGCGAAGGCAAATGCG
>JBMYWR010000239.1:0-4077 GCA_049607625.1 Colwellia sp.
CCTGCGACCGCCTGGTTCGTAGCCAGGTACTCTATCCAGCTGAGCTACGCGTCCTAAGTCAATCTAACTTTCTTTTACATCTTAGTTCAAAGATACACATACAGCCAATATAAAATAACAACCTAAGTTGAATGAAATAATGGCGGAGAGGGAGGGATTCGAACCCTCGATCCGGCTATAAACCAGATACTCCCTTAGCAGGGGAGCGCCTTCGGCCACTCGGCCACCTCTCCAGTGGTGCGAATAATAATGGATCCAAAAAATAAGTCAAACAATATTTGGAAAATAATTCGCTTTTTTTACTGCTTGATGAGAATTCAATCAAAAACGACAAAAATTATGCTATTTACACATTTTTTCTTTTCGTTTTTTCTTGGCGATGAAGAGCTCATTAAAAAAATAATTTGCCGAAAGTGCTCTTTAATAAAGTTAAAGAATAAATCTTTGACTTAATTCTCAGACTTAATTCTAAGGTTTAGTTCTCAGGTTTAATTAAAGAAAAATGCTGATAAGCCCTATCTGTAACAATTCTTCCTCGAGGAGTACGCTGTAAAAAGCCTTGCTGTATTAAAAATGGCTCTAATACATCCTCAATCGTTTCTCTTTCTTCGCCAATTGCAGCTGCAACGTTATCTAAACCTACTGGACCACCCATAAATTTATCAATAATGGCATGAAGTAGTTTTCTATCCATTATATCGAAGCCTTCCTTATCAACCTCTAACATATCTAATGCAGCAGCAGCTGTGGTTTTATTGACAAAACCTGCACTTTTAATATCGGCGTAGTCTCTAACTCTGCGTAAAAGTCTATTGGCAATACGCGGCGTTCCCCGAGATCGTTTAGCAACTTCTATCGCCCCTTCGTTATCCATATTCAAATTCAGAAAATGCGCCGAGCGAGAAACAATACTGGTTAAGTCTTCTACATTATAAAACTCAAGGCGCTGAACAATACCAAAACGGTCACGTAAAGGAGAAGTTAATGCACCAGCTCGAGTGGTTGCGCCTATTAAAGTAAAAGGAGGTAAATCGAGTTTTATAGAACGAGCAGCGGGTCCCTCACCTATCATAATATCTAATTGATAATCTTCCATTGCTGGGTAAAGTATTTCTTCAACTGCAGGGCTTAAACGATGTATTTCATCAATAAATATAATATCGTTTTCTTCTAAGTTGGTAAGTAGTGCGGCTAAGTCGCCTGCTTTTTCGAGTACCGGGCCAGAGGTCGTTCTAATATTAACCCCCATTTCGTTAGCAACAATATTAGCAAGGGTTGTTTTACCCAGACCAGGCGGGCCAAAAATAAGTAAATGATCAAGCGGTTCACCACGGTTTTTGGCCGCTGGAATAAAGATTTCCATTTGTGCTTTTACGTGAGCTTGTCCCGTATAATCTTGTAAAAGTTTAGGGCGTATCGCACGATCTACCCCTTCATCTTCTACTGTTGCCACCGGCTCAATTAAGCGATCTGCTTCTATCATGATATTTTATGTCTTTTATTTAAATTTAATAACTCACTAAAAAAGCGAGCATACATAAGTTAAAGCTTAGGTAAGCTTAGGAAGTTAAAGCATCGATTTTAATGCCAAACGAATAATATCTTCGCTACTCATACCTTCTTTAAATACTTGTTTAACTGCTCTGTCAGCTTGCACTTGTTTATAGCCAAGTGATACTAATGCGTTAATCGCATCACCTTTATTATTATTAAAGGTATTTATAAACGTACTTTCTGATTCTCCAGCGTCTGTTAACGGTAATATACCATCTGCGGAAACCGGTTGTAAGCTAGTAATTTGCCAATCTTTAAGTCTGTCGCGCATTTCAATTAATAAGCGCTCAGCTGTTTTTTTACCAACACCTGGAATTTTAACAATACCTGAAACATCGTCATGGCCAACACAGTTTACAAATTGATCTGCAGACATAGCTGACAATACCGCTAAGGCGAGTTTAGGGCCTACGCCATTTACCTTGATAAGTAACCGAAATAGCTTTCGCTCTGTTTTGTTAGCAAAACCATAAAGCAGTTGAGCATCTTCTCTTACCACAAAGTGAGTATAAATAGTTGCTTTTTCATTGACCTCTGGAAGAGCATAAATACTGGTCATGGGCATAGTCACTTCATACCCTACCCCGCCACATTCAATTAATATTTCGGGTGGAAACTTTTCTGCTAATGTGCCTGACAAACGACCTATCACTTAAATACCTGCTTTAAATATGTTGTAATTTTTCTAATAAAGAAAACTATAGCACTATATATTTATACAGTAAAGTAGGTGGCGAAGTGAAAGTATCTAGGTGCGAGTTTGAGTTGCGAGCAAGGTCAAGAGCTAAGCCTTGTTTGCCCGCAGATATCCAGGCGAATATGCCTTCTGCATTCTCTAAGAAGTTAAATCCCTATAGCGTGCAAAAGCTCCAATGAGGGAAAGAAACTGTAAACATCGCGGCTAAAGCACGCTCCTACAAAAGTAATTTACCCAAGCGCTTATTAAACCAAGGAGTCGGCTTTATCCACAATTGTTTGTATTTGTTGTGCTCGATGAAAGTCGAAGCCTCTGTGTGAATTCGGTGCTGATAAGTCTTTTTTAAAAACTTAGATAAGAAGAGATCGCGGCTAAAGCACGCTCCTACAAAAGTGATTTGTTCCAGTGCATTTTGAGACAAGGAGTTGGCTTTAGCCACGATCGCTTTTGGCTATGTGTATTGACCCCACTCTCAGCTAAAGCATGTCCTACAAAAGGGATTTATTTCCTACTTGCTTCCCTTTCGAAAGGTTATCTAAGTCTGCGACCCACTGTTTTTGTGGCTTGGCCAACGAGCTTTGAGATACTTTCATGGCTATTGGCATGACATAAAGCAACAGCTAAGGCATCAGCTGCATCTGCTTGAGGTGTACCGGGGAGTTTTAAAATAGATTTAACCATATGTTGAACTTGGCTTTTATCTGCCGCGCCTGTACCAACAACGGCTTGTTTGATTTGTCTTGCAGAGTATTCGCTAATATTTAAGCCACTATTAGTTGCGGCTACAATAGCGGCTCCTCTAGCTTGACCTAATTTAAGTGCTGAATCTGGGTTTTTCGCCATGAAAACTTGCTCAATGGCAAACATATCGGGGTTAAACTGTAGGATAATTTCTGAGACGCCGGCAAAAATGGTTTGTAATCGAGAAGCTAAATCGTTGCCTTGACTCAGCGCCTTTATACAGCCGCTCCCTAAATAAGAGAATTCGCGGCCTTTTTTTTCAATAACCCCGTACCCAGTAAACCTTGAACCGGGGTCAATACCAAGAATAATACTCATATTACACCAACACCGATGTATTTTCTGGCGTTGGTGTAATTTGCGTCATTATGCTTGTGTTTCGCTTTCGTTATCTTGTTCAAGCGTTTCTTCAAGTGTCGCTACGCCTAATTCAACTAATTGCTCTGGGTTTGCATAACCCGGCGCATTCGTTAACGGACAAGCCGCTGAAGCTGTCTTAGGGAAAGCCATAACTTCACGAATAGAAGTAGCACCTGTCATTAACATCACTAATCTGTCTAAACCGAATGCTAAACCAGCATGTGGTGGCGCACCAAATTGTAATGCTTCTAATAAGAAACCAAACTTCTCTTCTGCTTCTTCATCGCTAATGCCTAGAATTCTAAAAACAGCTGCTTGCATGTCTTGGTTATGAATACGTACAGATCCACCACCTAACTCACAACCGTTTAATACCATATCGTATGCATCTGATAACGCGCCAACAGGATTTGCTTCAAGCTCTTCTGCTGTTAAGTTTGTAGGGGCAGTAAATGGGTGATGAATAGCGTGCATTTGACCATCTACTTGTTCGAACATTGGGAAGTCTACAACCCATAATGGCTTCCACTCACCTTCTAGTAAGTCTAAGTCTTCACCTAATTTAAGGCGTAATGCGCCAAGTGACTCTGTTACTACATTATAAGTGTCTGCACCAAAGAAGATAATATCGCCTGTTTTAGCATTAGCACGTTCAAGTAACGCTTTAGCAGCTTCTGGTGATAAGAATTTTAAGATAGGAGATTGTAAACCTTCAACACCTGTTT
>JBMYWR010000240.1:0-4076 GCA_049607625.1 Colwellia sp.
TCGGCTTAATACATACTTCTCTAGCAGCTATTTTTCCTAGCTTCTGCGTTAAATTACTCAAATCCAATCGAACCAATCCAACCAAATCCAATTAAGTTCTTGTTCGCTTAATTAATCTATTAACTCAGACCATTTTGTATAGATTTTTAGACTTAGAAACTATCTGAAAATCACCACGTTATATACAAACAAAAATACAACTTTATCTAACCTATTAATATCTCTTTGTTTATTGGGATTAACGTGAGTTTTATATGAGTTAATATACAATTCAAGTCACTTTTTTGCATCGAAAATAGACTCCGGAGTCATTTTTATGATGCTCTGTGTGCCTTGCTGTAAATGGAGTGTTATTTTATTTGTGTATTTGTTAAGAATTGTATTGACAATACTTGTGAATTCGAAGTACATTTTGATTGTGAATCAATTTTTGACCAAGAAAAAAAATATAATTAACTGTTCATGAACACACTTTTAGGAGAATAATAATGGCGCCATATAAAGGCAAGGTTTTTAGTGGAAAGAAAACGGCAATCGCTTTAGCTGTTGCAAATATCTTTACAGTTCAAGCCGCAATTGCAGCAGAAGAGAGTGCAGCACCTGAAGAAGAAGTTGAAAAAATCGTTGTAACGTCAACGAAAAGAGTTCAAAGCATACAAGAAGTGCCTTTAGCAGTAACTTCTGTTTCGGGTGATGCATTAGTCGATATGCAAATTACTGATATCCTTTCTTTAGAAAAGGCAATTCCAGGTTTAACCGTTTCAAGCTACGGCAACAATCCTCGTGCGGTTATGCGTGGTGCTGGGGCAGCTGGTACTACAGATATCGCAGTACCTATTTATCATAACAACATGTACCTTCCATCTTCTGGTCAAGCACTTGCTGGTTATTTAGATGTTGAACGTGTTGAAGCACTTCGAGGCCCTCAAGGAACATTGTTCGGCCGTAATACTTTTGGTGGTTTAATTAACGTTATTACTAAAAAACCAGAATTAGAGGAATTTGATTTTGGTGCAGCTGTTACTGGTGGCGACTATGCACTTCGTAAAGTTGAAGGTTTTGTAAACGTACCATTAGGCGAAAAAGTAGCAGTTCGTGTTACGGCAGCTGATGAGCAACGTGACCCATACGTAGAGAATATCAATAACCCTAACGGTGGTTTGAAAGATTCTGATTATACTTATGCAAGAGCACAATTGTTATTTCAAGTAACTGATAACCTATCTGTTAATGTAGGTACTTCTTACTGGAAAGATACAGGTAACGGTAACTTAAACTGGGCCTATAAATCATTAGGTATTCCACTTGATAAAAACGATCCTACAAAAATTAATGCGATAGATGGTTACCTAGACCCTCGTATGGGTCTTGCTAGTGGTTGTGCAGATGGTGATAGAGCCGGTGGTCGCTCTCAAGCTGGTAATGTATGTGATCCAAACAACAGCCAATATGCAGGTATTGTTGATGGTGATTTCACTATCGATTACGATTACACGCCAGATCGCGAACTACAAGATACTTCATTTTTCCTTAATGTAAACTGGGATGTAGCAAGCCATAACGTTAGCTTAAATGCAGCTGCATTTGAATATGAGTCTCGTAATATCATGGATGCAGAATTTTCAGGCAATGCAGCTTGGATTGATGGTAACTATGGCACAAGAAATTCACACCAAGTAGACTTAACAATAACGTCTCAGTTTGACGGACCATTACAATATACTTTTGGTGCTTACTTATTTGATGATGCGAACTCTGACAATAAATCAGCTTATATCTTCGGTAGCTTAGAGGAGTCTTGGTACGCATACGAGGGCGCTACACCTGAAACGCCATCTTGGGCGTATTGGAATACTGAAGGCTTTGGCGGAACAAAGTCTACAGCGTTATACGGTCAAGCAACTTATTCATTAACGGATAAGCTTAATGTAACCGGTGGCTTAAGATTTACTAAAGATAAACGTGAATGGACATCTTCAAAGTCATTACCATGGGCAGCAAGTGAACGTTTAGGTCCTGAATTACCAACGTTTGACTACACAGACCAAGAAAAGCAATACGGTGAAGATGATCATGTCGATTACTTAATTAGTGCTGATTATCAGTTGCTTGAAGATGTGATGATGTATGCTTCTTACTCAACGGCCTATATTGCTGGTTCTGTAGACAATGCAACGCATAAATTCCTCGACCCTCAAGAAAATAAAGCTTATGAAGTTGGTGTTAAATCAACATTACTTGATGGCTCATTACGTTTAAATGGTTCGTTTTACACTGGAACACATGACGGCTTAACGACAACTGCCTTTATTGATAAAGGTGACGGTGTTGCTGTTGCTACTCAAATTCCAGGTGGTTCAATTAATGCCCAGGGTATTGAGATTGAAGGTGTTTGGGATGTAACTGACAACCTACTTGTAGACTTTGGTATTTCTTATGATATGTCTGAATACGACGAGTTTAACGTATCAACAGGTAACTTAGTTTGGAATGGTGAACAACCAATCGGTACTGACGAAATTGATGCCGATGGTAATGGTGTTTTCGTAATGGATGGTAAGAATACGCCTTACACGCCTGATTTAACGGTTGGTCTTGGTGTTTCTTATACATTCGACCTTGGCGATATGGGTACTGTAGCACCACATGTGTTTAGTTACTACAACAGTGGTTATGAAACAAACCGTGCACCAGTATTCTTTGGTGAACAAGAGTCATATACTAAACTAGATTTATCAGTTAAATGGATTTCAGCTAGTGGCGATTGGAATGCTCAATTATGGGTAAACAATGCGACTGATGAATTGATTACCACTTACACTGAAATTTTATCTAGAGCGCGTGTTGCACAAGATTATGCTGCACCAAGAACTTGGGGACTGAGAGTTGGTTATAACTTCTAGTCTTTAAAGGTAAATGATGAAAAGCCTGCTAATTAGCAGGCTTTTTTTGTATAAGCATGGCATTAATTGTATTCCGCGCTCGTAAAACATAATAATATAAGCGACTAAATTGTAGAAATATTGAGATGGAAGTGAAGTTTTGACACCTGATGTAGTAAAGTTACTCGAAAAAGGTTTTTCCTTGCAGCAGCAAGGTAAGTTAACTGATGCCAAAAATAATTATATTAAGGTATTAAATAAAGATAAAAATAATCAATTTGCTTTAAACTTATTAGGTGTTGTTTGTATAGAGCAAAGTGACTATGTTCAAGCACAAGATTATTTAACTAAAGCCCTGTCGGTCAATAACAAGGACCCTGAAACATATACCAATTTAGGTTTAGTTTATAAAGAATTAAAACAGCTAGAAAAAGCACAGAGCATGTTTGAAAATTCATTAAAGCTAAACCCAAACCAACCTAGTACGCTAAACAACCTTGGTAATATATTAGCAGGCTTAAATCAACACGACAAAGCAGTGTATTGCTTTGATTCAGCACTTAAAATAGATAACAAGTACATTGATTGCTTAAATAATTTAACGTTATCTTTAAAAGCACTCGGCCAATTAGACAAAGCTAAGCAGGTTATCTCATATACGGTTAACCTTGATCCTAATCGAAGTATTTCGTTTAATAATTTAGGTGAAGTTTTAAACAGTCTAACCGAATATGAAAAAGCAGAGGTTGCATTTAATAAAGCGATTTCAATCGACGGTAATATTGTTGCTAAAATTAATTTATCTACCACCCTAAAGCAATTAGGGTTTGAAGATAAAGCGGTTAGCTTATTAAAAGAAGTTATTACTATTGAAGCAAGTAACAGTGAAGCTCTTAACCGCCTAGGTGTATTGTACGAGCAACTGGGAGAATTTGAACTTGCAGCAAACTGCTTTAGGGAGTCGATTAAGTATACGCCAAACCATGCAAGTTCGTTTTATCAATTATCAAAATTAAAAAAACAAAACTTAACAGAAAGTGAAGTAGAGAAGTTAACACAATTAATTGATGATGAAGGACAACTAGAGCTATTTAAGTTTTCTTATCATTTAGCTTTAGCCTGTGAATTTGATAAAACTAAAAAATATAACCAAGCCATTGAACATTTTATACAAGCTAAATCGATTAAAGCAAA
>JBMYWR010000241.1:0-4075 GCA_049607625.1 Colwellia sp.
TTGTACCAACGTTAACGTGCGGTTTAGTACGTTCAAACTTTTCTCTTGCCATTTTTAAGTTTCCTTAAATTGAAAGTGATCTAATTTTAGACACAAATATTAAAAATAAAATTTAATTTCTTGCTGACATAATAGTTTCAGCAACATTGTTAGGCGCTTCCGCATACTTTAGGAATTCCATCGAGTATGAAGCACGCCCCTGAGTCGCTGAACGCAAGTCAGTGGCATAGCCAAACATTTCCGCTAAAGGCACTTGAGCATTTATTGCTTTTAGTCCCGCCGGCGCTTCGTCCATCCCTTCTATCATCCCACGACGTCTGTTTAAGTCACCTACTACATCACCCATAGATTCTTCAGGTGTGATAACTTCTACTTTCATCATTGGTTCTAAAAGTTTTGGTTTAGCATCCAAGGCACCATTTCTAAATGCCATCGATGCCGCAATTTTAAACGCCATTTCGTTAGAGTCAACATCATGAAACGATCCGTCAAATAATGTTGCCTTAACACCAAGAACTGGATATCCCGCAAGGACACCACTTTTCATTTGTTCTTGAATGCCTTTATCTACCGCAGGAATAAATTCCTTAGGAACTGTACCACCTACAATTTCATTACTGAATTCGTAAGGGGTATCGCCTTCAATACTCATAGGCTCTAGCTTCAGCCAAACGTGACCATATTGGCCACGACCACCAGACTGACGTATAAACTTACCTTCAATCTCTACAGGCGCTGTAATGCACTCTCGGTAAGCCACTTGTGGTTTACCTACGTTACATTCAACACTAAATTCTCGACGCATACGATCGACAATTATGTCTAGATGAAGTTCACCCATCCCAGAAATAATGGTTTGTCCCGACTCTTCATCCGTTTCAACACGGAAAGAAGGATCTTCGGCCGCTAGTTTACCTAGCGCAACACCCATTTTTTCTTGGTCAGGTTTGGATCTTGGCTCTACTGCAATTGAGATAACTGGATCAGGGAACTCCATACGCTCTAGCGTAATCTTGTTATCACTGTCACACAAAGTGTCACCAGTAGTAACTTGTTTTAACCCTACCGCAGCTGCAATATCTCCCGCGCGTACTTCTTTAATTTCTTCGCGGTTATTTGAGTGCATTTGAACAATGCGCCCAAAGCGTTCTTTTTTGCCTTTCACTGGGTTGTAAACACTGTCACCAGTTTTTACGACACCAGAGTAGACTCTGAAAAACGTTAAGGTTCCTACAAATGGGTCTGTGGCTATCTTAAAGGCTAACGCTGCAAATGGCGCGTTATCGTCGGCTTGACGTTCACCCTCAGACTCATTGTCTAGAATACCTTTAATAGCTGGAACTTCGGTTGGCGAAGGCATAAATTCGACAACCATATCGAGGACGGCTTGAACACCTTTGTTCTTGAACGCTGAGCCACACGCACAAAGAACAATTTCGTTATCTAAGGTACGTTGACG
The DNA here is from genome assembly GCA_049607625.1 of Colwellia sp. Lineage (GTDB taxonomy): Bacteria > Pseudomonadota > Gammaproteobacteria > Enterobacterales > Alteromonadaceae > Colwellia. The sequence continues at coordinate 1,460 of JBMYWR010000241.1, forward strand.
TAACGCATCTTTGATTTCGAGCTCAGTGAGATCTTCACCTTCTAAATATTTATCCATTAACACGTCGTTCGCTTCGGCAGCCGCTTCGATCATCTCTTGGCGGTAAGCTTCTGCATCATCAGCCATGTCAGCTGGAATATCTTCGTAAGTAAAGGTCATGCCTTGATCAGATTCAGTCCAGTTAATCGCTTTCATTTTGAAAAGATCAACTACACCACGAAAGTTATCTTCCGCTCCAATAGGCAATTGCACTGGCACAGGGGTTGCCCCCAGGCGATTCTCAATTTGGTTTACAACTGAGAAGAAGTCAGCACCGGTACGATCCATTTTATTAATGAATACCATACGTGGTACATGATACTTATCAGCTTGTCGCCATACAGTTTCAGTTTGAGGCTGTACGCCAGAAGACGCACATAACACAACAACCGCACCATCTAATACTCTTAAAGAACGTTCAACTTCAATAGTGAAATCGACGTGCCCCGGAGTATCAATAATGTTAATACGGTGTTCATCAAACTGAGCATCCATACCGCGCCAAAAACAGGTTGTAGCAGCAGAAGTTATGGTAATACCACGTTCTTGCTCCTGCTCCATCCAGTCCATGGTAGCAGCACCATCATGTACTTCACCGATCTTATGAGAAAGACCTGTGTAAAATAGTACACGCTCAGTTGTTGTTGTTTTACCAGCATCAACGTGAGCCACGATTCCGATATTTCGGTATCGCTCAATTGGTGTCTTACGCGCCATAAATTCCTCTTTGTTCCAGTATTATTATTTTTGTTTCTACCAACGGTAGTGAGCGAATGCTTTGTTAGCGTCAGCCATTTTATGAACGTCTTCACGTTTCTTAACAGCAGAACCTTTGTTGTCAATCGCATCAGCAATCTCATGAGCTAGACGTAGCGCCATAGATTTCTCACCTCGTTTACGGGCAGCTTCAACTAACCAACGCATGGCTAGAGTGTTACGACGAACTGGACGAACTTCTACAGGAACTTGGTATGTAGAACCACCAACACGACGAGATTTAACCTCGACTGTAGGGCGGACGTTGTCTAGAGCTTCGTCTAAAACTACAAGGTGATCTTTACCTGTTTTTTCAGCAGCTACATCTAACGCGTTATAGATGATTTTTTCAGCAACAGCTTTTTTACCATCTAACATTACTACGTTGATGAATTTAGTCAGTAGTTCCGATCCGAACTTAGGATCTGGAAGAACTTTACGTTGACCTACGACTCTTCTTCTTGGCATTTTAAATTCTCCGATTGCTTCAGGGATTACCCAAAACTAATTAATTTTCTAGTTGCTTGGCCTTACTTAACGGAGAACCATTAAGATTTAGGCTTCTTAGTACCGTATTTAGAACGGCCAACTTTACGGTCTGCTACGCCAGCACAGTCAAGTGCACCACGTACAGTGTGGAAACGTACACCAGGTAAGTCTTTAACACGACCACCACGGATTAGGATTACACTGTGCTCTTGAAGGTTATGACCTTCACCGCCGATGTAAGATGTTACTTCGTTACCATTAGTTAGACGAACACGAGCTACTTTACGTAGTGCAGAGTTCGGCTTCTTAGGTGTTGTTGTATAAACACGAGTACATACACCACGTCTTTGAGGACATGCGTCCAATGCTTCAGACATATTACGTTTTGTCTTCTGGCGACGAGGCTTACGTACCAACTGGTTAATAGTTGCCATTAAATAAGCTCCTGATTAGTTGTTACTACCCATTAGCGCACTATTGCGCCTCCCCCAAAATTAGGGGTGACGTATTCTAATGTTCAGTTTTTAAACTGTCAATCAAATGTGCCCTGGATCAAGTAAAAAGACGGTATCACGCTCAAATAACTGGATATTCTTTATTTATCGCTATGATCACCAGGATCTGGTTAATTAATGATTTGCGGTTTTAGCTTGCTCATTTGGTAAAATTTAGGTGATTGGCCAAAAAAACACTTAAACGCTTTGCTGAAATGACTCGAACTTAAAAACCCAACTTCAAAACCAACCTCTGTGATTTGCACACCTTTCTCTAATAGTTTTGCCGCTAGCTTTAAGCGCTCTTGTTGTTGAAAAGCAATTGGCGTGCAACCTAAGTGATTTTTAAATACATTAAAGAATTTTGTTCTTCCCATCACTGCAATTTTGCACAAATGCTCAATATTAAGAGGCAATGATAAATTGCCCAGTATGTATTGAATCACTCGATTAATTTGATTGGCTTCAGGGTCTTTTGCGCTATGTGCAATTATAAAGTCACGAGACTGTTGTCTTAACAAACGCGCGCTAAGCTCATTAATGGCGAGGTCAATAAGGTATGCTCGGTCCGGATTATTTTCGGAATAGAGCGACACTATTCGAGTCAGTAATTCCTGCGTCTGCTCTGAATGATGAGTATGCAAGGCGGTTGGATTATATTGCCACTCACCAAAGTCTTTCAGCATAGGCGTGCAACTATTAAGGCTATCAGAAACTTGCTGTACTCGTTCTGGGGCAATTTCAATTGCGATACATGTTGTTGGAGAGTCTAGCTTAGCTATGGGAAAGTCAATTTTAACAAGTTGGTTTGGTGCCAATATAAAGGATTCATGTGGAG
>JBMYWR010000242.1:0-4035 GCA_049607625.1 Colwellia sp.
TCTATTAAAAAAGAGCAAAGGTTTGTACAGTAAATCGCTTATTGCTAAACTTGCGCCCTGTATCTTACATCTTTAAATTACTTTCAATTTTAGCTTTGGGTTTGTTTTGTCTAGTCAACCATCAAAAAAAATATCATCTTCATCTGCCACGTCGTCAACATCAGCTAATATTGGCACCAAACAGTCTTCTAATAGTGAGGGTGAAGAACTTATCCAATTACAAAGTTTATTTGAACTAGTTAAACAAGCTAGAGCTTGTGATATTGGACGAATAAAAAGCCGCTTAATTAAGCTGAAAAAGAAAAAAGAAAGTGAGCAAAACCAAACTCAGCTGCAAAAAATAAAAACACTTATCGAGTCATCTATAGCAACTAAACAAAGAAAGTTGCAAAACTTACCAGCGATTACTTATCCTGATGGTTTACCTATTTCAGAAAATGCAGAGCTTATCGGTAAAGCAATAAAAGAAAACCAAGTGGTTATTATTGCTGGTGAAACAGGCTCAGGTAAAACAACACAAATTCCTAAAATTTGTTTACAACTCGGTAGAGGTGTCGATGGCTTAATCGGTCATACTCAGCCTAGGCGTATTGCGGCTAGAACGGTTGCTAATCGTATTGCCGAAGAGCTAGGAACAAAACTCGGTGATGAAGTCGGTTATAAAGTTCGTTTTAACGACCAAGTAAGCGACAAAAGCTATATAAAATTAATGACAGACGGTATCTTGTTAGCTGAGATGCAAAATGACAGGCTATTGCGACAATACGATACCATTATCATTGATGAAGCGCATGAGCGCAGTTTAAATATTGATTTTATTCTGGGGTATCTTAAAAGTTTATTAAAAAAACGTCCTGACTTAAAAGTGATTATTACCTCGGCGACCATCGACCCTGAAAAGTTTGCTAACCACTTTTGTGATAGTAAGGGAAAAGCTGCCCCTATTATTGAAGTTTCAGGTCGTACTTTCCCGGTTGAATTACGTTATAGACCTTTAAATGAAATTTCTGATGCAGAGTCTACTAGCGCTAACTCATTAGAACAAAAAAGCGTACCTGAAACCAACGATATTATTGGTGGTATTTTAAATGCGGTTGATGAACTAAGCGAAATTAATCAGGGTAGAGGAGATATTCTTATCTTCCTTAACGGTGAAAGGGAAATACGCGATACAGCTGCCGCTTTATTAAAACACCTTGCTCATGAAAGGCGCGCTCCAACACAAATTCTGCCTTTATATTCACGACTTACCGTTGCCGAGCAAAATAAAATATTTAAGCCGCATACTGGTCGTAATATTGTATTAGCAACCAACGTAGCCGAAACAAGTTTAACGGTACCGGGTATTAAGTATGTTATAGACCCAGGCACAGCAAGAATTTCAAGGTACAGTTACAGAACCAAAGTACAGCGTTTACCTATTGAAGCTATTTCTCAAGCAAGTGCAAACCAGCGCTCTGGTCGTTGTGGACGCGTCAGTGAAGGTATTTGTATTCGCTTATATAGTGAAGAGGACTTTACAAACAGGGACGAATTTACCGATCCTGAAATTCTTAGAACCAATTTAGCCACGGTTATTTTACAAATGTTATCGCTCGATTTAGGTGAAATTGGCGATTTCCCTTTTGTACAAGCTCCTGATAATAGAAATATTACAGATGGTGTGCGCTTACTTGAAGAGCTTGCCGCGATAGAGCCTAATGCAAAAACTAAAGAGAAAGGCGCTAATACACACAATGCAAATAAGCAGGGCATAAAGCTAACAAAAGTAGGGCGCTTACTGTCGAAGTTTGCAATCGATCCTCGTTTAGCCAAAATGGTACTTACCGCGATAGACTCGGGCTGTATTGAGCAAGTACTTGTCATTGTTGCCGCATTAAGTATTCAAGACCCACGCGAACGTCCGCATGAAAAGCAACAAGCGGCGGATGAAAAGCACAACCGTTTTAAAAATAAACAATCAGACTTTATTGGTTTATTGAATCTTTGGCTATATGTCTCGGCGCAGCAAAAACAACTATCACAAAATCAATTTAGAAAGCTGTGCCAAAAAGAGTTTCTTTCCTATGTACGTATTAGAGAGTGGCAAGATCTTTTCAGCCAGTTAAAGCAAACGATTCGAGAACAAAAAATATCATGGACTTCACTCGATTATCAGTTTGATGTTAATGACCCAACGGGCAATCTAAACGAAAGTAAAGAAAGCACAGCAGGGAAAGGTAATCAGCATAGCAAGCAAAACAAAACTGACAACAGCGACGGTACAGAACTCGCTAGTTTACATCAATCTATTTTATCAGGCCTGCTAAGTCATATCGGTCAGCAGGATGAAAACAGAGAATTTAAAGGTGCTCGCGGAAGTAAGTTTTTTGTTTTCCCTGGCTCTGCGCTTGCGAAAAAATCACCTAAATGGTTAATGTCTGCTGAGCTTGTTGAAACCAGTCGTTTATTTGCAAGAATGAATGCCAAAATAGATCCCCTTTGGCTTGAACCATTAGCAGAGCATTTGGTGAAGCGCAGTTATAGTGAACCGCATTGGCAAAAGAAACAAGGCGCTGTAATGGCCTTTGAACAAGTTACTCTTTATGGTTTGCAAATAGTAACTAAGCGCGCAGTACAGTTTAAACATATCGAGCCAGATACCTGTAAAGAGCTTTTCATACGTGAAGCCTTGGTGCACGGTGATAGCTTTATTAAAGAAAGCTTTTTAAAGCAAAACCAAAAATTAGTAGAGAGTATTGAAGCGTTAGAGCAAAAAGCTAGACGCAAAGACTTCTTAATTGATGAGCAACAACTTGTTGATTTTTATCAAGAGAAAATACCTGATATCGTAACTTGTCAAATAAGCTTTTTGTCTTGGTGGAAAAAAGCAAAGCAAAAAGATGATCAATATTTAACTTTTACCAAAGCTTTCTTATTAAATGATTCGTCTGGTACCTTAAGTAAAAAAGATTACCCTGATAGTTGGCAGCAAGACGGCTTTACTTTACCGCTCACTTATCATTTTAGTCCAGGCGATATTGACGATGGTATTAGCCTGGTTATTCCACTGGGTCTGCTAAATCAAATTCAAGACACTGGTTTTGATTGGCTTATACCCGCGCTTCGTTTTGATTTAGCCGTGGCATTAATAAAAGCGTTGCCCAAAAATTTACGAAGAAACTTTGTTCCTGCCCCAAATTTTGCGCAGGCATGTTTAGATGTTATTTCTACTGCTACACAATCGGCATCGGGTAAAAAAGAAGACGCTTTAACAATGCAGTCTGCACTTGCTAAGCAACTGCTTCGTATGACGGGCGTTCGCCTTCCAGAAGATGTTTGGGAAGAAGTCACTTTACCGGTACATTTAACGATGAACTTCAAAGTTGTTAATGAGAAAGGGAAGTTACTTGATCAAGGCAGAGACCTTCATGCCTTAAAAGCTAAACTGCAAGGCAACGTAAAAGCCTCGATTAAGAAAGTAGCAGAAAAAGGTATTGAAAAGCAGTCATTAACCACTTGGGATTTTGGCAAACTCCCTCAAAGCTATGAAAAGAAAGTCGCTAATATCACCATTAAAGCATTCCCTGCGCTAGTAGATCATAAAAAAGATGTGGCAATTGAGTTGTTCGAACAACAAGAGCAAGCAGAACAAGCCATGAAGCTAGGTTTAACACGCCTTGTGTTATTAAATATTCCATCACCTTTAAAGTACTTGCAAGAAAATTTACCGAATAAAGCGAAACTCGGCTTGTACTTTAATCCGTTCGGCAATATTGCCCAGTTATTGGAAGATTGTATCTTAGGTGCCTGTTTGCATCTTGTTGAAGCGTATCAAGCACAATATAACCAAAACAATATCACGAGAACAGAAGAAGCCTTTAAAGCATGCTGTGACTATGTACGAGCTGAAATTGCAGATTGTGTGCTTACCTCGGCGATAAAAGTAGAAAAAGCATTGACCTTAAGACATGATATTGCGAAAAAACTTAAAGGCAGCGTATCACTTAATGTTATTCAAGCTCATGGCGATATAAAAAAACATCACGAAAGTCT
>JBMYWR010000243.1:0-3991 GCA_049607625.1 Colwellia sp.
GCACCTCGACATGCACCTCGGGCGTCTTGAATTCCGTCGAATCCTAATCAGCCCCGATTTAGTCATAAGACATAAATCTTAGAATACTTTTCTATCGCCAGCAAAGCTAGTGATGTTGCGGATTGTAGCGGTATTGTATTGGTTTGACAACCTTTTTATCTTTGATTCGAATTTCTTTAGTGGGTTTAGAAGGTTTTCACTAAAAACGAGCTGGTCTACTTATGGAATTTCATCACATAAAAAAACAAATAACGCACCTGTACCCAAAAGCACTTGTAACCATTTGAAATACAACAGTTTATTTAAAATTCAACTTGTATATAATCCAATTTCCAAATAAGGAAGAACTTAAAAACAATTAAAAAATAAAAATGGAGATACCTAAACAATGAAAAAGCTAGCTATTGCAACTTTTGTGTCTGCAACATTAACAGCATGTGGCGGAGGGGGAAGCTCAGAGCCTGAAAATAAAAAACCCATTGTTAATAAAGCACCGACAGTCACACTTCAAAGTGAAGGAAGCTACTTAGAACAATCTATCGTATCGATAACAGCGGATGCTACAGACTCTGATGGTTCGATTACTAGCTATGCTTGGTCACAAACTGCTGGAGATGATTTAGCTATTAGTAGCAAAAGTAGTGAGACCCTAACATTCACAGCACCTACCGTCACATCTAGCACAACTATGAGTTTTGAAGTGACAGTTACAGACAATGATGGGGCTACTGCAAAATCATCTGTAACCTTAACGATTGAACCTGTAAACGAATCTCCTTCTATTTCAATTAATTCCATTGCAGCTGTGAATGAGCAAACAGAAGTAAAATTGTCAGCTAATGCCAATGATGTTGATGGGAAAGTTACCTCAATGTTTTGGGAGCAATTATCAGGTTTGAATGTAGAGATAGATGACAATACGGCTTCAGAAATAACAATCACCACTCCAACAGTAACAGAGAAAGAAACCTTGACCTTTGCAGTCAGCGCAACTGACAACGAAGGGGCAATAACAACAGAAACCGTCTCTTTAGATGTTTTACCAGTTAATATTTCTCCAACATCTGCTGCTGGTGATGACGTCACTGTCAATCCCAATGTTCAAACAACACTATCTGGTTCAGATAGCTTCGACGAAGATGGAAGTATAGTAAGCTACTCTTGGAATCTCTTAACTGAATCTGATTTAACTCTAGAGAATTCAAATTCAGAGCTCTTATCTTTTACACCAAGCAGTGAACTAGAAGGAGAAACACTTGAATTTGAGCTTACTGTTTCTGATGACGAAGGTGCATCTCACTCTGATACTGTAAATGTATATATTAATAAACACCCAATTGCTGTTGCTGCTAAATATCAAATCGTTGAAACAGGAGTCGAAGTATCACTCGATGCGACAGCAAGTATGGATGATGGACAAATTGTTGAATACAATTGGACGCAAACCGTAGGTTCAACTGTTGTGCTATCAAGTACCAGTAATATGGCTCCAACCTTTACAGCTAACTTTAATGACGATGAAAAAATTACATTTGAACTAACTGTAACTGATGACATGGGTCTTACGAGTTCGGACTCAGTTGATATTGATGTTGTTAAAATTAATCATTTCGTAAATGACACAGGTGTAAAAGTTAGCGCGACGCAATCGGCTAATGATTCAGAGTGTGTGGTGACAGAAAATAAAGTACATGACTGTGAACAAGGCCGCGATGCCGATACTGAGTTATTAAAAATTGGGGCTGGTGATGCTGGATTTGATTATACCAAATTAGACTCAGATGGTAATGAGCTTAGTGCGGATCAAAGTAGTTGGACTTGTGTTAGAGATAACCATACAGGACTAGTGTGGGAAGTTAAAACTACAGATGGCGGCACTCAGCATAATATGGATACATATAGATGGGGCGGTAAAGGAGCTAAAGGATTTAACGACGATAGCAAGGAAGGAACATATTATGGAGACTGGGACGCGCTTGTCGATTTCGCGAATAACAATTCTTTATGTGGAAAAACAAATTGGAGCATACCATCTAATGAAGAGCTAAACCAACTTGTGCATAAAGGTAAAAGCAATACATATATCGATACAACATACTTTCCAAATACCGTTAATTGGCATTATTGGAGTGCTACCCCATCTGCTAGTGACAACACTGAGGCATGGTTAGTTGACTTTGGTTCTTCATATAAAGCAAATGATGCTAAGTTAGTGCGTACGACTTCAGGCCGTGTAAGACTCGTTTCAGGCTCAAAAGTAAATACAAACTCTTACACTAGTTCAACACACACGGATTCTAGGTATATCATCAGCCAAGATGGAAGTGTTACTGATTTAGATACAGGCCTTATGTGGACTCGTTGCGCCGTTGGCCAAAATTGGGATTTGGAGTCATTGGCATGTGAAGGCGAGATGACTGCTATTTACTGGCATGATTCGTTAAATTCTGGAGTTGATTACACATATGCTGGCCATAGTAATTGGCGACTTCCGAATGTAAATGAACTAAAAACAATATTTGATCACTCTAAAACGAGACCATCAGTCAATACAACTGCATTCCCTGCTATTCCATATGACAGTAGCAATAATTTAAGTTTTTGGACTTCGACTCCTGATCTTACCTCTACGGCAATAAAGTCTCTGTCTATAAACTCTGATGGTGATATCAAATCAGACTTCAGATCATCTACAAAGAACTATGTGTTATTAGTTAGAAACCTTCATAACTAGTCATACCAAAATAAAGGGGTCAGAATGGCCCCTTATATTTTCAATGCTCCGTAAATGATCAATTTAAGTAAATTAATTAACCTATCCAGCCTATTCAGACTCAAGGCATTAATCGGTAAATTTTTGCTAAGTGCCTTTGAATGCTGAATTTTCAAGCAAGAAAAATCAGTTTTTATACATATTTTCACATTTTAATCATACAAATTCTTAACATAGTACAAAAGTTGTGCTGAAATAGGAAACGTTGTTACCCTTCTTCAAAAATAACCTGTAACAACACATAACTATAATAACAGGCAGTTTTTTACAGGGCTTTTCAGATGTCGATGTTTTCATTCGATGAACAAAGTGGCTATGTCTCTTTGTGTGAGCATCCTCGAGATGCGGGTTTTCCTACTACAAGTTCTCAATTAATTGAATTACTTGAGCAGTCTCCTTATGCCAGCTACGAATATATTGATGCCAATATAGGCAAGTTGTTTATACCTAGCAGCCAATATCAAAACCAATCTTTAGTGGTTGCTAAAGCCGTTGATGCTCAGCTTGAAGTAAAAGTCGATGCTAAAAACATGGTAGTTGAAGCAAGTTTAACAACAGCCCGTGGCGGTAAAATTGTTAGCATGGATATGGCGCAAGAGGTGCTTGCAGAGGCGGGAGTGATTAAAGGCATTAGTTTACGTGCCCTCGATACTTTTTTAGGCCAACAATTTAAGCAACCACCCGGCGCCCATTACACCGCGATTGTTGCCCATGGCCGAATGCCTAAAGAAGGCACCGATGCTAAATTCGTGCGCTTATGCTCAACAGCACAAGACCGCGTTCTTAGCCCGCAAGCGACCTCAGGCGGTAAAGTCGACATGCGTAATTTAGGTGCCATTATTACTGTTAAACCTGGCACGCCATTAATGCAAAGAGTCCCTGCAACCCCCGGTGAAGATGGCTTTACAGTGTTTGGGGATGTGATGCCTGCAAAACCTGGTAAAGACTTACCCCTTGAGCCATTCGAAGGAACGCGCATCGATCCAAACAATAGTGATATGTTGATTGCCGATGCGAAGGGCGTACCTGTTGCCCTACCCCGCGGTATGCGCGTGGACGACGTATTGTGCTTTCATCATGTTGATGTAAGTACGGGCCATGTCGAATTTGATGGCAGTGTTATTATCAGTGGTGATGTAAAAGATGGAATGCGCGTCAAAGCAACGGGTGATATCACTGTATTAGGCTTTGTTGAATCAGCCACAATTGAAAGTAAAA
>JBMYWR010000244.1:0-3972 GCA_049607625.1 Colwellia sp.
AAAAAAATACTTGTTTTTCAAATTTGCTTTTCAGCTCTCGTTTATGTGAGCGCTTTCTGGCCTATTGTTGATATATTTAAGGGCAGGCCTAGTAATGACATGGCGTTGCACTTTTATCGTTGGTCTGGTACCTACGGTTACCCCTCTGACTTTTCGTTCTTTTTATCTTTTTTTATTTTTTATTATTTTAGTCTTTACGCTAGGCGTATTGCTATGAGTTGGAAAAGCATAGCTTTGATTATAATGACAATATTAGCTCTATTCATGACGTTTAGTCGTGGAGGCATATTTTCAACCTTAGGTGTACTGGGAGTGCTTTTTTGGCTGACTGGAGCGAAAAAACGAAAAACATCTTATTTAATACTCATAACATCTTTTGTTGGAATTCTGGGCATTTTTTTAATCTTCTCAGACAAATTTCAGCAGGTAAGTTATATATTGCAGGTTTTCGGGAATGATTCTTCAGGTGTTGATGGCTCCACAGGACACCGTCTTCATGAATTGAGTTTAGCCAAAGAGTATGCTGGTAAGATCCCTCCATTTTCCCTAGGTGCGAATCGAGTCGAGTTAGCTACTCGCATATCAATAATTGAATCTTTTTATGGGTATCATTTAATCAAGTTTGGTGCTCTAGGCCTATTCTTTGCAATTATGTGTAAAACGTTAATTGCAGCAGCTTGTATATGGATCTATAAGACCTACAAAGAGAATTTAATTATTTCTGGTGTTGCTTTTGCTGTTGCTGGCCTAGTGATGTCTGAATTATTATTTTTTGGATATTCATCCGCCATCACAGATAGATTTAAAACATTACCAACATTTTATTTGCTGACAGGATATATCCTATATTTTTTATTTCAGAGAAAAAACAGACAACATGAATAAAAAAAAGCTACTTTTTATAGTCGATAAAATTGAAAACGGTGGTGCCGAAAGGCAAATGCTTAAAATTGCAAAATTATACCGTGACAACTTTGAAATAGAAGTTATGTCTATATATCCGCCAAGTAAAGACATGTTGGAACAGCTCGAAGCCTTAAGCTTTACGTATATTCAAGTGAGTTCAAACTCAAATAATTCTAACAAATTATCTATGATTTGGGCTTTCTATAAAACATTAAAGCGACGCTTAATACAGCAAGATTTCAAAGCTGTTTTCTCATTTCTTGAGTGGAGTAATGTTCTTACTACAAAAGCATTGCTCAAGTCTGGAAAGCGAGAATCTGTACAGTTAATCTTAAATGTTCGAAATTATTTATCTAATCAATATGAATCTAAAAGTGGTTTAAAATTAAAAGTTGCCAAAAGCATATTGAAAAAGTACTACAATTTGGCTGATAAAGTGCTGTGTAATTCCAATGCAATAAAGCAGGATCTGAAAGATAACTTTTATATAAAAGCTGAAAAAATTGAAGTTATTTACAATAGCCTAGATCATAAAACACTTAAAATAGACGCAGCTAAACATATAGAGTTCACAACTGATAAATTAAACTTCGTAACATGTGGCAGGTTAGCTCCTCAAAAACAACTTAAGTCACTTCTGCTTACATTCCATCAGTACAACAGAGAACTTAAAAATAACGATCATCTTTATGTTATAGGTTCTGGGCCCCAGCAAAATGAACTCGAAGAGCTGATTAAAGAGAAAAAAATTAACGCAACTCTTGTTGGGCATAAAAGTAATGTTGCAGCATGGTTTAATCATGCAGATTGCTTTGTTTTGAACTCTTACTTTGAAGGTTTTCCTAATGTTTTAGCTGAGGCTATAGCACTTGGTACTTATTCTATTGTAGCTGACTGTCTCTCTGGTCCTAGAGAAATTATGACGGACTTTCAAGAAGTTGATTATAAAAAACAACTCCCTGATGTATTTGAAACCCATCTTGGCGTGCTTTATAGATGTGAGTATTCAAACGAAGAAAACAAATCGTTATTTAATGCATTAGTCCAGTATAGAGAAAAAATACTTACTCATGATCGGTCATTGGTAAGAAGTAAATTAATGAACGAAAATTTTGGAGTTAATGAATGGCGAAAAGTTTTAGATCAATAGAGCTTGAAAATAAAATAAGTTCTAGAGATATGTTTTTGGAATTATTGAATGATTTCACTGATGAAAAGGGATGTCAGGTAGTTAGCTTTATCAACCCATTCTCTTATAAAATAATCAGCCAAGATGATAGGTTAATAAAGGGAGTTGATTATTGGTTTGTCGATGGTGAGCTTTTATGCAAACTAACGAACTTTACTAGAAAACAAAAAATCGAACGTGCAAGTTTTGATATGTCATCAGTAGCGGTCGATTTTTTAAATGATAGTAGTGAAAATAATATTCCAATTGCTTTAATTGGTGCAAAGTCAGAAGAAATAGATACTGCTGTCGTTAATCTAAAACGCTTATATCCAGGCTTAGATATTTCATACTCGCATCATGGATATCTACAAAAGTGTGATTTTAAAAGAGTATGTGAAGAAATTTCACACTCCCAAGCCAAAAGAGTAGTTGTTGGTATGGGAACGCCAATGCAAGAAGAGTTTGCACTTGCAGTGAAACAGTACTGTAGCGATGTACAATTAGTAGCAACATGTGGCGGCTTTTTAACTCAAACATCGATTAAAGCAGACTATTATTTACCGATAGTGAAAAAGCTCGGTTTGAGATGGTTACAGCGTGCTATAATGCATTCTCATGTAAGAAAGCGTTTATTTAAAGACTATCCAATCTTTGTGATTCGATACCTATTAAATAAATAAAATTAATGTTTAACTCTGATGAAAGAAAATAGTGTGAATAAGAAGTATTTAGTTACTGGGGCAGCAGGTTTTATTGGTGCTGAAGTATGTAAGAGATTATTATCAAAGGGCTTCGAAGTTGTTGGTATAGATAATATTAACGACTACTATGATATCAATTTGAAGAAAGATCGCCTCAAACAGATACCTGAACATAATTTTTCTTTCTTGCAGCAAGATATAAGCGATCGCTTTGCAATAGCAAAGCTATTTGAGAATGAAAATTTCGATGTGGTTATTCATTTAGCTGCGCAGGCTGGAGTACGCTACTCAATTGAGAATCCACACGCTTATGCAGACAGTAATTTAATTGGTCATTTAAACATTTTAGAAGGTTGCAGAAATACGAGGGTGCAGCATTTGGTATATGCTTCATCGAGTTCTGTTTATGGCTTAAATGAAAAAACGCCTTTTGAAACGTCAGACTCTGTTGATCATCCAATCTCGCTATATGCAGCGACCAAAAAGTCGAACGAGTTAATGTCGCATAGCTATTCACATCTATATAATTTACCTACGACTGGCTTAAGGTTTTTCACCGTATATGGTCCTTGGGGCAGGCCAGATATGGCGCCATTTATTTTCACTAAGAAGATTTTGGCGGGCGAATCGATAGATGTAAATAATAATGGTGATATGTGGCGTGACTTTACGTATATCGATGATATCGTTGAAGGTGTAGTGCGCATATCAGAAGTTATTCCAAAACGTGATGATAATTGGAAGGTAGAAACAGGCACACCGGCAACAAGTTCAGCACCTTACTCTATTTATAACATTGGCCATGGTAGCCCAATAAATCTAATGGAGTTTATAAAGGCTATCGAAGAAGAGTTGGGTATTGAAGCAGTTAAAAACTTCAGGGAGATGCAACCGGGAGATGTATACAAAACATATGCTGATACATCAGACTTATTTGAAGCTGTTGGTTATAAACCAGCTGTAGGCGTTAAAGAAGGCGTTGCTAATCTAGTTAAGTGGTATAAGTCACACTACGAATTGTGATTTTAAAAAAACACACAATCTGAAAACACCTGTATTTGTCGGGCCAAGGCCCGGCTTACACTATTCCTATAATAACCAGAGGCAGAGACATTTCCTGGTAGCAGCGATTTCATATCGCGTAACTTTCATATCGCGTAACAAGTAACCAAACTTAAACACCTGTAGGCCGCG
>JBMYWR010000245.1:0-3970 GCA_049607625.1 Colwellia sp.
ATGTGCAGTGCGTGCGCTGTATTTGCCATGGAAAATCTCGAAAATTAAAACGCGCGTATAATAACATAAAAAACGCATAATCACTGATATGTTATCTAGTTAATCAACCTGGCTTACAGGTAAGTAATGAACTCTTTTCACACCTTTGAGACTGTTAAGTGTTTGAATGTGAGACTTTAATAAGGTTGGCTCTATGTTTTTATCGAACTCAATGATTACACGCCCAAGCTCAGGGTCTACTAATCTTAAATAGCCACTATTCACTTTTGAAAAATCAGCTAACTCAGCAGACCTTGCATATTCTTTTGCTACAGACAAAACGAGTACACCACATTCATACTTTAAACCTTCGTAAACGCACTCATTTTGCTTACAAGCAGTTATAAAGCTCGTAAACATAAGTATGTGGAAAATAAAAAAACGCTTAAACATTAATGCCCCTAAAAAAGCGGGTATTTACTAAAAATACCCGCTATTACTTTACTCTGCTACAGGAACTGTAATAGGTAGAACAACCCTTCTTAGAACAGCACTTTCATCACCTCTAACCCATAAAATAACTTCATAGTTTAGTGGTTCTATTGATGCACTTTTAACACCTTGCAATGTTACATCAAAAGTTACTGTGTCACCTGGTTTAGCCGCCTGGATGACTTCTGGTGTGATATTAGCTACCCACTCTTCTCCAGAGATATGTTCAATCGAAATATCAATCTCTTTCAGCGCTTCATCTAATGCTTCAGAGATTCTATCCGCGATTTCATTACTGTCTGTTGATAGCATAAATGATACACCGCCCGTTGCGCTTACAACACGGTTGATATCTTCTGTTGTATCACTGTTACTACCACTTTGAAGTCCAAACACCGTGATGCCGTTATCTTGAAGTTCACTAATAACTTGTGTGAAACCTGCACCTGGATAGTCAGTTTCGAGATCAGAATCATGGAAAGCGGCATCGGTCGCAAGTAGCACAACTTTTAATGCCCCTTCACGCCAACCAATGCTAGAAGGCGATATTTCACCCGCGTCTGTGTATTGACCGTCGTCGTTGATATCGCGTCCCGCACCTGTTGCTACTTGATAAAGGCCTTCAAGTTGTGACTCTTGATAATCACCGCCATAAAAGGTCTCTAAACTAGTAATACCTGATTTCACATCATCAACATTAGTCGTGACTTCTTGAAGTAAATAAAAGGCTTCATCACCACTTCCTGCACTACCATAGCCATCAATTGGAAAATCAGAAAATGCCGATACACCAAAGGCTACGTTAATACCCCGACCATTTAAGTTATCAAGAATTGCATCAGCTTGTATTTTTAAATTACTAATATCATCGTCATAGCTACCGCTAACATCAATTAAAAACATAATATCTAATGCATTTACTGTTGTTTCTGGTAAAGAAAATTCGATGGTTTTATTAATTTCGGTGCCTTTGCTCAATGAAGTAGCAGCCATAACTTCAAGATCAGAGTCCACAGTTAATTGTGCTGTTTTAACTGCCGAATTAAGGTTTAGTAATTTCGTAGGTGATGTAGTGCCTACATCTTTAGACTCATCAGATAAAACAACTGTATTACTTGCTGTTGAAAGTAAAATATCACGAACTTCAGCTGCCTTTAACGATGAATTGATACCTTTGATCAAACCAGCAGAACCTGTGACTAAAGGCGCAGCATATGATGTCCCGCTTCCAACTTCACCATTACCCCAACCTAAATCCACACCAGGCGCAGCTATATTTACCACTTCTCCCATACGTGAAAAAGTAGCATCCATATTGCTACTATCAGTCGCAGCAACAATTATCGCGTTTGTTTTCCATGCATCAGCGCCGATATCATCTTCAGATAGTAAAAGTTGGTGATCAGCTTTTTCGCAGTTGTTACCTGCAGAATACACAAGTAACGCATCTTTTGATTTTGCATATTCGACAAGGTTGGTTTGATTTAATCGCCAGCTACGACGGCTTTGTAACCTTTCTTCAGTTGGATCTGAGCACTTACTTGTATCACCCCAAGATAAGTTAACAATACTTGCGCCATTATCGATTGTTGCTTTAGCACCAGCAATTAAGTCAGTTACAAATGTTTTCTCGCCTATGCCAAATGGGCAATCAGCCGCACTTAAAATTCCATCACAACGTCTAAAGTACACATCGGCATGAATAACATTTGCATACGGGTTAACCCCCGAATAACTTTTACCCTCTGTCATATTGTGCGCTGCAACAAAGCTAGTAACCCACAAGCCATGCTCTGAATCAGTATCGTCAGTATCGGTGGTTACATAACCCCCGTCTGCTAATATCTGTAATCGAGATAGTCGTGACTCATCTAAACTAGTTTGAATATCTGAGATACCTGTATCAACAACCCCTACTTTTACTGATTCTAAACTGTCTTCTTCAATAGCTTGCCATGCTTTATCTGCAGAAATGATACTGTGCCAATAATCTCCTGTGTAAGTCGCTTCATCTTCAACACTTGCAACTTTCTTAGCCATTGTCAGCTGCATCGATTTATTCGATTTTGGCTTTTTAAATTTTATCGGATTTTCACGAAGGCTATCTGGCGCTACAATTTCATTTAATCCAGAGTGACGAACCCCTTCAAGGTTTGCTAGGTCATTAATTAATACAGACTCTTCAGCTGTATCTCTTACCCTTACTTGCATTAATTTTAATTTTTTGTCGTAGCTATTTAATGAGCCACCCAATGAATCAATTTTATCGAGCACTGCCTGTTGCTCTTCAAGAGTAATATCTTCTTTTAAATGTACTAGTAGTTCATCTTGAGCTGCTTCGACGCTTCTTCCGTTAACCTCAATGGTTTCTAAGCCTTTAGGTGAACCAAGCGCATCTGTAGGTACATTGACAACAATTACATCAAGCGTTTGAGTAAATGTTTGACCATCGTTGTCAGTAACAAGAAGCTCAAATTGAAGCTCTTCATCAAAGTCTACATCTGGGGCTGAGAACTCAAGGTTAGTGGTTGAACTATCAGCTATTTCTACCTCAACGCCACTTACTTGCGACCAAGCATAAGAGATAATTTCGCCATTTGGATCAGATGCCTCAAGATTTAAGGTGGCCGCTGTATTTTCATTGATTTCTTGAGGATCTTTAGCATCAATTACAGGAGCAATTAATACATTCTTAATAGTCAATGTTGTTGTATGTTTAGTCGAAGCACCTTGGTTATCTGTTGCTGTTAATTCAATTTCAACAGTCGTATCCTCATCTACCTCGGGGGCGGTAATTGAAAAAGTAGCGTCAGTCGTATTTGATAAATCTATTTCTGGTCCTGAAAGTTGTGCCCATTGATAACTGCTGATAGTGCCATCAGAATCCGTTACTTCAGGTTCAAGAGTTAAAGTTGTAAGTTCATCAAAGCTAACTTGACTCTCTGCGCTTATAACAGGTGCAATATTTTGTTTTTCATCATTACTGTCATTATCGCTACCACATGCTGCTAACAATGAAGTAGCAATTAAGGTAAGCGCAAAATTGCGAGGGTGTTTCATTATTTAATCCTTAAATAATTTAATCGTTATTACGAATAAAAGAACACTTTGGAGATATAAGCCTTTCCATGGTTTATTAACTAGAAATGCTAGGAAATATAACAATGGGCTATATATCCAAAACATAAGCACGCTAACATCTTGTCAGTGCGCTCTAGGTGGAAAAGTTTAATACAAAGGAACTAGAATGCAACAATCACCAAACAACTTTTTCATTTAAATACAGTATTTTAACAAATAAAGCCCATTAAAACCTACTAATGGCAACAATACAAAAAGACGAACTAAGATCATTTTGTCCGCTAAAAGCTTACTATATAGCTAGTAAAGTCTTACAGTTACTTATTTGAATAATAACTTAAAAAACCAGTAATTAAGAAAAGCTGCGCAATGTAATACGTTATCATTATTGCGATATCTGCATGCGCTATTTCTAAAT
>JBMYWR010000246.1:0-3928 GCA_049607625.1 Colwellia sp.
TGCGCCAATCGCTTGTTGTTTGTCGGTTGTAGGGTTTTGCCAATCCCAATCAGCACAGATGGTATGTGATAAACCAATTTTTAATGCACCGTATTCAACATAGTAAGAAAGCGGGCATTTAAGTAGCTGCTTACAGGCAAAAGCGAGCTCTTCATCGCTTGCTTCTAGGTGCCAACGGCCGCCGTTCTCAACCCATAAACGGTAGTAACCTTTATCATTAGCAAGTAATGACTCAAGCAACATATGCTCATGGTTACCAAGGCACATATGTACACCAAGCTCTTTAAAACGCGCAAGTAACGCAATGCTGTGCTCACCCCGGTCAATCACATCGCCCAATGAAAACAAGATATCTTCGCTTGGGTTAAAATTAACAGAGCAAAGCGCCTGTTCAAATTTAGTTAAATCTGCATCTAAATCGCCAATAACAAATACACGTTTACTTTCATTAATTTGCATCTTAACTTGAATTGGGTTTTGCGAGGCAAGAGGGCTTTTAACTAAATTCAAAATACATTCCTTTAAGCAGTATGTAGCTTAAGACTATCATAACTCATTGCCATTTGAGCACTGGGTGGTTATTATCTAGCCTCACTTTTTAGGAGTTACCGCCAACATGAACAACTAAACCTGTTATCCAATTTCATTTTTATCTTTTTGGACCAACAGGGTTAGTAGGCGTTGCTCACTATCACTTTTAATATGTTACTTCTCGTGTGATCACACGCTTATGCCCCTGTAATACAGGAGGCACTATGCCACAACTTCAAGCTTTTAATTTATGTTACCAACATGGCAATGGCGATGTTGTATTTAACGACCTTTCATTTTCACTCACTGCTAGAGTCACCGCGCTAATCGGCAGAAATGGCTGTGGTAAATCTATCTTAGCGTCAATACTTGCTAAGCAAAAAGAGCCTAGCTCTGGTACGGTTATTTGTAATTCAGCCCTTGGCTTTTATGAGCAAATGAACGATGTGAATAAGGTTGATAACCTAACAATTGCAGAGGGTATAGGGCTAGAACCTGTGTTTAATGCCCTCGATGTGATAAACCAAGGGCAAGTTACAGAGCAAAACTTAACTTTGCTTGAAGGAAAATGGGACTTACCAGAGCGCTTTAATGCAGAACTTGTAAGGCTTGGCGTAAACAACAAAACCCCTTACTCACTAGGCAAATATTTAAGTGGCGGCCAGCTTAGCCAATTAAAGCTTTGGGCACTATTTACCTGCATAAAGCCCGATATTTTAATATTGGATGAGCCATCAAACCATCTAGATGCAAAAGGCAAAAGCTGGCTTATAAAGCAAATACACAACTTTAAAGGGCAATTATTACTAATAAGTCACGATCAAGAATTATTAGAACAAGCCTATGAAGTTTGGGAGCTAACAACCCTTGGCTTAACACAATATGGTATGCATTTCTCTGAATACCAAGCACAAAAGCAGCAGCAAGTTGCTGCCCTTGAAAATAAATTAAACCACGTTGTTAAGCAGCAAAGTAAGCTCAAGGCAGCAGAGCAACTACAAAAGCAAAAAGCACAAAAACGAGCAGGCCAGGGCGCAGCCCTCAGAAAATCAGGCAGCCAGCCTAAAGTGCTGATGGATGCTAAAAAAGATAAAGCCAGCGCTAATTTATCATCACAAAGTAAAAATACGGCTAAACGAGAGAGTATGCTGACTAGTAATAAACAAGAGCTTTCTAGCAAGCTTGAACAAACTAAATCGCAGCAATTTTATTTAGCGCAATCAAATGAAGCTAAGCACCAAAAAGTACTTAGCTTGGAGGATGTGGTATTAGCACACGGCACAAAAAAACCAATTAATTTTCAGGTATTCAGTGATGATAAAATTCATTTAGCGGGTGCTAATGGCATTGGTAAATCAACTTTACTAAAAACTCTGACATATGACATACCAGTAAAAGCAGGGCAGTTACATTGCAATCAAGCACTCTATTATTTAGACCAACATTTTACATTAATAAACAACGAGCTAACCCTGCTTGAAAACGTGATGACTTACTGTAAAAACCTAGATGAAAGCATCGCACGTACTCTACTTGCCAGTATTGGCTTTAGAAAAGACGCTGTTTTTAAATATGCCGCACTTTTAAGTGGCGGTGAAAAAATGAAGCTCGCTATGTGTATCGTCAGTAATATTGAAAGCACCGCATTTTTGTTACTCGATGAGCCCGATAATCATCTCGACCTTGAATCAAAACAGCTCTTGGCTCAATCATTACAGGGCTTTAAAGGTGGGTTTATACTTGTGAGTCATGATAAATATTTTGTAGAAAGTATCGGCTGTAATAGGCAAATTGGTCTATAAAATAGTCATTTATAAATAAGCGTGCTAGGG
The DNA here is from genome assembly GCA_049607625.1 of Colwellia sp. Classification (GTDB taxonomy): domain Bacteria; phylum Pseudomonadota; class Gammaproteobacteria; order Enterobacterales; family Alteromonadaceae; genus Colwellia. The sequence continues at coordinate 2,364 of JBMYWR010000246.1, forward strand.
TGGTTGTAGGTACATTACAAGGAATGACTATGAATTTTACAGCCGCCTACCGCATTTTTACTGCTTTATTCATGCTGATTCTAACCATAGGTTTAGGTATGACGCTGAATGATTTTTCTTCGGTGATCTACGTGTTCGTGCCGTTATTACTCATGCTAGGTATGTCATTTATGCCATTTTTTAAACAGCGAAAACTGCGATTAATACTCTTTGCAGCCCCAATAGTTATTCTTTACTGTTTTGGATTTTACCCTTGGCTTACAAATTACCAAGAAGTCGCTGTTTCATCATCTACCTCAACCCTCGATTTCATCATTATCCCAGTTTGGGCTACCTTATATGGTGCTGGTTTTGTTGTGCTGCATGAAATTGGGTTAGGGGTAACTAGGGCAATTAATTGGGGAAGGTGAAAGAGTTTTAGCACTAGTTTCTTATGGTTGTACTACTAAGGCTTTGCTTATAATTTATATTAAAGTGTAGAAAAAAAGGGTGAAAAGCCCTTTTTTGTTATAAGGTGATAAAAATCTAAGTGTGACAAAGTGTCAAAGAGCGTATGGAATATCAAGACTCTCACCCAGAAAGAAGAAACCTCATGGTAATTGCTTTGGGGATAATGATTTATATCATAGGTGATGGAAAAATAACTAATAACATTCTAAAAATTCAAGCTATAAGTATTGAATTTGAAGATACTGCAAAAGTTGTATATTTCGTATGGTTGGCATTTTTTTGGTCTTTATACCGTTATTGGGTTGTTTCAAAAGGTGAAGTCAAAAAAATGTTTGATAAGGAATTATCACAGTTTAGAAAGAACAAACTAATAAAAAAAATATGTAACAAGAGCAACATTGTAATTGCTGATGAAAAAACAGAAGGTGGTTATTTTATTCAAGATCTTTATCACACAAACAAAAGCCTATATATAAGAACTGCTTATTGTAGATACCTAGTATGGTCAGATGGATATGCTAAGCCAAAAAATTCTTACGGGTCTCAACATGAAAAAAGCACAAAAGTAGGCATAATTAATAGTATTAATATATCTATTAAAATTTTCGTTGGTAAAAGAACTTTTTCTGATTTTATAGTTCCATATTTCATTGCTTATATAACCACCTTAATATTCTTCTATGAGGTTGGCAAAAAGATTTCATGGTTATAACGGTTACAGGCAGTGAAAACAAAATTTTTGGAAGCCATACAAGAAACACATTTCAAATCTAGGTTCGTAAAATTCACAGTTGTAGTCTTATTGAAATGAAGCAAGTTTTGTTGAAAATTTACAAAGTAAAATGAGAACTGCATAGAAAGCTATAAATTCGCTTAAACCCAAATTAAGCAAAAAAGGGGCTAAAAACCTTAAAATCTAACGACTAATGAACCTGCTTATAAAGATAAATATGTTATTTAACATAATATAAATTATAGGTAGTAACGTATTTATACATAGCTATGACCACTCTTCGTGTATGTTAAGTCCAATACTAGACGGTATCGGACATTAAGGTGATGTTTTATCATATTATTCATTTTATTAGTGCTTGTTTCTTGAGCTTAGTTATCTC
>JBMYWR010000247.1:0-3898 GCA_049607625.1 Colwellia sp.
TGCTGAAATGAGTAAAATGAAAAAGCATTAAATTGTGAGAGTGCAAAGCCCAGTTTAACTGGGCTTTTATCTGTTTAGATGAGCGGTTTGTTATCTCTACTTGATTTAAAGATCAGATGTTTGTTAAAGCTTTTTTAACCGGCAAGAATGTTTAGCTAAAATGTGAAGCGGGCCATATTCTAATTCTATGCACTTGTTCTGCCGTGAATTTTTTGTTATTGATGATGTTGATCAATTTCATAATCGCAGTTGTAGCACTTTGACGTTGGTAAACGATATTTGTAAAAGCCCAGCATTATTTGATTTCTTAAACACTTTTGGCAGGTATAACGCAAACCTCTAACCACTAATAGAAAACCAAGTACCATGCTACCTATATAAAATGGGTTAACAAAGAAGTCATCAACGGTTATAGATTGAAATTGAAAGCCTATTATGCACAACACTAACAAACCCAAATTTACTTTGAAATGAACACTCCGCTTCAATTTAACCTCTCTTTTATCTAATATGTATTACCCGCGACTTGATGTAAATAAGCCAGCTATATCACTTTCGTTTGTAGTGAGCGAACCCATCGCCAGAGTTAATACAATCACTCCAAAGTCTACCAATGACAAGCTTTAATAATTGCGCTATCTCAGTTTCCTAAATACGCCACTTCTCCGTGAAAACATGACACCAACATTTAGTAGTTGGCTAAAATAATGAACACAATGAGTAAAGCCAACCACTAAAAACACCTATCAACAACGTTTGTTATGTGCGATTACTCAAAACTTACTGAGCTAATTTTAGGCTCTGACTCTAGTTTCGATTTTAAATACAATACACATTCATCAGTCTCAGATATTTTTGCTTTTCCAAACAGCTTTTCAATGAAAGTAAGGCTTTTATCTATTTGTAAAATCCACTCGAGTTCTGACTTTGGATCATCCCCTTCTTCAAAGTAAGTTGATGCACCAAGCATGTATTGACGTCCCTTCCAATCAATATAGCTATACCAACCCCAATCCTCTGCATCTGGTTCAGTAACATCAAAATCAGGTTCAATTTCAGATTTAAACCACTTTAAAAATGATTCACCGAAAATCGGATTAATTGGATTTGTTCGCTCTTTTGAAACGTCAAACTTTGTACTTTTAAAACTTATAGCAATATGCACGATTCTCACCAATACAACGAACTACTAACCGGGTCTAAATTAAAAGGCTTATTGAGCAACGAAGGAGTTCATGCTAACTATTTCACGTCCTTTAGAGTAACAATTATGTGCACTTTTTCACTGTAGCCAAACCAAGATCTATATTTGCAACTATATTCCCATCCTCTTTCTTCGTTCAATTATTAGACTTATATTGCTGCTTAGCTAGTTCGTGAGTCCATGCCTTTTCACACAGAGCTAAAGATATAAAAGCTTCGGTTTCTGTATCCTCTATTAATCTTGGTGACGTATGTTGCTAAAGTGAACAAAAATCGCGAACTTACCTAAATTAAGTACTTGTAGTTTTTAATGAGTACTGTCGATAGAGTATATAGTCCTCAATGTAATTAAAATACGGAGAGAGTTTTTCATTTACAATCTTTCTAACTGTATATACGTAAAGCTACAATTTAATCACTCGCATAGTCAAGAAACGACCCTTTCGCTCGTTTTATACAGTTAAAAAGCTAACACGACTAGATTTTTATAAAACTAGCAATTAGTTAACAAGTTTGTTAAAAATAAACCAATAAGAAAAAAGCGCAATTTGCTCGCTATAAACATATTAGGTGTACTTGGTGTTTACTTCTGAACCAAATTATTCTCAATATACTCATGAGGAACTTTTAGATGTTTTAGAGCATATTGATCGGGATAAATATCATCATAGGTATCAAATTGTACTTAAAGAAATAGACAATAGAAATAAAGGAATCTCTCCGAAAACTGGTTCTAAGTGTAAGTCACCAATAAGTTCTGTTAAAAACGATGATAACGTTGTAATTAAAGCAATAACTAATTTAAGGTTAAATACCTCGCGGCTTTTGAAAACTATTTTTCTTTTAGGTTGTATTTTTATTTTCTTGGCATTTGTGTTTACACCACAATCCGAGGGGTTTGGTGACTTCGCAGCTTTTATAGTGTTTTTATTTTTAAGCCCATTTTTACTTGTTTATTGCATTCATGCAGTAAAAACTGGAGAAATAGAAATTAAAGCAATAACTGTTAGGCGCAGTGAATCACCCGGTTGTTTTTGGTTAGGTATCGTCACGTATGCAACATTTTCAATTTTTGTTTTGTTTACTCTAATTTGGAATACATACACCTAACAAGGTAAATTAAAAGTGCGGACAAAAACAGTTGGCTTTGTTCGTGCGTCACAAATTTTGCAACTACTTTTTGTCGTTTATCGCGGCGTTAGCTATATGGTGTAATCGAATGAGAGTTTTAGTCTATTTTTTATTGGTTGGTTTAATAGCTTGTAGTAATAATTATCAAGTTTCTACAACCAATTATAAGAATTTAACAAAATCTCAAACTTTTACATTAACGAGTACATGTGGAGATAAAGTTATAGCTATTAAGATAGAAGGCTATGGAAACTCTACCGGTTCTTCCGTTATACATTTGATGCTAAACGGTGAAGCGTATGAATCTGAAAATCTAGATGGTGAGTTCAGATTTAAATGGTCTGGTGACTGGTACAGCGAAAAAGCTATTATTCGTTACATTGCAAACTCGGATAGCATAACTAATTTAACTTTGAGCTACAGAATGGAATGTGTATAGCTAACAAATAAATTAATCAATGGACGCAAAACAGTTTGATTTACTCACTGTTTTCATTTATTAGCCAATAATTACCTCCTAAACGGGGCATTATATACCTATAAAAAATATGGATATTGAACTACTATATGCTGCGAAAGCGGCTCACAAAAATTCGTTATATCATCGAGATTCTTTGCGAAATAGCAACAAATGTGGTTGTTTCTATTGCCTCGATATATTCGATTACAAAAATATCCTATATTGGACAGATGATGGGGATACAGCTCTTTGTCCAACTTGTGACATAGATTCAGTCATTGGCGATGATTCTGGTTATCCTGTTACAGTAGAGTTCTTATCAGCTATGCAACAAATTCGGTTCAGTGCGTAATGAGTATGGGCAAAAAACGCATGGCTTGTACTCCATCGTCGCTAATTTTAACCAAGTTTTAGTTGCCGCTTAGTGTGGCGTTAGCTTTTTGAGAGAATTGTTTGCACCCTATCGAATTAACTTTCTATAGATTAGTATCCAGAGAAATCGAATTAAATGACTTCGAGAATTGGGTGTACACGGAACCTACACTAGAACAAACCTTAAACTCTGATGATTATCTCGAAATCATTTCAATAAACTACAAAACGCCTTCCAGTTTATATGAAGCCCAAAAAGTGCTTTCAAAGTATTTTTCTATGGGTAAATATTATGAATGGAGTATTCGCAACATCCTCCATAAAATAATTGCAAAGCCGCACGATGTGGATAAATATATCGAGCAATGCTATGACCTATATTGCGAAGGATTTAGTTTCATGGATAACCTTGGGTTAGGTTACGGTCTTGGTTTAACTTGTCCAGATGGCTTTAATGATAAAGTTGATGAATTCTACCCTCACATTGCTGAAGAAGCTGAAAGAGTAATATTGTGGCTAGATACAAGAAAAATAGTAATAACGGGACATAGTGGTGAGTATCGGGGTATCGAGTACGATGAAAATCGAAGCCACAGAGAAAAAGAGCCAACAGGATATAAAATACAACAATCAAAAATGTGATGGCAGTTTTGGTTGTAAGTACAGCTAACAAACACTTGTCGGATAGACGACACCTGTTACCAAGTGTCGCCCTCCTAAGAACCGTACGTG
>JBMYWR010000248.1:0-3885 GCA_049607625.1 Colwellia sp.
TGGATGTTGCACTTTGCCTTGCTGGCGTGGGTCATCAATGGAAGAAAAGTATTCGAACAACGTATTGGCTGACATAATTGAGCTGCTTAATTTTAAAAGCAGTATAAGATCATAAATTTATGTCAAGGTAAAGTTCATGATCTTGCCCTGATTTCTTTATTAAGTGAGATAATAGGATTGATAAAGTTCATATAATATTTACTTTAAATTATATTTTTCAATTCATCATGCAATAAAAACAACTCATCTATTATCTTAGCCGATTCTATGGCATTGTGCATTACCGCACTATTTTCAAGTTTATACAGCTGTAAAGCCGATTTTTCAGCCCCTACAGCTCTAGCAGAAGTCTTTAAGTAATGAGCCTTTAATTTTAATTTATCAAAGGATTGCATCCGTAATAACTCTCTCAACTCAGGTAAACACTGAGTTGATTGTTCAATAAATAACAACCTAAACTCTTTAATTGAATCTTCATCATCACCTAATATATCTATCATTGTTTTTGGATTCAAAAGCTGATATTTAGTCATTTAACCACCTATCTATGATTGTTTTCAATTTCTGTAAACTGATTGGCTTACTTAAAAAATCATCCATACCACTTTCTTCGCACAAATCCCTGTCTCCGCTCATAGCTGCTCCTGTTACAGCTATAATAGGTATTCTTTTTAAATTCTGCTCTTTTTCAAAAACTCGAATTGCACGAGTTAACTGATAACCATCCATGTCAGGCATATGACAATCCGTCAAGATGATTGCATATACTCCAACTTTGAATTTTTCAAACCCTTGATATCCATTATTAGCTACATCACAACAATGACCTAGACTTATCAATTGCTTAGCAATTAGTTTCTGGTTAATTAGATTATCCTCGACTAAGAGTATTTTAGATTGCTCTTGCTCCACAGAAATTTGCTTTTTTTCCTTTATAAATACTCTCTCTTCTTCTAGAGAGCTTATGTTAGATTGCTTGCAAAGATTTATAACTGATTTTAGGCGATGATAGGTACATTCAGAAATTAATACATGTGGGTTATTTAAATACCCTCTACTACCTTTTAGTATCTTTTTATCAAAATAGCAAACAACCAAGTTAAATAAACTTTTTACCTTATCCAGATCTTCTGTTCTATATATAGCAAGAAAAAAAACATCAGCTGAATCATTAAGTACAATCTCACAACCTAAATACCTAAGTTTACTTATTAAAATCTCCTCATCTCTCTGATTAAAGTTAATAAGCTTAGCTTTAATATTAAGACAATATTTATTTTCTTTAAAAGACCATATAGGAATACTAATTGTAAATTCACTCCCCTTGCCAACTTCACTATTAAGTTCAAATTGCCCCCCCATTAATTCAAGTAACCTTCCCGAGATTGCTAACCCTAAACCTGTTCCTCCATATTTTCTTGTCGTAGAACGCTCCGCTTGTACAAAAGGAGTAAACAACTTTTTTTGTATCTCTTTGGGGATACCTATACCATTATCTTTAACGCTAATTTTTAGATTATGAGGTATATGATGGGAAGCCTCAAAATTAACACTAACAAGAACATTCCCTTTTTTTATTTGATTGGCTGAGAACTTAATAGCGTTGCTCAATAAATTGAAAATAATTTGTTTTATTCTTACTTCATCGCCTTGTATAAACATTGGCAAATTTAATGATTCTGATAAATTAATTTCTACATTTTGTTGCCATGCAGAGTCGCTAAACATTGTTAAGACACTTTGTATCATCGATGAAAAGTCAAAATCCGAGTAATCGAGCTCTAACCTTCCAGCTTCAACTTTATTTAAGTCTAAAATATCATTAAGTATTTGAACTAAGTTCTGTGCTGCATTGTTCGCAGTATTTATTAAATCATTCTCTTCAAAAGAACGTTGCTTTGATAACGACATTAACTCAAGTGAACTAATTATCGCATTCATTGGTGTGCGTAATTCATGACTCATCATAGATAAAAAATCAGATTTCGCAGAACTTATTTTTTCAGAGTTAGCCAAAGCTTTATTTAACTCCTCTGTCTTTTCTTGTACTTGCTTTTTTAATTCGCTTTGGTATAGAAGTGTTTTTGTTTCATCTATGACAATACCATCAATTCTATAAATATCATTCCTTTTCATTACTATACCTTTCGCTAGCACCTGAATAACTTTATGATTATTTAGTATTACTGAAAAAGACTCATTAAACTCACTTCCCGTATTTAAGCTTACTTCTAATGCCGATAGGACCCTGGGTAAATCATTTCTATCTAGTTTATTAGCCCACTTTTCTAGATTTCCAAAATCATCAATCTCAAGTTCAAATAAGCAATTAAAGCGTTTGTCCCAATCCCATTCCCATCTCCCATTGAGCTTTATTGCTCTCCACTTTCCTATATTACCAACTTCTAAAGCAAGACGTTTCCATTCATTGGCTTCATCTAATTCTCTCATTGAAATTTGCTCGACACTACAGTCTCTTATTATTCCAAAGTATGAGTGCAATACCTTATCATTCTCAATTCGCTCTTTTCTTATTCCAGTTATTTCAATCCACTTAACACCAAAGTTACTATTTACTCTAACCACGCATGAGCTTTTATTATTCAATTCTAAATTTGATATGAAGTTATTCCTAAAAAGCCCCCTATCCTTTTTATGAATAAGACTTTTCAAATCGCACCAACTTAAAGATTTAGAATTAGGTATATTTAGTATATTTTCTATTTCATCAGTAAAAAAAAAGCGTTTTTCTTGACTATTTATATTCCATACGACAATATTTGATATAGCTAGAGATTCAAACAAGTAATCATTATTAAAAATTCGTGAACAAGCATTCTTCTTATATTCATATTGAAGATATAACTGAGTTATGAGGAGTTCAACTTGATATTTAGAAGAGTGGATAAGTGTTATACAGAACTGCTCGCCGGAACCTTTCATCATTGTTCCGATAGAATAGTTTTCTTCTTCCCCACAGAAAAGGAGTTTTTCCAAGTCTTCCTTAGAGAATTCGAAAATTTCGTTTATGAAACGTTTATTTTTTAGCTTATTATTTGAGAGCAGTCTTTTAAATGAATCTGAAGACTTCACTATTTCAAAATTGTATTTAATTACGATTAATTGCATAACTAGCCCTCCAATAAAATTAAGTTTTGCTTCACTTTTACGATTTTTCCAGTAAATATTGTCAATATTAATAATTAGTCGACACTGAAAAACACTTAATTTATTGATCTTCTTGATGATCTAAACGATCTTACTATCCTCATTTTGCAAGGTTTGTTTTCTCACCCCTCAAAACCTTGCAAAATGGAGATTAAAAATGAAGCCAAAAGCAACCAACCATACACCACAAAAGCAACTGTTCTCGATCGAATTGATTGACCTCGTGGCGCCCAACCACGAACTGGTTAAATTGGCCAACATCATTGATTGGCAGCGACTAGAAGCCGAGTTTGGTCAACTTTATAGTGCAGATACTGGCGCATTGGGAAAACCCATTCGGTTACTGGCTGGACTCGAATATCTTAAACAAATTCATAAACTTTCAGATGAAAATACGGTCGCCATGTGGTGTGAAAACCCCTATTGGCAGTATTTTTGTGGGATGCAGTTTTTTACTCATCATATGCCGTGTGACCCAAGTTCGATGGTTCGCTTTCGCAAGCGAATTGGCGAACAGGGTGCGGAATTGATGTTGTCGCTCACCGTCGATGTCGTACTAAAAGTCGGTGCGGTAAAAGAAAGTAGTTTGCGCGAAGTGGTGGTGGATAGCACCGTGATGAAAAAGAACATCAGTTTTCCAACCGACAGTAAACTGCTTGAACTGTTCTGCGCAACTAAATCAGGACACTTTTCTTAAGGAACTTTGCTCATACTCAA
>JBMYWR010000249.1:0-3846 GCA_049607625.1 Colwellia sp.
TAGGAAAAATAGCTGCTAGAGAAGTATGTGTTAAGCCGAGTTCAGGTTAACTAATACAAGTGAGCAAATAAAAACGCTGAGCAAAAGACTAAAAGGACACCTCTTTATTAGAGTTAAAAGAGATAACTTAATAACTAAATAACTAAATAACTAAATAAAAATAGAGTGCCCTTATAGTTTTGCTCATAACTTTACTATTAACTTCAGTGCGTATTACTTTTTGATATGTGATGCACGCCATAAATAAAATAGCGTAGGAAGTACTAGCAAAGTTAAAAGAACCGCACTAATCATCCCACCAACCATAGGTGCAGCAATACGACTCATTACCTCTGAACCTGTACCTGTTCCATATAATATAGGTAATAAACCCACAATGACGGTACCCGCGGTCATCATAACGGGGCGAACTCTTAAGCCAGCACCATGTAACACAGCTTGATATACATCTGCTTTAGAAGTTGAAATAGCTTTGTGTTGATTCTCCATAAGCATTTCTTTATATGCTTGATTTAAATAAACAAGCATTATAACGCCTATCTCAACCGCAACTCCTGCTAACGCAATAAAACCGACACCAACAGCAACTGAAAAGTTAAACCCTTCGATATACATCAGCCAAACACTACCAACCATAGCAAGTGGTAAAGTTCCCATAATTATCGCCACTTCAATGAAGTTTCTAAAGTTTAGATACAATAGAATAATGATAATGAAAAGCGTTAACGGTACAACGTAAGTTAACTTGGCTTTTGCGCGTTCCATATATTCATATTGACCCGCCCAATTTATTGAGTAGCCAGAAGGTAGTTGTAACTTGTCTGCGACAACCTTTTTTGCCTCAACAACGTAAGTTCCTACATCGACACCTTCAATATCAACGAATGCCCAACCATTTAATCGAGCATTTTCTGACTTAATGCCCGCAGGCCCATCTTCAATAAAGACATTAGCAACATCACCTAATGAAATCCTTTGACCATTAGGCGTAACAATAGGTAATAAAGAAAGTTGCTCTGGAGAGTTACGATAATCCTGTGGGTAGCGTAAGTTCACAGGGTAACGTTCCAACCCTTCAACTGTTTTAGTAACATTCATGCCTCCAATAGCGGTAGCAACCACTTGTTGAATTTCAGCAATATTTAAACCATAACGAGCTGCTTTGGCGCGTTGAATATCAACTTTAACATAACGACCACCGGCAACACGTTCAGAATAAACAGATGCAGTCCCCTGAACATCTTTTAAAATTTCTTCTAGCTGCTTACCAATGTCTTGAATTACCGATAACTCAGGCCCCGCTACTTTAATTCCAACAGGGGTCTTAATGCCTGTAGCTAACATATCAATACGTGTTTTTATAGGCATAACCCACGCATTGGTCACACCAGGTAATTTAACTAAAGCATCTAATTCTTTTTTTAAGCTTTGTGTCGTAACACCTTCTCGCCACTCTGCCTTAGGTTTTAATTGAATAAAGCTTTCAATCATCGTTAATGGCGCGGGATCTGTTGCTGTTTCAGCACGACCTACTTTACCAAATACAGTCTCTACTTCAGGAACCGTTTTAATTAGCTTATCTGTTTGTTGCAATAACTGCCTTGCTTGACCTATAGAAATACCAGGGTATGTGGTTGGCATATACATTAAGTCCCCCTCATCAAGTGGCGGAATAAATTCACTACCAATCTTATCAAGTGGATAAATACCAACGGCAAGGAAAGCTAAAGCGACTAAAAGAGTTGTTTTGGGAAAAGCTAAAGCCCCCTTCAAGGCTGGTATATAAATATAAGTTAATCCCTTATTTACCGGATTCTTATGCTCAGGAAGTACTTTACCCCGAATAAAGTACCCCATTAAAACTGGCACTAAAGTAATCGCAAGTGCCGCTGATGCAGCCATTGCATAAGTTTTAGTAAAAGCAAGCGGAGCAAACATCCGCCCTTCTTGAGCTTCTAGGGTAAAAACAGGCACAAAACTCACGGTAATAATCAGTAATGTAAAAAATAATGCCGGGCCTACTTCACTCGCTGATTCAATAACAACTTGCCAACGATTCTCTTTAGTGAGTGCTTTTCCTTCTTGAGTAAGGCGCTCCATATGTTTATGCATGTTTTCAATCATCACAATAGCACCATCAACCATTGCCCCAATGGCAATGGCAATACCACCTAATGACATTATATTGGCATTGAGCCCTTGCCAATGCATCACAGCAAAGGCTGTTAATATGCCAACAGGAATGCTAACAATTGCGACTAAAGATGAACGCACGTGAAATAAGAAAATAATACAAACTAGCGCTACAACGCCAAATTCCTCTAGCAACTTGTAGGCTAAGTTATCAACCGCTCTTTCAATTAATGCAGAACGATCATAAACAGGAACAATTTCAACACCGTCAGGTAAACCTTTTTTAAGTTGCTCAAGCTTTTCCTTAACACGGTTTATTACTTGTTGAGCATTCTCCCCAAAGCGCATGACGACGATACCGCCAACTGTTTCTCCTTCTCCGTTAAACTCAGCAATACCACGGCGCATTTGTGGTCCAATACCAATATCGGCAACATCTTTCAACAGTAATGGCGTACCATTTTGATTTACCCCCAAGGGGATGTTTTCTAAATCATCAATGCTTTTCAAATAGCCCGTAGCTCTAACCATGTACTCCGCTTCAGCCATCTCTACAACTGAAGCACCTATTTCTTGGTTGCCCTGCTTTATCGCTGTTTGAATTAACGATAAAGGAATACCAAAAGCTCTTAATTTATCTGGACTGACCCTTACTTGATATTGCTTAACCATTCCACCAAGTGCTGCTACTTCAGAAACACCAGATACGGTTTGTAATTCAAATTTTAAAAACCAGTCTTGAATACTTCGTAGTTGGCTTAAGTCATGTTGTCCTGTTCTATCTACTAAAGCATATAAATATATCCACCCAACCCCTGTTGCATCAGGGCCTAATTGTGGTCTTGCCTCACTCGGTAAGCTAGGCGCTACTTGGCTCAAATATTCAAGCACTCTTGAACGTGCCCAATATAAATCAGTATTCTCATCAAAAATAACATAGACATATGAGTCACCAAAGAAAGAATAGCCTCTTACCGTAACCGCGCCTGGTACAGAAAGCATTGCAGTAGAGAGAGGATACGTCACTTGGTCTTCAACAACTTGCGGTGCTTGACCAGGGTAATTTGTCTTAATGATAACTTGCACATCAGATAAATCGGGTAGCGCATCAATAGGGGTTTTCTTGACTGAATACAAGCCTAAGCCAACCAATAAAAGTGTCGCCAGTAATACGAAAAATCGATTAACAACTGACCAACGAATTATAGAAGCAATCATAAGCATTTAACTCCTATTTATATGGTTTGAATGAGCTGAATGGTTTGAATGGTTTGAATGGCTTGCGTCATCTATACTAGACATTTCTGCTTTAGCGTCACCCGTTTTGTCATCTACTTGCTTTTCATCAAGTTTTAAAGGAGCTATTTCTACAATGATAAATTCGCCGTCTCGTACCTCAAAAGTAAACTTAATCTTCATTCCTTGTTTAAATCCTTCAAGACTAACACCTTTAGCCGTTATGAAGTCCATGATTGCGGCAGGTCGTCCCCATTTTTTAATAGCAGAACGGCTAATGTTTATCATCCCGTGATCTATCATTAAAGTATTAATAGTTCCTGTAACCGTTGCCGATGACACATTACTTTCACCCTCTTGAGCTGATTGAGTCATCGTAGTAATTCCTTCCCCTTCATGTGCACTATGACTATCCATGCGTTTAAAGTCTGATGATTTACTCGACTCTGAATCTAATAAGAATTGTGCAGAGCTCAC
>JBMYWR010000250.1:0-3818 GCA_049607625.1 Colwellia sp.
GTACGTACGGTTCTGTGAGAGGGATGAGGCATAAGCCTCACCCTACTCGATGTGCTCGAAAAATAATAATTATATTTGAGAATGTGTAGGGGTTGTATTTAATTAAGATTAATTTGGATTAATTAAGTTTCTTTGTTGACGGGGTAATATTTTTCAACTAGTTTTTAAGTATAAGGTATTCAAAGGAATTGATATGTCTCTATTTAGAAAGGAAGCTGTTTCTCACCAAGGTAACCGCCTAGCAGGTACCATCTCTTTAGCTCAACCCCTCTCCATTAAACTTACGGTAACGTGTTTAGTTGTTATTGCTATATCTATTGTTATTTTCTTATTTACCGCTGAATATTCTCGCAAAGAAACGGTACGTGGTTTTTTAATGCCGAATAAAGGTGTTATTAAAAGCTTTGCCAGTAAAGCAGGCACTATTGAAAAGCTGATGGTAAAAGAAGGCGATAAAGTCCAGAAAGGCGACCCATTAGCGACAATTATCATTCAACATCAGAATAACCAAGGTGTTAACATTAGCGCTCAACTACTATCACAACTTCATTTGCAAATTAAACTACTTGATGAAGAAATTCACCAGCATCAAGCATTAAAATCTCAAGAGTTGGCTAACTTAAAGAGACAGAAGCTCGCTTCTAATGAAGAAAAATTAGCACTACAAAACCAATTACTACTCATCAATAAAAAAATAGATTTACAAAACGAGCAACAAGACGATTTTAATAAACTAAATCAACGTGGCTTTGTCTCTAACCTAGACAAGGACAGACAGCAGCACATATTACTTGAATCTAAGCAGGAACAACAAAGCCTAGAACGTTTATTGTTGCAACATCAAAACAAACTAGAACAAATTATTTTTAACCTTAGCAATATTCCTCAGCAATATACCCTTCGCATCAACAATATTAAGCGTCAACAAATGGCGCTAAAACGACAATTAGTTCAAGTCGAGGGGAATGCAACTTATACGATAACAGCCAGTCATAGTGGTGTAATAACGGGGGTTCAAGTCGTAGAAGGGGAGATTTTATCTCAAGCTATTGTTCAAGCTAAGCCTTTACTGCATATTATTCCGATGGACTCTGAGTTGGTTGCGGAGTTACTTTTACCAACAAGATCTGCTGGGTTTGTGCAAATCGGTAATAACACCCGCTTACGTTTTGATGCCTTTCCTTATCAACGCTTTGGCTTTATAAAAAGCGAAATAGTACGCATAGACCAAACTTTAATTAGCCCAAACGAAGTTCAATTTCCAGTGCGGTTACAAGAGCCGGTATACCGTTTAAGGGCGAAACTTACAGAGCATCAAATACGCGCTTTTGGCAAATCATTCGACTTAAAAAGTGGCATGCTATTCGAAGCCGATATTATGTTAGAACAGCGCAGCTTAATGGAGTGGTTGCTAGAACCCCTATATAGTTTGAATGGCCGTATTAGTTAAACTTTGTGGAGAATAAATAGTAAAGTTAATTGTTGCGTATGCATGACTGACTTTAGCGAAAAAAATTAAAAGGAACTCGAGAATTCATCTATTGAGATACGCTTTTTAAGGTATTTCATAGAGGATAAATTGACGGTTATATTGTGAGTTTAACTTTACAAAAACCGTTAAAGAGCCGTTAACTCTAATTCCAGAGTTAGCGATATTAAACCAGCAATGATGCTGGATACAAGGAGAGTAAAAATGAGAGAACTTAGTTTAAATGAAGTAGAAGATGTGAATGGCGGTTTGAGATGGCTTATGGGCAGTATAGCATACGATGCCCTCAAGTGGGGAGTTAGTCAAGATTGGGGGACTGCCTCATATGAAGATATGATGATTGCGCCTTAAATTACGTTACTACAATTAACTAATTAAGAAGTAAAATATAGCCGATTCAAAACCAAATCGGCTATATTTATGTAATTATCGGCTATTGTTCTTATGCGTAAGTATTTTTTATCAGTAGTGTAAAAGGATTTTAAATTGAAAGAACATTATTATAACAAGAAAGAGTTCTCTATCACTCATTCCATTTTATGGATGTTATTTCTGACTGTTGGTATTCAAATTATAATTGGGCTTATTGCAACGGTTATTTTTGGTAGCTTAGGTATGAAAAGTGATGAAATTGAAAAAATCTTTATGCGCCCTGATTCTATAGCAATACTAGGGGGAATAGCTGCTATATTATTGTTCCCTTTAATAAAAAAGGCATCACATCTAAAAGATAAATCATTTCTTTTGAAATTTTTAGGTCTTCAATTTGCTGATAGAGTAAATTTAGTTAAAGTATTTTGGATAGGTGTTGGTTTTTATCTTTTCATATCACTACTAACATATCCCCTATCTATTAATCCCCCGCAGTATATGCTGGATGTAAAATCACAAACTAATACTATTTTTGATGTGTTAATGTTGATAATAGGCATCTGTATTATAGCTCCAATAATTGAGGAAATAATTTTTCGCGGTCTTGCATATTCTAGATTGATACAAAGTGGACTTGGTGAAACGCGCACTATAATTATCACTAGTTTAGTTTTTACTATTATTCATATCCAGTATGAGATTATCGTGATGTTGACTATATTGCCGTTCGCTTTTCTACTTGGTTATGTGCGCTATAAAACTGGAAATTTAGTTTGTTGCATTGCATTACATATACAGTTAAATGTGTTTTCAACAATCGAATTATTTGTTTTTTTGTAAAAGAGGTATGTTATTCGAAGCCGATATTATGTTAGAACAGCGCAGCTTAATGGAGTGGTTGCTAGAACCCCTATATAGTTTGAATGGCCGTATTAGTTAAACTTTGTGGAGAATAAATAGTAAAGTTAATTGTTGCGTATGCATGACTGACTTTAGCGAAAAAAATTAAAAGGAACTCGAGAATTCATCTATTGAGATACGCTTTTTAAGGTATTTCATAGAGGATAAATTGACGGTTATATTGTGAGTTTAACTTTACAAAAACCGTTAAAGAGCCGTTAACTCTAATTCCAGAGTTAGCGATATTAAACCAGCAATGATGCTGGATACAAGGAGAGTAAAAATGAGAGAACTTAGTTTAAATGAAGTAGAATATGTGAATGGTGGGCACCCTTTCTTATGGATGGTTGGTGGTTATCTCTTTGGAGAGGCTGTAGATGCAGTTCGAAAAGCTGACTGGGGGGAAGCTGACGAGGATGAAATGACAATTGCTCCATAATTAATCTGAGGCGGGAATTTTTTCCCGCCTTAAATCGATGGAATATTCTACAATGTTCGTTTGAAACGTTATTATGAATTGAAACCAATCTTTGTAATTACTAGATAATATTTTGGAGGAAATATGGAAAAAAATACTAAATTATCATTAGTGATAGTAAGTTTAATTTTTTCTTGCATACTGATCACCTTCTTTATACAGAAATATAGAGTGAATGTTGATGATCCCATATTGATTTTGATTTTAGGCTCAGCTCCATCTTTTTTCTATACACTAGGGGTACTGTTAATTTGTGTGTTAGTGGTACAAAAAGAACCAGAAAAGAATTGTTTTTTTGTTTTTATTGGTTCTTTAATTTATGAATTAAGCCAAGTGATTGGTGTTGATAGGAGGACTTTCGATTATGTAGATATTTCTTTTATTGTCATGGCGTTCATATTATTTACGTTGCTTATAAAAAAGTCAGGTTATTTGTTAAATCTGAAAGAGTCAGCCACTAAAAAAGCAGAGGATTAGGGGGGATAATATGTAGCTAATAAACCCCACCAAAAAAATAAATAGTGAATTAAAATAATAATGTGAAGGATCACAATATGAAAACAGCCCTTAAATTTTCTT
>JBMYWR010000251.1:0-3816 GCA_049607625.1 Colwellia sp.
TCCTTAATTCGATTAAGTTAATAATAGGTAATTACACAGATTTTGGTACAGGGTCTCCATAATAGCGGCTGTCGCACTGATATTAAACTGCTCTGTAACGTCCCAGTTAACTTCAAGCTCCAAACCTAAAGCATCTAATGAACCACCATTTTCAGTAAATTCAGTTGCAGTATCATCTATAACAACAAAGGACTGTGCCTGCATGTCTGAGTACTTATTAAGATACAAAGAGGCGTTAAAGGTTAAACTATCGTCTAGCCAAACACTTTTGTAACCAATCTCATAAGCTGTTACAGTTTCTGGGTCATAAGTTGGCGGTACACCTGGTAAAGTAATGCCATTTATCCCACCTGCACGATAACCTGTAGATACTTGACCATAAACCATTGAGTCATTATCAAGATCATGTTCATAGGCTGCTTTCCACAAAATGTCATCCCACTCACCTTTCTCACCTTGACCAGCCATAGGCACAGGAGGCCAAACTGACCAGTCTAGAGGATCTCTTTGTTGTTTTGAGTCTTCAGCATAACGAATACCACCGACAAGTCTGTTATCTTCATCTAATGAGTAGGTTGCATTAGCAAATGCACCAAAAGACTCATTGATGTAATCTCCTTGACGATCCCAGTGTGGGATACCTAATACACCACCATTAGTTTCTAGCCAATTCCAACGACTACTTTGTTCAAATTGGTATAAGCCAACAAGCCATTGCAAGTCACCATCGCCATTTGAAACAAGTTGTAATTCATGTGATTTAGTATTTTGTGTTGATGTCCAACCTGTAAATCCCGAGTTATCAGGATCGCCACCGTCACTATAGTCTGGATCATAATATTGTGAACCGTCAAAATCTGTTGTGTTACCAACATATTCTAGTGATGCAAAAGGCAATTCATATTGAACTTTTAACGTATAGAATGTAGTTTCAATATCAACACCTGAAGGCATATTACGTTTAACTTTCCATGGCCCTTCATCTGAAGCAGTAGTGCCTGGTGGGTTTATTTGATCTAAAAATTGATGTCCTTCAACCAAATCACCATTAATGTATGCGCCAGTTTGCTGATAGCCCCAAATAGCGGTGCTATTTCCTTTTGAAGTTGACTTACCACCACGTAGGGTTACATCTAAATCGTCTGTTGGAGACCAACGTAAACTACCACGAAAGTAATCTAAATCTTTATCATTAAGATCGTCACTGGTACCCGCAACATGTGTGTTTTCGATATACCCATCATGTTGGTCTGTCATATAAGCGAAGCGAGCAGCAAGTGTATCCGCTAAAGGAATATTAATTGCGCCTTCTAATTTGGTACGATTATAATCACCATAAATACCATTAACATATCCTGTTACCTCATCAAATGAAGGAGCTCTCGTATGTATATTAATCGTACCACCAAAAGTATTCTTTCCGTATAATGTACCTTGAGGACCACGTAAAACTTCTACCCTATCAACATCAACATAAGCACCTAATGCCTGAGTTGTAGTTGCAACGTAAACTCCGTCTTCAAATATACCAACAACTTGCTCTGCTTCTGTGCCGACATTATTTGTTCGGGTTCCCCTCATCGCAATACGTACTTCATTGCCCGACTGGCCAAATTTCATACCAGGTACTAAATGCTCTAATCGAGAGATGTCTTCTATGCCGCCCTCTTTAAGCGCTTCAGCGTTTAATGCTGTAACAGCAAGAGAAACTTCCTGTACATCTGCATTTCTCTTTGTTGCAGTGACGATAATTTTTTCAACTTCATCATCTTTTTTAGTTTCTTCTGCAAAAGCAATAGTCGCGTTAGCCGAAAGACCTGTCACGATACTTAACGCAATAGCATTTAACTTAAACTTCTTCATGTTTACCCCTTTATTATTGTATTAAAAAGCTTCTTATTATGTTTGTTTTCCAATCTTTTCTTGGGTGTTTTTTATTCTTATTATTTATTTGTACTTCGAATGCAAAAACATGTCAACCCTTAATTAATTATTATGTGTTTGTTATTAACAAAAAACACATTAACCTTTATTAACAAAGGCTTTATTGATATTGTATTAAAGATAGAGACACAGACTTCGGAGTCGCGATAATGAGTTTTATAAAGCAAGCATTTAACTGTTTTGAACAGGGTGATTTAATAAGTGCACTTCGCCATGCATCGCTCTTACTAAAACAAGAACCACATAACATAGCGGCTTTAAATTTAGTCGGCATTATTAAACTCCGTTCGGGTGATGTTACAGAAGCTATAGATTATTTAAGCCATGCCTATAAGCACTCTTGTGATAAACAGACGATGATGAACCTTGCATTAGCTTACGTACAAGCTGAAAATTTTTCTCAAGCAACTCCATTGCTGCAACGTGTAGTCGAGCTAACGCCTAAAGATAGCAATGCACTGAATGCACTTGGAAATATCTACCGAATAAATGGTGATTATAAAAATGCGAGTAAATACCTAAAAAGAGCTTCTGAATTAGCCCCTAACAATCCTCAGGTTTTTGAAAACATTGCTTGGTTACTTTTAGCGCAAGGTCAATACAGCAGTGCTTTATCAAGGTTTACTGCCTTACTAAAAAGCTTTCCAAAAAATTCACAGCTAAAATTAGGTGTAGCTAAAGCCCTATTAAAACTTAATAAATTAGATGAAGCCTTTGAGGTTTTACAAGTTTTAACGCAACAATCGCCAAAGAATGTTGAAGTATCGAACACATTAGGTGTTTTGTATAACTTGCAGCACCAGACAACTTTAGCTAAAGCACAGTTTGAGAAAGTTATTTGTTTAGCACCGAAACACAGCGAAGCATTATTTAACTTAGGCAGTATTTTTGAACAGGAAGGGAATGCTGACCAGGCATTAAGTTTTTATACAAAAGTGATTTCTGTGAACCCCCTCTTTTTTGACGCTTATTTTCACTTGTCTTTAGTTAATAAACAAAGCTATGAAACAGAGATATTAACGCAATGGCAAAATTTATGGATTGAGAACCAAGATAACTTAAGCAGTTATATGCTAGCTTTCGCCATTGGCCGTACGCTCGAAAAGAACGAGCTGTATAAAGCGTCTTTCGAGTGGTTTTTAAAAGGTCGAGAGCAATTAAGTCAATTCGGAAATTATAATTTTGAAGAACAAAATACCTTAGTTAAGCAACTCTTGGCAAAAAGTTCCCATTCAAAATTAAGTAAAATAGATCTCGATTATAGCTATATCTTTATTGTAGGTATGCCGCGCTCTGGAACCACACTAACGGATCAAATACTCGCAAGCCATAGCGATGTAGTGGCTATTGGAGAGTCTGGCATTGTAAAAAAAATGGCAGATAAAGTTGAAGCGATAACTAACCAACCTTTTTATCAAGGTGTCTATCAGTTATCAACACAAGAGCATCTTTCAATACTGGCCTTACTTCAAACGTCCCATCAACATGCTGATAAGAAAATTATTGTTGATTCATCACCGATGAACCTACACTACATCAGCTTTTTGCTTACGTTGTTACCACAAGCAAATTTTGTTGTTTGCCAACGATCTCCAATGGATACCTGCCTATCTATTTTTCAGCATCCGCTAAGTAAACATCATAGTTACGCAAATAATCTAACAGATTTGGCTAACTTTTATCTACAAACAGACCAGCTTTTAAAACATTTCATTAAAAATGAGCCCGAGCAAGTATATAGTCTTCATTATGAGAGTTTAGTAACGCAGCCAAAACAACAAATTGAGAGGTTATTAACTTCTTTAAATTTAATCTGGTCACCAATAGCAATAGAAATTGTAAAATTAATTCCTAAAAGATTGATTGCTCTAC
>JBMYWR010000252.1:0-3778 GCA_049607625.1 Colwellia sp.
AAGCAACTGAGGCCAAAATTCCTGCTATGGCTACTACGATGAGCATTTCTAGCAGGGTAAATCCATTTATTTTGTTATTTTTCATCATGATCTTCTCGTTTATAAATATACATTTGCTTTGTCGTCATGCCGTGCTTTTTTTTGCTAAGCGGCTCAAATACACCTGATTTGAATGTAGGCATAGGCCCTTGAATAGTACTTGGCTCAAGCGGTTCTGATGGCTTATTTGTAATAATATCAGAGGAGTCAGTCGGCTTTAATGCAATAATTAGCCTACCAGAATTTCGCTTATATCCATTTTCTCCCTTAGCCTCTCGCTGATATGATACAACTGGTGTATCTGGCACGTCTCGAGCTGTTTCATATCTTATTTTGTCAAATACCCTAGCACCATAGTGCATGTGTAAAGCATAGAGAGAACCACTCCCACCACTCAAAGAGCATTGATTTTCTGTATTGCTGTTTGCAGGCATAAACGTTGTAAAATAAGCGATGCCACCAACAACAGCAACTTGCGAAAGTGACTTTTCACCTTCTCTTAGTTTTAAACTCCATCCTTTTAATTTACCTAAGTCAACTTCTTTAGAATAAAACTCTTGTTTTGAAGATACTTTATAGAAAGGTTCATCTTCAACAGGCATCAAATCACTCAACTCTATCACTGAAGGAATGTCTTTACCTTGAAATGTTTTTGTTACTGTATTTTCGTCGCGGATCATAAATAGGTGATTCTGAGTAATTTTATTTAAAGGAGATGGGCGATTGCCACTGCCTATTAATATTGCATCATAAGGAGTATCCCTACGAGTAAAAACAGAACCGTCACTTGTATCCGTTCTTGTTACCTTACTAAAATAAGTTCTAGCGACAAGAGGTTGAGAAAAAAAGCGACGATCAGATTTAGACTCTTTACCACCCAAGCTAGCCAGTTTGAAATATGTCCATGGCTCATTTTCATCATTCGGCAAGTCTCTTGGCATATCAACACGCCAAATGTTCCCTGCTGTATCTGCTGCATAGATTCGATCAGTGAATCCATCATAATCTGAATCCATTAAAGATAAATCAGCTGCAATACTGTGCTTTCCAGAAAATTTACTTTTAGCAGTTGCACGAGGAGTCCAAGACCAAACTAATTTTCCGGTTTTTGCATCTGCAATAAAAATTCCCCGACCCATACCATCATCAGTACGTAGCACATTGTCTTTATTGGTGTCATATCCTGCTCCAAAAATAATGACAGGATCTTCCTTCTGAGGGCGTATATAGGTTACCAAAGGTTTAGACCAAGTTTGACCAAGTTCCTCATAGCCTGCTCGATCCGGCGAAATCGGCCCTCCCCACATTAACTTAGGTGTATCTGGGTCGGTTATATCAATACCATAATATTCCTTACCTCCTCGGCGAAGTCCCACAAAAAGCCAGACTTTATCGTCTCCATTCACTTCTCCATCCCGATTAATATCTTTATGAAAAACATTAATCGGACCATCCACACCATACATTTTAGTATCTGGAGTCTTATTCATTTGATGCTTATGAAGCTTAAGTAAACTACCCGGCATAAAAGCCCAACTTTCTTCTACCTCGTCATTTGTGTCTTTAAACGCATGCAAGACCCCTGCATTTGTACCAATAAAGATTCTAACGTCACCATTACCGTAATCCATAGTTACTGGACGCGAGTGAAGCGGGTCGCCAAAAATATCTTTGCGTCTTACACCATCAGAGTTTTCTCCCAGTACATCTTCGCCGACAGCCCAGCGCATCACCTTCTCTGAATCAGCTAAGCTTGTACCTAACTTATCAGCTAAATCTTCGGCTGACATTTGTTCTAATGCTTTGTTATAGGAGAAAGGATATAGTGCACCTAAATTAAAATCAGAATAAACCTTACGTGTTATTTGCTTAGAGAGTTGGCCATTTACGCCGCCTTGCTGAATATTATTGCCATCACCTGGAGTTTGAGCCGACCAAAACGTCGTTGCATCCTCACCAATAACTCCACCCTTTTCATCTAGAGCAGCTTTACCATTCATATCTACAATTTTGCCGCCCTTGAGTTTGAGCTTTTTAAGATTACCTTTCCAGCGAGTGTGAGTTTTTGGCAAAAACATAGTGTAATAAAGCGCATCTCGGTGCGTGGTTCTGTCTGCACTGTTAGTAGAAACTGCAGGAGAAGCAAAACTATCATTTATTTCACGAATTTTAGTGATGGTATCTTTGAACTTTTCAACTAAATCTGTAGCAGTTGTTGCATGTTCATATTTTCCTCCACCATTTTTTGCCGTTAGCTCTAATAAGTTTTTGCCATTATTAGACATACCTGAGCCAAAACCAATTGTAAAAACACGTGCAAAGTCTTTATCCTGTGAAGTAGATGGATACAAATCTACAACCTGACTATCAGTTCCCTTCAGTAATTGCGCAAGTGAACTCATATAGCTTGAATATTTACTTTTTGGAGACGTTCCAAAAACCTTTTTATACTCTGCTATAATCTCAGAATCTCTGTCTGTATCTCCTGTTGGGTCACCATCTGTCATTAAAATCATGTTGATAGAATTGTCACAACGCTTGCTTTCTCCAGCAACAGGCTTAAATGGTGATATATACCGCCCAGAATACTCGACATTTTTATCTCTATCACTTCTGTCTTCAGCCTGATCCAAACGCCTACCTGTTAAGTAAAGGTAAGCTTCCCAAAGGGTTTCTGTTATTGGCGTAGACCCTGAGCCTGGTAGGCTCTCAATTTTACTTAGCAAAATACTTTCATCCGCTCCTAAACCACTTACTACGTAACCCCCATAACTCTGATAAAGTCGCATCAAACCAAATTCAAAATCGGAGTTTTCTTTCACTAAGTCTTTTATGGCGTTTTTTGCTACTCTTAAACGGCTATCTTTACAATTTGCTCGATAGTAGCCTCCGTACCAATAATTGTACTTATAACAATAAGTAGATGTCTTACTAGAATCAAAACACTCAACCTCTCTATACCTAGTCTTGCCTTTTTTTCTTTCTCTCAAATAGCATCGCTGTCCATCTTGTACATCCCAAGACATACTCCCAGAGGTATCAAATAAAATAACCGCTCGTGACTTTTCTGTTTTAGTTATGTCATGAGATACATACAGATCAATATCGTCAGCATAAACTATTGATGAGCAAAGAATTAAAAGCGTATAAACCCAAGTAAAAGATTTCATAACTTACTCCTATTGATCCGTATTTTTAATTTCTTCTTGCCCAATACCAACAACGATTGCAATTGTATGTTTATTTTTAGAACCATAACTTATCGTTGATACCATTTGAGTGAGGTTGCATGTTTGTCCATCTGTAAAAGCAAATTGTCTAGGGCAATTTAAATCCATTTCACCATTATTAAGACTTGTTAGCTTACTCGTAATATTATTCGGAGTTTTGTTCTTGATTTTCATATCCTCTCCTCCGTTCTGTATTTGCTGACGCCTGAGAGTAAATTTATTAACACCACCACTATTTGCCTGCGCTTCAATTATCTTATGAATCTCCCCTATCAAGATAGTCTCAGCCTCTGCACGCTCTTGTGCGGAATTTGTAATCTTCAAATCAATACTACTACTGCTCATTAAACTCACAGCAACCGCGGTAACAGCCACTATCATGATCATCGCTGTAATTAACACTACACCTTTTTGTTTATTGACATTCACCATGCTGTAGACCCCACATTATTCAGTCGAATCGTTGTTGTGAAAACCGTACGCCTAAACTTGTCAGTGAAAGTATGCAC
>JBMYWR010000253.1:0-3729 GCA_049607625.1 Colwellia sp.
TAAGGCTTCTTTCAGCCTATCGGGTTTGCCAGCTTCGCTGGGCAAACAAAAAAGGGTTAGATATTTAATATCTAACCCTTTTTTCTTAATTTATATAGGTTAATTAGGTATATAAATTAAATAATTGATTGGTTAATTTGATCCAGCACTAATTTAGGATTATCAGATTTTGTGATCGGTCTTCCAATTACTAAATAGTCTACACCTACATCGACAGCTTGCTTCGGTGTCATTATGCGCTGTTGATCATCTTTGGCTGAACCTTCAGGTCTAATACCCGGCGTTACTAATTTAAAAGATTCACCAAGCGTTTCTTTTAACTGCTCAGCTTCCCATGCAGAGCAGACAACGCCGTCTAAACCACTGTCTTTAGCCAAACTAGCTAAAAAGCTCACCTGCTCTGCTGGTGTTTTTGTAATACCAAGTCCATGCAAGTCTTCTTCTGACATACTGGTTAAAACCGTTACACCAATAAGTAATGGTGCTTTATCTCCATATTTTTCCAATGCTTGTTTAGCTTTCATCATCATTTGACGACCACCACTTGCGTGAACATTTACCATCCATACACCAAGTTCGGCAGCAGCACTAACCGCTTTAGCAACAGTATTAGGAATATCATGGAATTTTAAATCAAGAAAGACATCAAAGCCCTTACTTGTTAACGTTTTCACAAACTCTGGGCCGAAATGGGTAAACATTTCTTTACCAACTTTTAATTTACAATCACTTGGTGATACTTTATTCACAAACGATAAAGCGTCGCTTTGATTGTCGAAGTCTAATGCAACAACAACTTTAGGATCTGACATGGAAAGCTCCGTATTCATATTCTGAGATTACACTCAATTATCTTGGGTTAATAATTATTTTCTATTCGCCTTCAAGGCCTCTTACTGGGTTTAGTTGCTCCCATTCATGGCATGATGGACATGACCAATAATGTTTGGAGCTATTAAACCCGCATGTTCTACAACTGTATCTGTGTTTTAATTTAATATACTCTGCGATTAGCTCTTTAATGAGGTCTAAACCTGTTTCATTTAAGTTACCTTCAGAAGTCTCCATTTGCATTTTAACAAAATGCTTAAAACCACGGATTGTTGGTCTGCGCTTAAGCGCACCTAACATGAATTCTTTTGCTTTATGACTACCTTTGTTACTTTCAACATATTCTAAATAACAAATTAACGAACTAGTACTTGCTGTTTCTTCGTAAACTTTCTTGATAAAGTTAAAGAAGGCTTCTTCCTCTCCAAGTTTGATATAACAATTATGCATTAAATCAATAACATCTGGAAAAAATTCTTTATCTTGTTTATAAATCTCTTGGTAACATTGTGCAGCCAATTCATGTTGTTGGTGGTTTTGGTAAATACCAGCCATTAACCAATTCGCTCTACATGAATTAGGATCTAAACTTAAAGCTTGCTCTAATAATTCCAGTACATTAATAAAATCATCTTTTTCTATGGCAATTGTTGCTAATTCACAATAGAAGTTAGCAAGTGTATGCAATAAGCGTTTGTCTTTAATTTTAATTATTTGTTTTTTATATTGTATTCCTTGTTTCCAATCTTTTGTTGATTGGAATATTTGGAACAAATAAGTTAGTGACTTGATGCCGTAGCTTTGAGATTTGATTAACTTGGTAAACATTTTTTCAGCACGATCGTACAATCCAGCACTTAAAAAATCCTTTCCTAATTCAAAAACAGCATGTTGCTTATCTTTCGTTGGTAAATGTTCTAATCGAACTAAATGCTCGTGTACTTTAAGTGCTCTATCTAATTCACCACGTTTTCTAAATAAATTTGCCATAGCAAAGTGTGCTTCAACACTATCGTCCTCAACATTTAATGCTTCTAATAGTGAGTCAATGGCTTTGTCTTGTTGATTAGACAATAAATAGTTAAGGCCTTTAGAATACTTAATCGATAAGTCTTGCTTTGCCGTCTGTGTATTTTGCTTGATACTATTTCTACCCATATACCAACCATAAAACATGGCGATAGGTAGTAAAAGGAATAGTAGTTCAATCATAAGGTAAGTGCCTTTTTATTATGATTCTATCGATTTTTTTTGTTTTAAAGCTTTTTTGCTTCTTCTTATCATTCGCCAGATAATTGTGCTTAACAGACCCATTATAAAACCAATAAAAGTAAATATACTCACGGCTTGAGCAATAGACAAGTCGATTCGGGCAATGATGTAGTTTAAGGTAATGGTTTGTTCATTCTGCGTGCCAAATACAAAAGCAATAACAAGAAGAATAAATATAATAAATGAAGACAAATAGATACGCACGTTATAACCTCGATATGTAAACGGATATTATAATACCAATTCAATTAAGTTATTGCTCACTTGTACTGGTTAAAATAAGTCATGGCTGCGTTCCTCTCAATCTATTACTCAATCGAGCGCCTTGACCTGATACATTTTTCCTGTCCACAACAAGATCCACAAACTTAATGGAATTGGTATAATCTGATAAATTTGGTTTCTCGAACTAAAAAAAATGGCACGCGAATGCATGCCATTATTATTTAGTGCAGCTTTACAGTTACTGAACATCAACAATTGTCTATTATTCAGTATCAAAACCTAAGCGGCTGAAAGGTTTACTCTTTCA
This sequence comes from Colwellia sp., assembly GCA_049607625.1. GTDB lineage: Bacteria > Pseudomonadota > Gammaproteobacteria > Enterobacterales > Alteromonadaceae > Colwellia. The sequence continues at coordinate 2,636 of JBMYWR010000253.1, forward strand.
CGAAGCTCTTTACCTGGTTTAAAGTGAGGTACATATTTACCTTGTAACTCAACTGACTCACCAGTTTTAGGGTTTCTACCAGTCCTAGGCGCACGATAATGCAATGAGAAACTTCCAAACCCTCTAATTTCAATACGATCACCTTTAGATAAAGATCCCGCCATTAATTCTAAGATTTCTTTAATTGAGTCTTCTACATCTTTAGCAGATAAATGACTAAGTTTACCCGCTAATTTTTCAATGAGTTCTGATTTGGTCATTTGACCCTCCAGTATCATCTAGCTTCGCGCTAATGAAATTAATATAAATGAGGAGATTACTCTCCTCGCTCAGTTCTAACTTTCATGTAAAGTGCTAAAACTAATATCTAGTTTTTAGCGTTTTTAAACGCTGCTGCCATAGCACTTAAACCAGTTTCTTCAACTTGGTTTAGGTTATCCATAGCTTCACGCTCATCTGCTTGATCTTTCGCTTTGATAGATAAGCTGATAGTACGGTTCTTACGATCCACACCCATAAACTTAGCTTCAACATCGTCGCCTACTTTAAGAACAGCAGAAGCGTCTTCAACACGTTCAACAGATATATCACTTACACGAAGGTAACCTTCAACACTTTCTGCTAATTCAATCTTAGCACCTTTAGCGTCAACTTCTGTTACCTTACCAGTAACAATAGCACCTTTTTTCTTATCTGTCAGATACATATTGAACGGATCGTCTTCAGCTTGTTTAACGCCTAAAGAAATACGCTCACGTTCTGGGTCAACTTGAAGTACGATTGCAGTGATTTCATCGCCTTTCTTATAGTCACGAACAGTTTCTTCACCGCCATTCCAAGAAATGTCAGATAAGTGAACTAAACCGTCAATGCCGCCATCAAGACCGATGAAGATACCGAAGTCAGTAATTGACTTGATCTTACCTGTAACTTTGTCACCTTTGTTGAAGTTTTTAGCAAACTCTTCCCAAGGGTTCGGGATACATTGTTTAAGACCTAAAGAAATACGACGACGTTCTTCGTCAATTTCTAAAACTAATACTTCAACTGTGTCACCTAAGTTAACAACTTTAGATGGGTGGATGTTTTTGTTA
>JBMYWR010000254.1:0-3726 GCA_049607625.1 Colwellia sp.
TTATGTGATAAAACGCACAACGAGGTAGCACAATGTTAAAACCTGAAATGGTTAAACAGTTAAACAAACAGATCAACTTAGAATTTTATTCTTCAAATTTGTACTTACAAATGAGTGCGTGGTGTGAAGAGAAAGGCTTTGAAGGTGCTGCAGAATTTATGCGTAAACATGCCTCTGAAGAAATGGATCACATGACTCGTCTATTTACTTATGTCAGTGAAACAGGTGCACTACCTATTTTAGGTACCATTGACGCGCCACCACATGAGTTTAAATCATTAGCCGATGTTTTTGAAAAAACCTATCAGCACGAGTGTGAGATCACTGAACATATCAATAGTTTGGCGCACCAAGCCTTTACTAATCAAGACTATTCTACTTTTAACTTTTTACAGTGGTACGTTGCTGAACAGCATGAAGAAGAAACCTTGTTCAAAAGTGTTTTAGATAAAATTAATTTGGTAGGTCACGATGGCCACGCATTATTTTTTGTTGATAAAGACTTAGCTGAAATGGCAAAAGCTGGCGGTGGCAGTATTATGACCGCGGCATCTGGTCAGTAGTTACAAAATACTAACGTTACGAAATAGTAGCGAAAAAAGGCTTACTTAAATAGTTAAGTAAGCCTTTTTTATTATGCGCTATTGATGACATGGTATAAGGTTATTTTTCAGTAATAAGCATTATTCTTCTTCGTCATCTGTTTGTTTCAGTATTTCTGTACGATAGCCTGTTGGTTCATTAATATCGGCTTCAACGATTAAAAACAATTCTTCTGATTCTTCATTAAGTACCAGTTCAAAGCTTGAAAGAATTACATCGCTACTATCAACTTTAGCTACGGCAAACACTTGATAAGTATTATTTTGTAGGTAAACAGATTCAGGTTGAGTATAAGCTGCACTACGATTATACAAAGCGGTTTCGATCGTTTCATCGCTGCGGACAAAATAGAAATTAACTAAACTAAAATCATCGCTATCAACCAAGTTTATCATGGTAATTTGATGATCGTAGATACTTTCTCGTGTGCTGTTATTAACCACAAGAGAACGAATTTTCACTTCAATTTCATCAACAATACCATCATTGTCTTCATCAACATTGCCGTCACCATCAAGGTCAACATCTTCTTCATTTAAATAGAAGAAAACAGTTTTATTGGTATTTTCAGCCAAACCTAACAAATGGTTACTCAACAAAGGTTCTGTGGTATTTGGAATTAACAAATCTAAGCTGTAATCACCTTTATCTTGAATTTTGGTTTCGCTAAAGTGGCCGCGTTCAAGTGCCTTGATCTCGGCTTCATCGTCAACACCATTGATGTAAACGTCGAATGTTCCGGTGTAATTTGGAATCAAATCATGCTCTGTAATCGCATTATAAGCTCTGAACCTTGCCTCTGAATCAGTATCTAAATATTCAGTTATTGAAGAATTAGACATACGATCTAATGCGTAAGGTGAAGTACCTGAGCCGCTGTTTTCGCGTACTATCATCACATATTGTGCGGGGTAAGCGTAATCAATATCACTAGAAGTAAATAGCACTTCTTCAGTGCCTGACTTGGTGATATAGAAAATATATTCGTCTTGCTCAAATTTTTGATTGTCTGATAATTGCTTATAATTATATTGCCCTACTAATGTTGCTTCATTGAAAGTTTCATCAGACTCTGACATGTAAACATCAACACCTGAAGAGTCAGGGTGTAGGTTTAATATTCGTAAATTAAACAGATCATTATCTTCGTCTTCATCATCATCAACGAGGGCAATATTATATGTTTCAACTTGTGCTGAGGTAATGTCATCGGTTAATACTAATAGTTGTATATTATCTTTAGTTACTGTTACTTGACCTTCAGCTATTAGAGCTAAATCATCACGGTCATTACTGTCTTCGTCTTGCCAACCCATTTCATAAAAGTAAGTATGTGGCTCTACCTCAAAATTACTCAGTGCTTCGGTGTATTCAACACCATTAAAGGTAACTTCATAATTGTCATCGTCGTCATCATCTGACTCAAGATCTTGATCAATAGTCAGCAGAATTGCTGGTGCATTTTTCGAACTATTATAAAACTTCACATAACCGATGTCAGAGTCATCATCACCGCCGCCACAACCAGCAAGTACGAGCACAGAGGCAAAGAGTAATATTGTTGAAGATGAAATAGTTGAAAACAGGTGGAATTTAGAACTCATATATTTTTCCAATAAAGTTAATGGCCATTACTGCACAGAACTACCGGCAGATCATTAATGCTCTCACCTGAAAACAGCTGAAGAAGCATGTTGTAGAGCCGCATTTTAGGAATTAGTTCTCAAGATCACATCATCTTTGCATTTCTTTACTTAACCATACTTTTCTTTACACACCAGAAAAATAAAGGCCTGCAGAATAGTGCTATAAAATCGAAGCAGCGAGTATAAAAGCAAACCACAATAAAGGGCTATTAAGATCAATCAGCAGTAATGCTGTGCGGCTTAATGACAGGAAAAAGTAAAAATTGGTTACTTAAAAGCACATAGCTTTATTACGGGCATCAAACAAATCTTAAAAATAATACGTAGCATTTTATCTTATCGCTCTACTGAATCATCTCAAGTATAATGATGTTATCTAAAACATGACTCGGGTTGTTTCGTTGATATTTTCTGATGTAATTATTATTGGTGCGGGTGCAGCAGGCTTAATGGCTGCCGCTACCGCAGGCTATCGTGGCCGTAGTGTTACCGTGCTAGACATGGGGAAAAAACCAGGCAGAAAAATATTAATTTCTGGCGGCGGTCGCTGTAACTTTACTAACGAAAACGCTAGCCCTGAAAACTATCTTTGCCAGAACCCACACTTTACTAAATCAGCGCTTAGCCGCTATAGCGCACAAGATTTTATTGAGCTTGTTGATCGTCATGGCCTAAATTATCATCATAAAACCTTAGGGCAATTATTCTGTGATAACAGCGCTCAAGACATTGTCGATATATTGATGACCGAATGTGAATGGGCAGGTGTAGAAGTAGCTTTGCGTAGCGAAGTGATTTCAGTTAATAAAAGTGACACCGGTTATGAAATTGTTACAACAAACGAAAGCTACCAATGTGAATCTTTAGTGATTGCTTCTGGCGGGCTAACTATGCCGAAATTAGGCGCGAGCCCGATTGCTTATAAAGTTGCTGAGCAATTTGGCCTCAATGTTTTACCTACCACCCCAGCATTAGTTCCTTTTACTTTGCATGATCATGATAAACAAAAGTTTGACGGCCTGTCAGGTATTAGCCTGCCAACTGAAGTTAGCAGCGAAGATGGCACCAAATTCAAAGAGAACATCTTGTTCACTCATCGTGGTTTATCTGGTCCTGCCATTTTGCAAATATCATCATTTTGGCGTGCTGGGCAAGCGGTAACCATCAACTTGCTACCTGAGTCTCCAGTTGTAGAATTAATAAGTGATTGGCGTGAAACCAGCGGCCAAAAATCACTAAAAAATATGTTAGCCACTGTTTTACCCAAACGCTTTATCGAGGCCTTAGTCAAACAAAAAGACATCACAGACAAAGTTATCAATCAAATCAGTAATGACGAAATTACCTATCTAGAACAATATTTACATCAATGGCAAATCAAACCTAACGGCACTGAAGGTTACCGTACAGCAGAAGTTACCTTAGGTGGTGTCGATACCGATGAACTATCATCAAAAACTTTTGAAGCAAAAAAAGC
>JBMYWR010000255.1:0-3697 GCA_049607625.1 Colwellia sp.
GGCTTTCAACTGATGCGTGAAAATGAGCTGCGATTTTAAGGGCTATAATGACCGACGGCGTAAATCGATTTGTTTCTACAGTGCTTATTGTTTTACGCGATACGCTAATAGCATCGGCAAGTTCTTGCTGCGAAATCCCTGCCTCTTTACGAAATTTTGCTATGTTATTTTGCACTTTTGTTCCTAATCACGGCTCTGCCAAAGTAATGAAGCACCATATACCAAAAGCATGATACTGAGATAAAGAATTGCCATAGTTGCATGCGAAACTTCGCTAGGTATTTCATCGCTTTTATAAAAAACGGCGATAAGGCAAAATCCAAATGCAAAACTTGTATGTTTATAGGCATTAATGTCAATGTTGTTTAGAAACTCATCTTTATATGCATATTTAAAATACATTTTTAATGGGAAGTCTGCTTTAGTTATATAAATAGCTATTATAATTATATAAAAGAAAACGCTCATTCCAACAGTTAAAAGCCCTTCAATATGTTGGTCTTGTTTTATCAGTGAGTAAACACTGAGAAGTAAACAAACTACGCCAGCGCTTATACTAATCCATATATCATGACTCATGAATTGTTCTTCTGTTTTTATATTTTGCTGTTTCATAGTATTCATCCTGTAATAGTATTTGATTTCTTGTAACCTCTGGGTATCAATGCAACCTTGGGGTATCAATGAGTCAATTATTTTTTGTAACCTAAAGGTATCAAAATGTTTCAGGAACGATTCATATGAAATAAGTAAACTGCTTTTATGAGCTTTTTTTATCTACAGCAATGCTTTTAGGCTTAACACTCGCTATGATAAAAACATAATTTGACCGCTTAAAGGACGAACATGAAAACCTTACTCAAAATTTTTGGTGTAATACTCTTACTCTGTATTGCTTTAATTGTGGCAGCGCCTTTTTTAATTCCTACCGATACCATTTTTAATAAAGTATCAGAGGAAGTTCAAAAAACGACGGGAAGAACGCTAACAATTAATGGTGACAAAACGCTTAGTGTGTTTCCTGCACTAAAGTTAGAGTTGAATGATGTCCACTTTGCTAATATGCAAACAGGTTCGCGAGCTGATATGGCAAGCATGCAGCAGCTGGCAGTACATATACCTTGGTTCTCGTTATTTGGCGGTGAGTTTAAGCTTGATAAGTTTGTTATTAACGAACCAGATATTTTATTAGAAACTGATAAAAACGGTAAAGCTAACTGGCAGTTGTTTGATGCGGTAGCAGAACAACCAACAGAGCAAGCTGAGCCTGGTGAGGCAATTAAGCTGCCTGCTAGCTTTGATATTGAGCTGGGTGAGGTCGCTATTTATGGCGGTACATTTACATATCTAGATGGTCAAACGGGCGCCAAGCAGCAAATTAGTGATTTAGAGCTGGCTATTTTACTTCCTTCATTACGTAAAACCCTTGAAGTTAAAGGGGGGATTACCTATATGCAGGAGCGATTTGAACTAGATGTAAAACTCGATACTCCTGCCAAAGCGATTGAAGGTCAGGCTTTTAATGTATCGCAAAATTTAGATTCGCGCTTGGTTGAATTGACATTTAATGGCTCAATCGCAAAACAAGGGCAAGACATAAAAGGTCAATTAGCACTCAATGGCGAGTCGGTAAAAAATATTGCTAAATGGCAGGGGGTTGACCTAAATGCGAAAGATAATGCGTTTAATGCATTTAGTGTAAATGGTAAAATGCATTTACTGGGTGAAAAATTCAATCTTGAAGAGTTAACTGCAACGCTTGATGAACTTCAAATTAAAGGTAAAAGCGAAATTAGTTTAGGTAATCGTTTAGCCATTAATGCAAATGTAGATTTGGGGATGCTCGATCTTAATCCCTATTTGCCAGATGCCGTTGCTAAAAAAGAACAGCCGACTGAAGACGATAGCAAACCGGCAGAACCAATTGTTTGGGATGACACTCAAATTGATTTAAGCGCCCTTAAAGCACAAGATGCTAATGTAGTAATTCGTTCTAGTGGATTAATAGCAAATGATATAAAACTGGGTGCGAACCAGTTTACAGTGGCGCTAAATAAGGGTGTAGCTAAATTAAGTTTAGATAGCTTTTCAGCCTATGAAGGCGCTGGTAAAGGTGTAATTACTATTGATGCTCAAAATGCTCCTTATAAAATAGCTACAAACTTTAATTTAACAGATATAAATGCCCAGCCGTTATTAACTGATGCAACCGGTTTTGACAAGGTACTCGGTAGAGGTTCTTTAAATTGGAATTTATCTACAGCTGGGCAAAGTCAAAAATCGTTTATCGATGCGCTAAATGGTAAGTTGGCATTTGAGTTTGCAGATGGTGCTGTAAAAGGGGCGAACATTGCTGAAATGGTTCGTAGAGGTAAAGAGATTATATCTGGTAATTTTGGCGCCGCTTCTGAAGGGTTAGATACTGGCTTTGAAGAGGCAGAACAAACAGATTTTTCTGCGCTTACAGGTAGCTTTAATTTTATTAAAGGTGTTGGACGCAATACTGACCTTTCACTAATTAGCCCTCTGATTCGTATTTCCGGTGAAGGAGATGTGGATTTACCTCTCACTAAAGTTGATTACCGTTTGGTAACAGGGATTGTAGATTCAATAGAAGGTCAAGGCACTAGCGATGACAGTACAGGCTTTAAAATACCGTTACGCATAAAAGGACCATTTCACGATGTGGGAATTAAACTTGATGTAAGTAATGCCTTAAAAGATGAAGCAAAAAAGAAACTAGATGACGCAAAAGAAAAAGCGAAAGAGAAAGCCAAAGATAAAGTAAAAGACAAATTAAAGGGACTATTTGGCTAAGTAACCACTAGTAAAATAAACAAGGCACTTTTTAAGTGCCTTGTTTATTTTATAACCATTGAAAAAATAGTCACATAGCTTTACCAACGTTAATAAAATCCCCTCAGTCCTTAAATTAATTAAAAAATAACCTATCGCTACATGCTCAATGCTGGTACAATTGCCCGCCCTTAAGAGACAACTCGTTTGTTTTTGAGTGGGATTTAATCGAAATGTCTTGATTTTAAACAATTTTAAGACACGTTGTAATTACTACACCGGAGGTCATTAACATGATCCAAATGCAAACTCAGCTGGAAGTTGCTGATAACAGCGGCGCTCGCAAAGTGCAGTGTATAAAAGTCCTTGGTGGTTCACACCGTCGCTACGCAGCGATTGGCGACATCATTAAAGTTTCTGTAAAAGAAGCTATTCCTCGCGGTAAAGTGAAGAAAGGTGATGTTAAAAACGCGGTAGTTGTGCGTACCAGAAAAGGTGTTCGCCGTCCAGATGGTTCTCTGATCCGTTTCGACAGCAACGCGGCTGTTATCTTAAATGATAACTTGCAGCCAATTGGTACACGTATTTTCGGCCCTGTGACTCGCGAACTTCGTAATGACAAGTTCATGAAAATCGTTTCACTAGCCCCAGAAGTACTGTAAGGAGCCAATCATGGCAGCAAAAATCCGTCGTGGTGACGAAGTAATCGTACTAGCAGGTAAAGACAAAGGTAAGCGCGGTAAAGTGCTTTCAGTTGTTACTGAATCTGGTCGAATCTTTGTCGAAGGCATAAACTTGATCAAGAAACACCAAAAGCCGGTTCCACAATTGAACCAAGCTGGCGGCATTGTTGAGAAAGAAGCGTCTATCGACGTATCAAACGTTGCGATCTACAACTCGG
>JBMYWR010000256.1:0-3688 GCA_049607625.1 Colwellia sp.
ATTTGAACCTTGGAATGACGGGATCAAAACCCGCTGCCTTACCGCTTGGCTATACCCCAACAGGATACTTCTATGATTAAGTGAGTAACATTGATGAACTTTCGAATAATACAGAGAGTAAAAGAAAGTGGCTGGGGTATGAGGATTTGAACCTCAGAATGACGGGATCAAAACCCGCTGCCTTACCGCTTGGCTATACCCCAGCAATGTACTTACTTTCGTAACTCATTATTTTCATAATTCGTTACATTGAAATGGTACGGGGTGAGAGACTTGAACTCTCACATCTTGCGATACTGGAACCTAAATCCAGCGCGTCTACCAATTCCGCCAACCCCGCATTATTTCTATCACTAAGAGTTAATGGTGGCTACACCGGGATTTGAACCTGGGACCCCATCATTATGAGTGATGTGCTCTAACCAGCTGAGCTATGTAGCCTTTCCATCTCGCCTCTCAGCAAGTGGCGCGTATTATGCAAATCTGATTGAGCTACGTCAACCGTTTTTATCAAAAAAATACGACTTTTTGTTTGTTTGCTTATTCGCTGTGCAATTTGCCGGATATCTGCACAAAAATATCTCAAAATAACAAGCTCATTAAGCTTTTCACTTAATGAGCTTGTTTTTGATTGTTGCTAAAAGTTTATTTAATTCTTTCGTTTGCTACTTTTGCTAAGTGAGCAGAGCTTGCTTTAATAGAGGCTAAGTTCTCTGTTACAGTTTTAACAGGAAGTTTACCTATTAAATACTCTCCAACATCAAGAGCGTTTGATGTTGCTGCAAACTCGAGTAAGTTGACACCATTACATTGAATGCTGTCAAAGATAGAGCGAATCTTAACTTTATTAGACTTTAAATAATTACGTAGGCGTTTTTTATCATTAATAGAGACATACTCGCAGATACGCAATGACATGCTTTCGTCAAAGGCTGAACTTTGTGGTGTATAAAACATTGCTGTTGCAAGTACTACCGAAGCTAAAATAGTTTTTTTCATAGTATTCCTAAAATATTTATATTGTTGTTTTAGAAAGTCTAACCTGAAAGTTAAACTTTGCCAGTTTTGTTCTTCAATGATTGCTCGTGGCAGAATAAAACTGGCCGGTATTTTAATGTAGTTAGTAATTTCAGAATAGTTTTATTACGATATAATTCGTAGGTTGGTATAGTAACTTTAAGGAAGGGAGAAATAAGCGCTAATAAAAAAGAGAGCCTTAGCTCTCTTTTCGTTTATTTTTATGAAGGAAACTTAGACGTTAAATCTAAAATGAACAACGTCACCGTCTTTGACACGGTATTCTTTACCTTCTAAACGCCATTTACCTGCTTCTTTAGCACCAGACTCACCATTAAATTCGATAAAGTCTTCATATGCGATGACTTCAGCTCGGATAAAGCCCTTCTCAAAGTCAGTATGAATTACACCCGCAGCTTGTGGTGCGGTGGCATTTTGCTTAACTGTCCATGCGCGAACTTCTTTTACACCGGCGGTAAAATAGGTTTGTAAGTGTAGTAATGAATAACCAGCATTGATAACGCGATTTAAGCCCGGCTCTTCCAAACCAAGATCTGCCATAAATTCAACACGGTCTTCATCATCCATTTCAGACAATTCGCTTTCTATTTCAGCACAAACTGCAACTACAATAGCACCTTCTTCATCTGCAATTTTTTGCACAGCATCAAGATAAGGGTTATTTTCAAAACCATCATCATTAACATTGGCAATGTACATGGTTGGTTTAATGGTTAAGAAGTTTAAATAAGCAACAGCTGCTTTTTCTTCTTTAGTTAATGTTAAAGAACGGATCATGTGACCATCTTCAACATGTTTTAATATTTTTTCTAATACTGGGATTTCAAATTTTGCGTCTTTATCGCCACCTTTAGCTTTTTTCGCTAAACGTAAAATAGCGCGTTCTGCAGTATCCATATCAGATAAGGCTAATTCAGTATTGATAACATCAATATCGTCAGCAGGGCTTACTTTGTTAGATACATGAATAATATTCTCATTATCAAAACAGCGTACTACATGGCCAATAGCGTCGGTTTCACGGATGTTGGCGAGAAACTTATTACCTAAACCTTCACCTTTAGAAGCGCCCGCAACTAACCCTGCAATATCAACAAACTCCATAGTTGTTGCTAAAACGCGTTCAGGGTTAACAATTTTCTCAAGCGCATCTAAGCGTGGATCTGGAACGGGTACAACACCTGTGTTAGGTTCAATTGTACAAAAGGGGAAGTTAGCAGCTTCAATGCCCGCTTTTGTCAGCGCGTTGAAAAGTGTTGATTTTCCGACGTTGGGCAAGCCAACAATACCACATTTAAATCCCATGATGTTTACCTATAATGTTGGCGCAATAGCAATTATTGCGCTTTAAAAGAATGTAGACGATTTTGAGCTTTCTTTATGTCGTCTTTTAACCAAATTTCAAAACAGCGCGCAGCTTCGTCTATCGCTTGGTCAATTAAGTTTTGTTCGTTGGCCGGTGCTTTACCAAGCACATGCCCAGTGACGCGATCGCGATGACCTGGATGGTCAATACCAATGCGTAACCGATAAAATTCTTTGTTATTTGCCATGCACGCAATAATATCGCGCAAGCCATTGTGACCGCCGTGCCCACCACCTTGTTTGATCTTACAAACACCTGGCAACATGTCGAGTTCATCATGAGCGACTAAAATATTTTCAACGGGGATGCGAAAAAAGTTGGCTAACGGAGCTACGGCTTTACCACTACAATTCATAAAAGTGGTTGGTATAAGAAGATGAACTAATTGCCCGGCAATTAATCCTTTACCATAGAGGCCTGAATATTTTTTTTCTGGCTTTAATGAAATGTTGTAACGTGAAGCAAGCTCTTGGACGAACCAATCACCGGCATTATGACGGGTTTTACTGTATTCTAAGCCTGGATTTCCTAAGCCGACTACTAATTGAATCGTCATCTAATAGTTTACTCTTGTTGTTCAAACTTAAGGTCGATAATTTCAAGTATAATTAAACTACTTGTTATAAATCTAAAAAGCTTAAAGGGCATGTATAAAACAATATCCCTTTAAGCTTTATCATCAGGAGTAAATTAATATTTACTCAGCTGAAGCTTCTTCAGTTGCTTCATCTGCGCTGTCATCGCTTGCACCTTTAGGAGCATTCAATGTAGCAACAGCTTGGTCATGGCTTTCGCCTTTTGCTAACTCATCAGAAGTTACGCCTTTCGGTAAAGTAATGTCTGATAAATGCAATGTTTGACCAACTTCTAAGTTAGCAACATCAATTTCAATAAACTCTGGAATGTCAGCAGGTAAACATGTTACTGCAATTTCATTCACGTGGTGAGCCATTGTGCCACCTGATTTTTCAGCAACATCTTCGTTGATGAAGTGAATAGGCGCATTAACTTGTACAGCATGTTTTGCATCAACACGTAAGAAATCTAAGTGCATTACAACTTGCTTGAACGGGTGACGTTGCATATCTTTTAAAAGACACTCAACAGGCTTACCGTCAACGTTGATTGTTAAAACGTGAGAGTAAAAAGCTTCTTCTTGTTGTGCACGGAAAACATTTTTGTGCTCTAACGTTAAAGAAACAGGCTCTTGGCCTTCACCGTATAAAATCGCTGGAACTTTGTTCGCGTGACGTAGGCGGCGGCTCGCACCTTTCCCTAAATCTG
>JBMYWR010000257.1:0-3647 GCA_049607625.1 Colwellia sp.
CCACTAATCACTGAAACAGCAGCAAAGTACAAAGAAAAAGACGCTGAATAATTATATTTAGTGTAGAAAGAAGCCGCTGATTGCGGCTTTTTTTATACCTATTTTCTTAGTTAAGTACAACTTAAAAATAAAATGCATGTTCAATTTTCTGCTGGGTTGATTATTAAATGAAATGTGAAGCTCCACCACTTGTTGTGTCTGGTGCGCTAGTAAAACAGGAAAGTTCCTACTTTTTCAAAGGGGTGCCTTTTACGGGGGTTGCGATTTTCACTGAAAGCGGGGTTGTTGTTAGCAAAAAGCAATTTTTTAAAGGCGAAATATTAGGAGATTACAATTTTCCTTATATCGATATTAAAGGGCTTGAGTTATTAGATAGTATCATTGATGAAAAATGGGATGGAAACTTACAGCTTTTTCATGAAGGTAAGCCTTTTAATGGTGTTGTTTATGAGATTGCTTATGACTGGTTGTGTGATGTACGTTGTATCATTGAAGGGTGGGAATTAGATGGTTTGTCTCAACATTTTCAAAAGCATGATTGTTACTCTGAATTAATTTATGGCGCTGGTCCTATTCAGTATGAATATATATGGAATGAGCCTTCAGTGTTGTCTTATTACAAAGTGAAGGTTCAAGCTGGGGATAAAAGAAGTTTAAAGTTATCATTTAATAAAGAGAATAAGCTTCGTGGTATATATATCTATAAGAGTATTGACGATATCTTTTCTTTGAATGCTAAGGTTGATGACTCACCGCTAAAAATCACGAGTTTTAGCGATATAAAAAAATTGCTTTCTGATAATGTTATAGAGCTTAGCTTAAAAGACGTAACGGATGTAAAATTTACAGAATTATTGCCGTCGCTGTTAGAGTTCCCAGTTAATACGCTTTTAGTTTCAAATATTAGCTGGGGTGTTTTATACGAGCTGAAAAAACATGCTTGGCTGGAGCTAGAAGAACTAAGCTTTCACCATTTAGTTAATTTAACACTAGATGAGGTCATTTCTTTTCGAAATGATAATTTTAAGAAGGTAAAAATATTATACAAACTTAAGCTTTATTAATGAGTTAAGATTTATGTTTTTTCATAAGTCTTTTCTCTATGTTCTTTTAAAGTTTTATTTACCAGTTGATCAGCTTGACGTGTTGTCTCGGGAAGTCGGTATTTAGGCGTTAGCTTGAGTACCCACTCAACTGCTGTATCTAAAGATACTTTATGGCCAATAGATACATAAACAGGTTTAATGTTATCTTGTGTGCGTAACACTTTGCCAATAACTTCGTCGACATCTAATAAATCTGCTGTTGCGCCGCGGTGTTCTGCAAGTTTATTAAACTCGCCTAATAACTTGGTTTTTCCGCAACCTATGGTGGGGATATCTAATATGACACCCAAGTGGCAAGCAAGACCAAAACGCCGTGGATGTGCAAGGCCATGGCCATCGCAAACAATTAAATCAGGTGTTATGGCCAGTTTGTTATATGCATTTAAAAGCGGTGGCACTTCACGAAATGAAAATAGCCCTGGTATATAAGGAAAGCTGATGGGCTCAATACTAGTTTGTACTTCAAGTACTTTTAATGTATCAGCATTCAGTACCGCAATTGCGCCAACAACTTCAGATGATTGTTCGTTATAAGCAACATCGACACCAGCAATTGTCTTAACACACTGCTTTTCATCGGATGCTCTTACTTTTTTAGAGAGCGACAGCTGTGCTTCTCTTAAACTATTGATATCCATAAAATCTTAAAAATTCTAAGTATAATGTGAGATTTTATCATAATTAAAAAATGCTAGTTGTATGAAAAAAATAAAGTTTATTATTACTCCTCAAAAAAGCAGGTACATGTAAATAATGAATAAAAACTTAGAAAAATTTTTACGAAAGCGTAAGCGTGCAATCAAAGGCCCGGAAAAGTATAAAAATATTTTTGAGGATAATATTGTTAGAATTACTCACTATATTGAGCATGGTAAAACCCAGGGAGAAGAGTTTTCTAATGAGCGATTACCTTTTGCTCCTTGGGAAAAGCTTAATATTGAACTGTCAGGCCAATGTAAAATTTACGAAAATATTGCACAGGCTAGTTTAGTTAAGGACAGCGTGATTGATGCAGAGCACTTAAGTTATTATTTAAATTATGGATACTATGAATTAGCAATTGCGCATATAAAGCAAAAACGCTGTTTTATTCGTTTTGGAGTTGAAAACGAAGGAGTTATTTCACCTGGCAGTGTATTTCAATTAGCTACAGCTGTTTTATTACATCAGTATGATTATGCTCGGCAATTTTATAGATTATTCGAAAACGGTTATATGAAAAACTGGATAAACCGCTCAAAAAGTCATATTGGTGATTTTATCATCTTGTTGTTTGATAGGGCGAAAGGTGATAATACCCTAAAGCCGATTGTAGATGACTTTGCTTATCAAGCTATTTTAGATAACTGGGATAGTACAGACTTAACAAAAGTTACCGCTTATCTAAATCAGTTATGTGATGATCAAGTCGCTCAGGTTGCATCACCACCGAGTAAGATGTTTTTTGAGTTCGATAATATGAACTGGCAATTTACACCTTATGCTGCACTTATGCTGCTAACGCTAAGAGCACAACATGGCCTTGAAAACCCTGATTTTGATCACCCAGGTTTTGGCAATGTTACTTCTTTACTACTAACTCAGCCTGTAGCCCCTCAAAAAGATGAGGTGCTTGAACAACTCGTTGCCAAGTTACATGAGCAAGGTTTCAACGAAAAGGCTTTACTAGCATAGAGGTTTAAATAAGTGGTAATTTAATCAGTATGATACGGCTTAGCATTGCAAAAGCTCATATTATGTTACGGGTTTCTTTGTTAATCATGATCCATATCGAATGTGTTAAAGGCTATTAGGGCAGCATAACATGGACGCTTAATCCACCTTGCTCGCGGTTATGTAAGCTGATTTGCCCGTGGTGTGCTTCAACTATTTCCCTGCAAAGTGCTAACCCTAAGCCACTACCTGTTGCTTTGGTTGAGTAAAAGGGAATAAGTGCGTTCGCCATTACAGCTTCACTCATACCTTTGCCTTTATCACTCACCATGATGTGTGTGCCACTTGCTTCTTGTTGCACTGTTAAGCTGACATCTTCGGGGTTTGACCCTGACTCATAGGCATTTTTTAATAAGTTTATAAGTAATTGTTCGAGCTGAGTGTGATCAGCATCAGTTGTCACTCGCTCATCAAGTGAGACCTCGACCTGCCACTGACTTTTTAATTGCTCAATCAGCGTCGGCCAGTTAATCGTTGATAGTTGAGGGGTGGGTAACTTGGCAAATTTACCATAGCCTTGCACAAACTCATTAAGGTGTTTTATGCGCTCTCCAATGGTGGTAAATACCCGTTTTAAGCGTGGCTCGTCAACTTCTTTTGTTAAAAGTTGCGCGCTATGAAGCATAGACGACATTGGTCCAAGGGAGTTGTTAAGCTCATGGCTAATAATACGAATAACTTTTTTCCAAACCTCTACTTCTTGGCGGCTTAGTTCACGGGTCAGTTGTTTAAAAACATACAGTTGGTGAAACTGATTATTAAGTAATAATCGACCTGTTGCCATATGCCAAGTTTGTGATTCTTGATCTGCTTTGTCGAGGGTAAATA
>JBMYWR010000258.1:0-3563 GCA_049607625.1 Colwellia sp.
CCTTCTTGCACTAAGTCATCTAAAGGTAAACCGTAGCCTTTATAGCTTCTAGCAATATAGGCTACGAACCTTAAATGCGAGAGTACGAGCTTTTGTGCTGCTGCTAAATCATTTCGTTGCTGATAGTATTCAAACAACAACGTTTCTTGCTGCTCATCCACTACGGGCTGGCTATTTACATAGGATAAATAAGCTTCAAAGCTGCCTGTATTTTTTAGCACAGGTGTTAGATGAGTTGTCATACTTGCCTCCTTACTTCTGTGAACTGTTTGCTAACACAAAATTAAGAAACCGAGGATTAAACTGTTTGTTCCACGGCATTAACATACTAAGCTCTCTATGTATTTTTTTCTCATACTGAGATTTAGGCTGGTTAGATAGCCTTTTACTGTCGCTCTTCATGCTCGCTTGTGCAAGAGAGTTCGAACTTGCTTGACTCTCTTTAACTGTCGAGAAGACAGATAGGCCCATACAAGCAGTAATTATCAGTGAAACAAGTAATACTTTAATTATCGGTTTGTAAACTGAAGTCATGATATATCCTCACTATAAGCAATATAAAATAAGTTCAAAGCATCGTGCTTATGTGTAAATTAACTGTTTAAGCAACGAATTGAATTTCAATCATAGGTAATGGGGAAGCGTACTTCCCCATGCGTTTTAAATACAATCTAATTAGATAGTTACTTATTCTGATGTAGCGCCAGACTCTTCCTCCTCTTGTTGTGCTTCTTCTGAAACAAACTTGTCTAATGATAAATTCGCTAAAGCTTCATATTTAGGCTTTGCCAATGTGAACCATTGATTGACATCATCTCTTTTCACAAAATAGCTTTCTTCGACAGTCGCAAATGAAAATACGTATTGTGTATTTTGTTCATTTTTTACGGTCAAAGTATTCGTTGCAGTAGGCGTCTTTTTAGCGATACCAGATACAGACAAGTTGGTTAACTGATTGACGAAATCCTCTACAGAAGATTCATCAAGTGCTTGTTGATTATCTAGAGCTGAAGAAGGTGCTAATTGCCAACTTTCTTCTCTCTTGGTGAGATTAACAACTGAGTGGTTTATCTCTTTAATACTATCAATAGATAACATTGACTTATCGAGCCAACTATCGGGATCGATATCGACTTGATATGCACTGTATTCGATCGAATAAACGTCATTGTCAGCTAAGTTTCTAGCATAAAGTTGCTTAAAGCTTGGTGACTTGCCAAGAAATAAGGTTTGTTTGTGTCCATCGCTGTCAGTAAATTCCACTTGCTTTTCAAAGTCGTTGACACTGACCTTAAAGCGTTTATGGCTATTTTCTGTACTAGTTACAGGCCAAGATACTTGCGTATTTACTAACTGGTTGGCTATCGCATCCACCTTGCTATTAACGAGTGTAATTTCTGGGTAGTTTTCGAGTTGCCAACGCTCGTTTTCTTTGACAAGCGATAGCGTTTCATCTCCCTCCGTTATATTTATTTTGTTAAGTTTATTTGAATCTACTTCAACCAATAATCTTGACTTCACACTGCTCATGGCATTGGAATCATTGAAAATCAATACTCCTGCTAAAGCGAGTTGCAATGTGAGAAATGCGGTTAAAACGAGTATTTTTTTGTTCATGCTCTATCTCCTATTACATTACTATTGTGTTAACCAAGTTAAATATTGACGTTGTTTTCGCCTTCTTCTTTGACGATCCCACAAAGCAATACCTGACAGTAGGGTAAAAGCTAGGACGTAATTACCATATTCCCAAAATAGCTGCTCGCTATGTTCCATTGGTGGCAGTGTGCGATTGAAGTTGCCTCGTGAACGGATACTCATTAATGCTCTGTCCTCTAGTGACCAATCGATTGAATTCACTAAAAGCTGTAGGCTATTTAAGTAACCTGTTTGAGATACTCCACCAGTAAACTGTAATACTTGATCTTGAACAAAATCATTTGAGCTAAATAGAATAATACGGGCACTATCTGGTGCATGTTTAATCACACTGCTGACATCCAATTGTGCCGTGTGTTCAGTTAGAGTATCTTCGCTTTTCACTTGTGCATTAGCATCATCTGATGCTTCTTCACTTAGCGCTGATTTTGCCCCCTCATCAACAAGCAAAGGTGAGTCTTTGCCGGCAAAGTAGGAAGAAAACCTTCCTTGTGCGATAACCCCCATTAGGTGCTCTTTTGTTTCTCCTTCAGCCGTATAACTTGTTTCTCCTAATTGGTTTACTTTAGGCATAATATCTAGTGATGATGAAGTCCATGCTTGATCAGAGCTAGTAATTAAGGGCGTAAAATTAATACCTCCTTTGGTTTCATCAAGCGTAATAGGTGATGTCCATGCCATCGTCAGTTGAGGTAGTTCTGATGTGATAAGGTTATCTTGATTCAAACCTTTGCGTACATCAGCAAAGTAGGGATAATCCAACATACGCATTTCTTGTAATTGGAAGCCGCCTACATTTCGTGTAACAGGTACGGGGAAAGCCGCATTGCTTGCATCCATTACAAGTGCATTGTCAACGGTCAACCCATGATGTGCTAACCAATCTTCAAGACCACTGCTAACTGGTGACATTGATAGACTTCTACCCGTTAAATTAACGCTGTAAGGTGATGTAGCCGCGATAACCGTGCCGCCCTTCATTAAGAACTGATCTACAGCAAACAACTGCTTTTCATCTAATGATTTTGGTGATACCAACATCAGAATGTCTGCCTCACCTGATACAGAGCCATCAGATAAATCTTCATTGAGCACATTTAACTCAGCGCCCAGCATTTTTTCTAATTGGTTAAAACTTGCTTGCGGCATACCGTATCCACCATATGGTGCAGCTTGTGGTGTGACTAAGGCGATATTTTTAGTAAAGCCAGAAGCAAAACGTTTGATTGCAGCATCCAAGTTGCGCTCAAAATTTGATTCACTAAAGTCACCAAGCGGAATTTGAACGATTTGTTCGCCACCAGATAACGTTAGATAAAAATAGAATGCGTTATCTGAAAAAAGGCTAGTTGCCATAGGCTGAAAGCCATATTCATCGGCAATTTTTTGAGCAATTTCACCTCTACCTGCTTCTGGTTCAATAAACTCTACCTTAAATTTATTAGCAGATTTTTGACTAACACTTTCTAATTGCTTGGTAATAGAGGTTTTGAATTGTGCTAATTGCTCTGGCAGTTTGTCGTTTGCTGAAATATAACCTGTAAAAGTAAGGTTTTGTTTTACCGTATCAAAAAGGTTTCCTGCACTTTGGTAATCTTGTAACACAGTTTTAATCGCACGTGTTACGTCATGTTCAGGATTACGAAGCAATACCTCAACGTCAGACTCGGCACGTGCATTCACTTCAATAAGGTCTCTAAAACCAAGTACTTTGTGTTCATCACCATATTGCACTAATACATTAAAGTATGAGCTAACAATGGAAGCTTGATAACGATCTGCAACTTGGAACGGCATTGGCTTGATGCCAAATTGGGTGTTCGCTTCTTCTTCCAACTCGGGGTGCTGTTGTGGATCAACAAACTCAACACGCACTCTACCTTTAGCTGCCACTTCATACTCTT
>JBMYWR010000259.1:0-3544 GCA_049607625.1 Colwellia sp.
CTATTTCAATCACATTTAATCTTTTTGTAGTGAAAGATAAATTCATTTTTCATCACCTAGTAAAAGCAATAACAAAGTGAATTATTACTTAGACCATTTATTTGAAACAACTAAGATTGCAACACTAACGCTTATTACAGCAAATAAAAGACCTATAAGCAGTTGCTGGTATGCAATGAAGATTGAAAACCCAATAGCAGCACCGATACAAAAAATAGCCCAGTATTAGCTTTGTTGCGTTTTATCATGGCCGTATCCCTCATCTGTTACCTCATCCTTGATGTTTCTTCTAATTATTGCTGCTTGGTATTTCAGGGTCGAGTTTCCCGCCTTCTCTAATATAAAGGCTGTCTTTTATCAATTCCGACAAGTACTCAGCATAACCTTTTAACTCAGGATCAGTCACCGATTTCAATGCTGTTTCCAAATCGTCTAAGTAACCTACATTTTTATTTTGCTCTGCAAACTGCTTTGAGTAGTTAGTCGCCAAATAAAGATATTCAAGTCGTTTATATCCATTTAAATCTCCATTAAGGGCATGTTGAATATCTTTAAATGCTCTAGCTCGATAGCTATTTGCCTTATTAAGGTTACCTAAAGACTGCTGCCAACGAGCAAGGATTCTTAGCAACTTATTTTTAAAAAATTCATCTTTTTCGCGAAGTGCGTAAGTTTGCTCGAGCAAAGCTAACTTTTGCTCGAGAGTTGGCTTCGAAATGTGTTGAGACGCAAGAAATTCCGTTATTCTCTCAATTTCTGCAGGTTTAAGTTCGTCAAAATCACCAATTAAAGCTATAAAACCCGATGTCTCGCAAAACCAAATGCCATTTCTATCCGTATGCGGCCAAAACACCTGATCATATTTTGATGGCCAACTGTAAATATAACCACCATAGCTTGCAGGCTCAGCAACCGCACATTTTGCACCCTTAACGATTGGGTCATCTACTTCTAACTCTCCCCACGTTGTTGAGTTAGCAAAAGATGATAAAACCAATAAAGCCACTGATAACTTTTTTTTCATAAAAACTCTCTTATAAACATCTTTAAAAATTAGATTTGTTGTTACATCTTCACGATATTCACTAGAACGTTTCAAAATCAGTTAAGGGGTTATAATTGTCATTTTAATTTTCAGCTGGTTGGGTTTATGGATGAATTACCACTTGCCAGCAGCCTCCCGAGGGCATGCATTTTTTATCTCTGTGACAAGTTTTCTTTGCTGAGCCGTCGGTTCACCTTCAACATTCGCTACCTCATCGACGAGATAACAAATTGAAGCTGCTTGCTCTTTTGTTACTTTATCTAAGCATCGCTCAATTACTTTGTGAGGTTTATTGTAAACGTCACTAGTATGCCCTAATAAATGCACACTTGAGCGTAATAAATCTGTAGCTTCTTTCATACTTAAATGAAATTCACTGTTAAAAAGAGCTAGAATTTTTTCTTTTTGTTCTTTACTCATTTCTCCATCTATTTTGGCCACTGCAACCATATATAACGCAGCCACATCCATCGGTGAATCTAACTTAAATGCGGGATTTAAATCATGGTGTTTTCTGAACTTACGACGTCGGTGCCAGCTAAAAGGATTCAACCAACCAATATCTATCCCCCCTTCTTGAAGTCGATTCAGTAACACCAAAATGGTCACTACAATACCTAAAACACCTAATACAACATGCATAGTTTTTCCTTATTTTTATCGCAGTTAATTGTTATTTATTTTTTAAATTCTTCAGCTGTAAAATTGCTTTTAAATGTGAAAGCATGTGGTGTGTCGCCGTTTTCTCGCAGATACTGCAATCTCTCTAATGCCTCTTGAGGGGTTGGAATATGGTTATCTTCAATCCACCATAAAACATAGCTATCTTCAGTTAAGCGGTGAAACCATTCACCTTTTCTGCGCATAAAATCTCTGTGATGTGTGCGAAACATAAAATTTTTAAGATCTTCAACGCTTTCCCACACCGACATATTGATTATCATATTCGGATCATCAAACAATTTAATATTGGTGGCATCGCCTGATTCGTCTTTTAATCGCCATACAAAACCTACACTGTTTTCAGCAACGCCATTTATTAAATCAAGATTATCAACAAAATCTTTTATTTCTGGCGCATCTAATGGATATTTAGCAAGAGCGATATTCAATTGAGCAAGTTTCATTTATGACTCTCCTTAGCCATCGGGGAAGTTTGTACCTTGAGTGTATTAAAACTAAGCGATACTGAAAGAAAAGAAAAGCACTTTTACGCCTTCCACTATTCGAATTTTTATATTAATCATGCTAAAAACCATCTGTAGATGTTTTACTAAATCAATGATGGCAAATGGAACTACTTTATCTAATCTCCGCCACCGCAATCACCGCCGCCGTCAGAACATGAACTGTCCGATGAACAAAAGCAAAGTAAATATTAGAAGTAAATTTTTACTTAAGCTTAGGTAAAGCGAGTTGAAATTCTAAAGCTGTAAATTCATTTCTAGTGTAAGGCCCAAAAACGAACTCATTATGTTCTGCATATTTATGATCGTTCACTTTATCAATATAAAAGTAAGAACAAATATTTTCAGGGCAAGCCAAAACCGAAATGTATTTATCGTTAGACGCAATCAATTTAGGTTCATCTATACGTCCAATGAATGCACCTTCACCAAGCGAGTAGCCTAACTTTTTTGAGTTATCACTAAAATAGACTTGATATGGAGGTTCTTCCCAAAGCGGTGAACAACCAAGAACAAACAGTGATATGAATAATATAAGTTTCTTTGTCATTAATATACGAGCTAATTTTTGTTGTTATTTAACCATTCAAAATACTTCTCTAAGAACAAATGAGCATCACCCAACAAAAGTTTATCATGTGCCATTACAAGCTTCTTAGCGTGCCAACCTAGCATGGTATTAAGATGGCTTTTGATCCTTAATCTCTTGGCATATAAGTTTAAACTTTGCTTTTTTAAAGCGATTCATAAAAGAGTTTAAATAAATTAACTGACCGTATTCATCCATAGTTGATTCTCTGTGAGATACACCTAACCAATGCTGGTAAAAGTCATCAAAGTCAGAATAAGCAATTTTTTTGAGGCCCCTTCTACAAACCAACAATGTTCTATATCTATTAAATCAAGGTTAATTATTTTGCTTAAACTCAGCCCGTGCATTGCAAGCAATAATTTGAGCTCTTCTAAATTATTCAGGCATACAGATTCTTGCAACTCAAACCGAGACTCTAAGTTATTTAACATATTAGTATCTAAACTATTTACCGCTACAAAACTATAGTGATGCAATGTTTCTTCCTTGTAGTAGATAGTGTTTTAAAGTACCCAAAACTAAAAAGCCCAGCAAGTGCTGGGCTAAAAACGGTTATCTATCGTCTTATCGCTTAAAACTTGAAGCTTAAACCAGATTAACTTTCGTCCTGCTCCATAAAGCGCTGAAGCTGGTCTTTAAGATTAGGTGGAATACCTTTGATCACTAGTGTATCGGTTGCTTCGTTATACATTACGCGCTCACCTAAGTGTTTACGTTCAA
>JBMYWR010000260.1:0-3529 GCA_049607625.1 Colwellia sp.
TTTCTGAAATGGATTGGACTAACAAAAACATCCACCCATCTAAAGTTGTTAACTTGGGTGACACTGTTGAAGTTATGGTTCTTGAGATTGACGAAGAGCGTCGTCGTATTTCTCTTGGTCTTAAGCAATGTATCCCTAACCCATGGGAAGAGTTTGCTAAGAACTTCAACAAAGGTGACAAAGTTACTGGTAAGATCAAGTCAATCACTGACTTCGGTATCTTCATCGGTCTTGACGGTGGCATCGATGGTCTTGTTCACTTATCTGACATTTCTTGGGCTGGCGGTGAAGAAGCTGTTCGTGAATACAAGAAAGGTGACGAAATCTCAGCTGTTGTATTACAAGTTGACCCAGAGCGTGAGCGTATCTCTTTAGGTGTTAAACAAACTGAAGATGATCCGTTTAATCAATACCTTGCAGATAACAAAAAAGGTGCTATTGTTACAGGTAAGGTTATTGAAGTAGACGCTAAAGGCGCTAAAATAGAATTAGCTGAAGGCGTTGAAGGTTACCTTCGTGTTGCTGATATTTCACGTGAACGTATCGAAGATGCGACAACTGAATTATCTGTAGATGATAGCGTTGAAACTAAGTTTGTTGGTGTTGATCGTAAGAACCGCACTATTAGCTTATCAATCAAAGCTAAAGATCAAGCAGACGAGCGTGAAGCTATGGATACATTGAACCAAGCTCCAGAAGACACTTCTGGTCTAAGTGCAATGGCTGAAGCGTTTAAAAACGCTAAACTTTAATTCCTAGCAATACCAAGCGAAGAAGAGCTGCATTATGCAGTTCTTCTTATTGTTTAAATCCGATGGCGCGAAGCTATAGTGAACACTGGAGGTCAAATGACCAAATCAGAACTCATTGAAAGATTAGCAGATAAATTAAATCATTTAGCTGCGAAAGATGTAGAACAAGCTATTAAAGAAATTCTTGAAATGATGGCGCACACTTTATCAAAAGGTGAACGTATCGAAATTAGAGGTTTTGGCAGCTTTTCGTTGCATTATCGTGCTCCTCGCGTGGGACGGAACCCAAAAACTGGCGAGTCTGTCGAGCTTGACGGTAAATATGTTCCACATTTTAAACCTGGTAAAGAATTACGTGAAAGAGTAAATCTTTCAATCGCGTAATTGCAGAATTGATGAATAAACGGCATGCTATCAGCATGCCTTTTTTTTATGTTGTTTTGGACGAACTATCATGCGCTTATATATTACCGTTATCCTTTTCCTTCTTTTGTTAGCCGTTGCCTTTATTTTTGGCAGTCAGAATGACCAAGTGCTGACCTTAAATTATTTAATTGCTAAGACGAACCTGTCAGTTGCTGCTGCGGTAAGTTTATTTACGACCATAGGCTTTGTATTAGGATTATTATTTGCATTATTTTGGAAGTTATTGCGAATGATAAAACCAACGAAAAATGTAGCGCTGCCTGCAGGGAAAAAGTCTTAGTATGCTCGGATTATTATTTTTATTGTTACCCGTTGCCATGGGATATGGCTGGTTTATGGGGCGCAATAGTGTGAAGCAAAACGATCATAGTGCTCAACAAGAACTTTCTATAAAGTACTCAACAGGGTTAAATTACTTATTTTCAAATCAACAAGATAAAGCCATTGATTACCTACTTGAAGCTTTAAAAGTTGAAGATGATACTGTTGAGGCGCACTTTGCTATGGCCAATTTATTCAGACGTCGCGGCGAGCTAGATCGGGCATTAAAAGTACATGAACATTTAGTACGACAAAAACATTTACCGAATAGTGCTAAACAGCAAGCAGTATTTGAACTGGCGAAAGATTTTCTCAGTGCAGGACTGTATGACCGCGCTGAGTCTATGTTTCATAAGTTATTAAAATCGAAAACTTACGGGTTAAAATCTCTCACCGCTTTAATGCAAATTTATCAATCGACTAAAGATTGGCAACAGGGCATTGCTCTTAAAAAAGCGATTGCGAAAACTCGAGATAGCAAACTATTACACGCTTTGGCTAATTTCTATTGTGAATTAGCGACTTTAGCCTTAGAAAAAGATGAGTTTATCGAAGTTATCGAACTGCTAGATAATGCATTAAGCCATGATCCTAACTCTTCTAGAGCCAATTGGTTGATGGCACAAATTTATGAAAACCATCAACAATACAATGAAGCTTGCCAATGTTATAAAGCTATCTATGAACAAGATAAAGAGTTTTTTCCTGATGTAATTGAAAAAATGTACCTTTGTTATCAAGCATTGGATGCAGAAAACGATTTTTATCAATTTATTAAAAAAGTGTATGAGGAAACGGGCAGTACATCGGCGCTCATAAAGTATTTAACCCATATAGAACAAGTTAAAGGCGTTAATTCGGCGAAAAAATTTACTTTATCGGCATTAAAGCGGCGCCCAACTATTCGTGGCTTTAAGCATTTTGTCAAAATGCAAATGACAGGTAATGAATCTGTCAACACCTCAGAAAATCTTGAGGTTATTCGTGAGTTGGTATCCGCTTATTTAAATGTTAAACATCGTTATAGTTGCAGAACTTGCGGTTTTAATTCCAGTACACATTATTGGTCATGCCCATCATGTCATGATTGGGAGCAACTAAAACCTGTCCGTGGTTTAGATGGTGAATAATCCCATACTTTATAAAAATTGCCTTAGATAATCATTAGTTGATCAGTACTAATGCCAAGGCGTGAACGTTATCGTAAAAATAATCGTAAAAATAGTTACCTATTGAGGAAAATAGCATGATAGATGCAAAAGTTGTCGTAGCCTTAGATTTTGATAATAAAGATGAGGCATTGTCTTTTGTAGATAAGATACAACCTAGTGATTGTCGATTGAAAGTTGGCAAAGAAATGTTTACTCACTTTGGGCCTGAATTTGTTAAAGAACTTGTTAACCGAGGCTTCGACGTTTTTCTTGATTTAAAGTTTCACGATATTCCTAATACCGTGGCTAAAGCCGTTGCTGCGGCTGCAGACTTAGGTGTTTGGATGGTTAATGTTCATGCCTCAGGTGGTATTAAAATGATGCAAAAAGCTAAAGAAGCATTATTACCCTTCGGCGATAAAGCCCCTCTACTGATTGCTGTTACGGTGTTAACCAGTATGAGTGAGGAAGACCTTGCAGGTATAGGTATTACACGAACACCAGCAGAGCAAGTACAGCATTTAGCGACGTTAACGAAAAATGCTGGTTTAGATGGTGTAGTTTGTTCTGCGATGGAAGCTGAATCTTTAAAGCAATTACTAGGTCAAGATTTTAAGCTTATCACACCAGGTATACGTCCAGCTGGTTCAAATGCTGATGATCAAAAGCGAATTATGACGCCTGAACAAGCGTTAAATGTAGGTGTTGATTACTTGGTTATTGGCCGTCCTATTACGAAGGCAGAAAATCCGCATGCAGTATTACAAGCGATCAACTTATCAATTAGCTAGCTTTAATGCACTTATCGTTAATTGTTAATCGGCTATTTGACAAATAAGACCAACACTTCTAAACCTAATACAGCGAGTTATTATATTT
>JBMYWR010000261.1:0-3524 GCA_049607625.1 Colwellia sp.
TTTTACTTGACGTGGGGAGTCATACCAACGCCCATTTAAGGGGCTGATAATAGTTTGCTAAAATTGTGTAGCGAAGCGAAACCGAGCAAACTGTTAGCAGTCCCGCTTTAAATTCTTGTTATATGCCAGCTAACCTTCAAGTAAGGTTTATACTTTTGCATTAAAAACTGAACTACTCTCCTTTCTTATATACGCATAAAGCCGACTGAGGATAACCAAGCAGTGTAGTTATACTAACGTTAACAAACTCCCATCCGTCTGAAGACTGAATGTTTATTTCTTCATCCAACTCTTTCGTATTTACATCTGAGTTAGTCCAACGATTTTTGAACTTAAAATTAACCGATTTATATTCAAAACTCATATCTTCATCCTTTGATAGATATTTAATAGCCAGACCATGAATATGGCATATAACGCCACATTAAGCGGCAATAAAATTGGGCGACTTTTTTGCGCTTTTAGTTTTTTGCAAAAAAGTCGAACTGTTTTATTGTCCGTTTGAATGTCTTGTTATGTGCTAAGGGCAAATAGCACTCCACCTTTGATCCAAACTCAATGCACCTGAAGCTGCGCCACAATCAGGAAGGTTAGTACCACAGAGCCCTTCCCATGGCTGAACGGTATCGGAGTGATAAAAAATGTTACATTCGTAGCTTATAGATTTAGCTACATCCTTTGATTTGGCGAGTGATGCGACGCAGTTAGGGTCGTCTTCGCAAAGGTCAAAACAACTATTACCACCTGAACCTAGCTCATCTTCTAGAGATATAATTGTCGAATTTGCTATAAAGCCCCCCTCTAAATGCCAATAAACACCACCATTTATTGTTTTGAGGCTTAAATCTCCGATGTTAGGGTAGCAGCTAGTTGCCGCTTGACCAGTCCCGTCGTCCCACATAGCATTAATTTCCGTAAGTGTTCCAACAGGTTTTACGTTTGCATGATTATCCGATGGACAGCCTTCTGGGTATTTTCCTAACTCCGCGAATGCTTCACAAAAATGCTGATGATTTAATGTAACATCAGGGTTTTGTGCCGTAGGAGTAATACTAGGAGTTAAGCAGTCCTCTGCTCCCCACTCTCCATCGCCGTTAACATCCTCTTCTGGGTCATTTATTCCGTTTGAATTAACATCCCAGCAATCGATACCATCTGCACCATCTGCACCATCTGCACCATTAGTACCATTAGTACCATCAACTCCGGGTTTACCATCATCCCCCTCAAGTGGACAACCTGTAAGCATTAAACAACTTAGTAAAACAAATGATGCATGCTTAATAGCTCTAATATTCAGTTTGTAATTTTTAATGCGCATTAGTAAACCTCCGAGTTTCAGTAAAAAAATAGTAGCACATAACGCCCCCATAAGGGGCAAAAAATTGTTGGTTATAATGTTTGAGGAACGAAAAACAACCAACTGTTTTTTGTCCTACTTGATGGGCTTGTTATAACTCAAACATCACAAACCTAGTATTTAAGTTACTTTTTATGCTCTATCTTCCATAGATAGTATCCAAAAAATATTCCTGTAATAGGAAAGATTATTAAAGATAAAACAATTCCATCAAAGAAATCCTCCCCACCAGTGAAATGCTTAATTAATTGAGAGAGAATTGCGGTAGGTATCCCCCAGCCTAAAAAACCTCTAAGTAAAATAAAACGAAATTTATTCTGATTAGTTTGATTCATACTAATAAATCTTCCTTGAGTTATAACGCCCATTTAAGGGGCTGATAATAGTTGGCTATAATGTGTAGCGGAGCGAAACCGAGCCAACTGTTAGCAGTCCCGCTTTAAATGCTTGTTATATTTACCTTAACTCAACTCTTTGTCTAAGTAAGGTAATATATTGGGTGTTTCATCTCTAGCTAGCTTTACCGCAAGAATAAATGAAGATATTGCAAGCCAACCAGTTACAAAGCTATAGCCATTGAAAACATATATGATTAATGCTAGTAAAAACGAAACTAAAGCAAATAAACTTAAACGTTTTATCCAGTTGACTGGATTTTCATTACGGTAAGTCTTGATAGCTTTATTAACAATACGATGTTTTTCTTTTCTGTTTAAAGAAACTAGCCTTTCATCATCGTATAATTTGAAATGGTACATACACTTCCCTGTAAATATAACGCCTCGTTAAGAGGCAAATAATTGTTGGCTAAAATAAGCGACGAAGGAGCAAAAGCCAACTGTTATTTGTCCTGCTTTAACGACTTGTTAGGCATACTTTTCTCGGTGTTGCGTTTATATAGATTAAGTACAAGAAGCAACAACAAAGAAAGTAAAACGTGTATACCTGAATTTGAGCGAGAAATACCAAATTCTTCCACTGATACATCTGCGCTGTTTAATTTTAGCCATGATGCATAATATAAATGCTGTTCTCCAGTCCACAGCGAAATAACAAATGAATTTTCATCTGGGGAGCCAAACTCATCTATTACATGAGATGGGTAATCACCCTGAAAGAATTCTATGTGAAAATTTTTCACATATTTTTCAATTTGTTGGTTTACTTCTATCCAACCAATTAGCTCTGATTCGCTAGGAAATACAGTTTTATCAGCTTTAAATTCGTTTACGTAATTTACCATTAAGTTTAAATCGTCACGAATACTATGATAGTAGCGAATAGACTGCTCGATACTTTCCTTATTAGAATCAGAATACGTTCCACCTCCTGTGGAAAATATGAAAAGCCACACAAGAAAGTAAAGTGAAATGGTAACGTTGAGTGCAGTCTTTATCATGTATGCCTAACGCCAAGCTAAGAGGCGTATAAATACTTGACTAAAATTAGTGAGGCACGAACGAAAGCCAAGTGTTTTGCGTCCTGCTTGAGCGCCTTGTTATACCTAAACACGACCTTTCAGTTTATCGTAAACGTCATTTTTATTTCTTTTTCCGATAGCTAAAACAAATATTACAACTTCATCATCAATAACTTCATAAGCAAGTCGATATCCCGCAGTTCGAAGTTTAATTTTATAAACAGAATCAAAGCCTCTTAACTTTGCTGCTGGCACACGAGGATTAGATAGCCTTTCTTCTAGTTTCTTTTTAAACTGAGCTTTAATAGGTGGAGCAAGCTTCTTCCACTCTTTTAAAGCCGCTGGAAGAAATTTTAATCTATAGATCATCCAAAGATACTTCCACTGCTTGTGATTTATCTTTCATTCTCAATCGAACTACTTTTGCCAACTCTTGTTCATCTAAAAGATCTATCATCCATTCGTATGTATCTGCAGGAACCAAATAAGCCGCAGGCTTATTATGGTTTAAAATAGCAATGGGAGCTCCCGCAGACTCATTTAAAAGTGCAGTAGGGCTTTTCTTTAGTTCCGATATGCTAGCTGAACAATCCGCAAGAACCTGTCTCATAATAACACCTAATATTAGTACTTAATTAAGTACTAATATTAGTCTATTTTGAATTTAGAAGCCACAATTAAATATTTAGGTATAGACATAATGACTCCCCACGAGGTGCTAGCCTCCTATCGTGGGTTAGCTTA
>JBMYWR010000262.1:0-3501 GCA_049607625.1 Colwellia sp.
CCAAAGGGAGGCCGGAGGCAGTCTCCCTTTGGGTGCTGTCGCCACCGCGACCCCCAAAGTTCAACAAACGCATAGCCGTTTGGATAGGTAAAGGAAATTAACAAGGACTTGACCAGGTCGCTCTGTGTAGCGCAGCGCCTCAGTGAGCTCTGTGGTAAAACGGGTTTATGTACTAAAACAAACAAGACCTTCGTGGCTAAAGGCGAATCCTAAAGGTTTAACAAGCACCGGTGTTAATGTCTTTTGTAGGAGCGTGCTTTAGCCGCGATCTTTTTGTCTTCCTCTGTGTAGCGAATCGCCTCGGTGATTTCTGTGGTAAAACAGGCTTGTTTATTGAACTGCACTTGCAAGGGTAGCCGCTCACCTACAACAAGAAAGAGAATTCTCGAACAAGTTCACTTCTACAAGTGCAAAAGCTCCACATTCAAGCCTTCAAGTACTCAAGCCTTTTAGCTTTCAAACCTTTTTCCTTTCCAGCTTTTCACTTTCCCTCATTGAAATTAAACCATCTTAAACTTTAGTCTACATAGGCGTTTGTTGTGTTGACTATACCTAACTGCCACTTTACATTAACCATTACATAGAGCATATAAAAGGTACGCACATGAACAATGAACTGGCTGAAATTAAAGAGTTTGTCGAAAAGATACCGCCCTTTAACTGTTTATGTGAAGCGGATTTGATCGACTTTGTTAGTGAGCTAAGTATTAGTTATTTAAGGCAGGGTGATGCCTTTCCTCCGGCTGAAGTTAGCAATGCTAGTCTGTACTTTATTCGCAGAGGCGTTTTGAGCTATAAGTCGGCAGATAAAGAATTAATCGCGCGATATAGTGAAGGAGATTTATGTAGAGAGTTGTGCAAGGAGTTTTGCTTAAATAGTTATCAGGAAGATGAAAGCCAAACAGATGAAAAAATCATTGAGGTTGACGAAGATACCTTGGTTTACCATGTTCCTTGTCAATCGGTTACTACTTTATGTGCTAAATATCCTGAAGTAGATAGTTACTTTAACCAGGACCATGTACAACGGTTGAAGCAAAATATCAGTAATTTAAATGAAAGTGCGATTATTTCTTCAACCTTAATCAATACCTCTGTCAGTAATTTTTATAACAGCCCCGTTGCCTTCATTGAACAAACGCAAACAATTCAACAAGCCGCGATTTTAATGACAGAACAACAATACTCATGCTTAGTAGTTACACTTAGCGATGAGCCGGTTGGGATTATCACCGATAAAGATATTCGTCGGCGCTGTGTTGCACAAGGTTTACCAACGAGCTCACCTGTTAGTGACATAATGACGCAAAACATTACCAGTATCGATTTATCGTGTAATGCACATGATGCCTTAATGACCATGACGTTTAATCATTTACATCATTTACCTGTCACCGAAAAAGGTAAAGTGGTTGGCATGGTCAGTGCGACAGACCTAATGGCGAATGAAGGACATAATGCGATTAATTTGTCGGCACTTATCCACAAAGCAACGAGTGTTGAAGAGCTGATAGATATTAGCTTGCTTCTACCCAAATTACAGTATCGGTTAGTGACATTAGGCTGTAGTCCTGATTATGTTGGTAAAAATATTAGTGCGCTAACACGAGCATTTACTAAACAGTTAATTTTATTAGCACAAAAAGATATTGGTCAAGCACCCGTTCCTTTTGTTTGGTTAGCTGCGGGCTCACAAGCTCGACAAGAGCAGCTTGTGCACAGTGACCAAGATAATGCCTTACTTATCAGCGATAATATGAAGCCTGAAGATGATGCTTGGTTTGAAAAATTAGCTCATTTTGTTTGTGACGGACTTGCCGCTTGTGGGTTTATTTATTGCCCAGGAAATAACATGGCGACGAATCCTGTTTGGCGACAACCTGAGCGTGTATGGCAAAAATACTTTGACGACTGGATTGAAAAACCAGAGCCGAAAGCATTATTAAATGCTTGTATATTTTTTGATTTAGACAGTGTGGCGGGCGAAGAACAGTTATTAACTAATTTACGTCAGCATTTATTGGCTAAAACTAAGAGTAATACTTTATTCATAAACTATATAACTAAGAATGCATTACAGAGAAGGCCACCCCTTGGTTTTTTCAGAGACTTTGTCTTAAAACAAAATGGTACACATTATAAAACGCTCGACTTAAAAAAGAATGGTATTGCGCCCATTGTAGATTTAGCGAGGTTAATCTCTTTGTCACTTGGTATTGATGAAGTAAACACCATTGAGAGAATTAAACAAGCTTCTGCGAGTCCTATATTACCCAAAGAAGCGGCTTCAAGTTTATTGGATGCATTTGAATTATTAACGACATTAAGGCTTAAACATCAAGCCAGTAATTTTGAACGAAAACTTCCAGCAGATAATTATTTGTCACCTAAAACTTTGTCTAAGTTAGAGCGAGAGCATTTAAAAGATGCTTTTAAAGTAGTCAAATCAATTCAGGACACCAAGCAGGCAGGTTTGAATGTTTTTGGATAACCACTTTTTATTCCATTGGTATAAGGGTTATGAGGCCAAGCGTAAAAGACTTTTAAAAAAAGCGCCTAAAGGTGCTTTATATGAATTTTTGTCTACACCTTTCCCTGCATTAAATACACCGGTAAAGCAGTTAGATATTTTATCGGTAGACTTTGAAACAACCGGGTTAAATGCCAAAGAAGATAAACTACTTAGTGTTGGTTTTATTTCAATGAGCAAGGGACAGATAAAGCTTAATAGTAGCTATCATTGCATTATTAAAAACGAGTTGTTACTTGATAAAGACAATGTTGTGATTCATCAAATTACCGATAGCCAAAAGAATGAAGGGGAAAAATTAGAGGTGGTTGTAGAAGCATTACTGAAAGCCTTGGCAGGCAAGGTAATGTTAGCGCATTATTCTCGTATTGAAATCGCTTTTTTAAGGCAAGCGTGTATTCAGCTATATGGTATGGCGCCCGTGTTTCCCATTATTGACACTTTGGCTATCGCAAAACGTTACCTTGATAATAGAGACTTACCTTACGATCCCTCTATGCTCCGCTTGGCTAACTTAAGAGCGCATTATAAATTACCTGAACACAGAGGGCATAATGCACTTAATGATGCTATTGCTACAGCAGAATTGTTATTAGTACAACTTGCCCACCAGCACCGGCATAATAATCAAACGCTAAGAGATATTATTTTGTAGAGGGAAATACATAGCAGGAAAGTTTGAAAGTTAAAAGGCTCGAAGCTTGAAGGCTTGAATGTGGAGCTTTTTGCACTTGTAGAAGTGAACTTGTTCGAGAATTCTCTTTTTTGTTGTAGGTGAGGGTTGACCCTTACAAGTGCAGTTCAAGACACAAGCCCGTTTACCACCGAGCGCACCGAGGCGCTGCGCTACACAGAGAAAGACATAAAGATCGCGGCTAAAGCACGCTCCTACAAAAGGCATTAACACCGGTGCTTGTTAAACCTGTAGATACTCTGTTTAAAGGCAAGCTTTTTTATGTTCAGAACTAAAA
>JBMYWR010000263.1:0-3429 GCA_049607625.1 Colwellia sp.
TTAATGTTTTTGTCTGTGCTACTTTTAATTTAACAGCAGAGGTAACATCCACAGTGATTTCTTGTTCATATTCCGCTTTTAATGCGATAAATTGTTCAAGCACTTGTGGTAGCACCAACAAACGTTCGTTTTCTGCCATAATTTTTAAAAAATTTTGGCCTTCACTGTCTACTTGCTCACCACAAACATTTAAAAATAATGCTTGTGATTTTTCAGCTGAAGTACCACCAGAAATAAAATCTATAATGGTTTCATCTTTAGCAACTTCTGCAGCAAAAGATAACTGGTTAAGCCAATTATCTAATGCGCCAGCTTCAACAGCACTCTTTTCTAGAGCGAAATCAAACGCAGCTTTAGCGTAAGGACGAGCGACAGTTGTCAATTCAGACATAGCTCTTTCCTCTTAAAGTTCAGCGACGAGTTTATCTAAAATGTCGCTATGTGCAGCGGCATCTATTGAACGCTCAAGAATTTTCTCAGCACCAACAACAGCTAGAACAGCCACTTGTTGGCGAAGTTCTTCTTTAGCGCGATTACGTTCAGTTTCTATTTCTGCATGACCTGTAGCTAAGATTCTTTCTTTCTCAACTTGTGCCTTACTTGCAGCTTCTTCAACTATTTTAGCTTCATGCTTTTTAGCAGCATCAACAATAGATGCAGCTTCAAGTTTAGCTTCTTTAAGTTGAGCGGTAGCTTTTTCTTGAGCAAGCTCAAGATCTTTAGCAGCACGGTCTGAAGCAGCAAGTCCGTCAGCAATAGTTGCTTGACGAGCTTCGATGGCAGCCATAATAGGTGGCCATACAAACTTCATACAGAAAATTACAAATACGACAAACGCAATTAATTGGCCAATAATCGTGGCATTAATATTCATTTGTGTACCTCCTAATCAATTATTCGTTTAAAAAATAAAGTGGGTAAATTAACCAATTTTAACGAATAAGATGTATAAGCCCATAGCTACACCGATCATCGCGATAGCATCAATAAGACCCGCTACGATGAACATTTTAACTTGTAGTTGTGGTGCTAATTCTGGTTGACGAGCAGCAGATTCTAAGAATTTACCACCTAAGATACCAAAACCAATAGCTGTACCTAAAGCACCAAAGCCAATAAGTAGTGCCGCAGCAATATACATTAAGCCAATGTTTTCCATTTTTATCTCCGATTGTTTAAAGTTAAAGTTTAAAAATTAATAAATAATAAATATTTCGGGCTTCCTGCCCTAAACCCTTCGGGGCCGGCTAATGCCGTTCTAACTTATTCCCGAAAAGTTAGTGATCTTCGTGAGCTAAACTAAGGTATACAATAGTTAGCATCATAAAAATAAACGCTTGTAATGGGATTACCAATAAGTGGAAGGCAGCCCAAATAAAGTGTACTGGCAACTGGAAGAATCCAAGTGTTGCAATAAGTAAGAATATCAACTCACCCGCATATAAGTTACCAAATAAACGTAACGATAATGCTAAAGGACGAGCCAATAGAGTTACTACTTCAAGTAAAAAGTTTACTGGATAAAGTGACCAATGACCGAAAGGCTGTGTGGTTAGCTCTTTCATAAATCCGCCAACACCTTTTACTTTGATTGAATAATAGATGATGAGGAAGAATACGCCACCTGCCAATGCAAATGTTAAGTTAGGATCTGTCGTTGGTACTGGTTTCATGTAGATATGAGCCATTTCAACACCAGACACTAGGCTAATTAACCAAGGTAATAAGTCAACTGGCACCCAATCCATGGCATTCATTAAGAAGATCCAAACAAACACAGTAAGTGATAATGGAGCAATTAACGCGTTTTTGCCATGAAAGGTCCCTTTAACACTGTCATCTACAAATTCCATGATCATTTCAACTGCACATTGCAGTTTACCTGGCACGCCAGTGGTTGCAGATTTAGCAACCGTTCTAAAAATATAAAGAAATACCAAGCCTAAAAACACCGACCAACCTAACGTATCAAGGTTCCAGCTCCAAAAGCCTTCGCCAACAGTTAAATTGGTTAAATGATGTTTAATATATTCTTGGCTGGTTAATTCAGCAGCTGCAGACATATTAATGTTCCTAATGATTAAAGTTTAAATTAAATTTTGAATTCTTTTCATTTACTGATGTTTAAATAAATAGGGCGTTACTAAAGGTAACCATAATGCGCCACTAAACATCATAAAAAATGGTATTGGCAGCACCGCAACAAACTTAAAGGTCAGTGCTAATAATATTGCCATGATAGCCATTTTGAATTTTACGCCACTAAAAAAGGAATCAACCACTTTTTTAGAGGATTGTGCCCCAGCATACCTAAATGCTTTTAAGGCAAAAAACATATTGGGTATTATCACAATAATGCCACCCGCAAATGATGACTTTGCGTGCGCAACACCCCAAATTAAATAAGTTATTAACGTCGAAATTAACACTATAAAAAGAGTAAATAATATTTGCGAAAATGCAAATTTCCGCCCTACTTTTGTTAATTTATTATTCATTATTTATAGTTAAAAAATCATCACTCATTGCTTTTGCTTTTAATACGAATAAAATCGTAGGCTAGCGAGTTTTTTAAAGTGAAAACTTTAACGCTAAAAAGTTTGCGCAAGTATACCCATTTTGTCTTTTTTTGCAAGAAAATAGGGCAGTGAACGCCCCTTATTTGTGCGAATATCTGATATTTATTTGATAAATACAACTAAAGGACTAGACGGTTTAACTTCAAATTTAACAGCGGCATAAAATCACAGTTGTTTTGTGATTAACACCTCGGATGTGTGTTGTTGAATAAAATGAATAATAAAAAATCACAAAAGACTTATTTGCTCATGATTTTCAGTGCAGGTGTTCGCAGATTGCTCGTTGAATTGTAAACGGCCGCTTACAGGTTTGTAACAGCCGTTTAAATATTGATTATTATTAAGTCTGCTTCTGAGGGAGTGCTTATTTAATTTTTGCTAAAAAGCTCTCTAATTCAGTTAAATTAGCATAAGAAACAACTAATTTCCCTTTGCCTTTTTTATTGTGGTTTACAGCAACTTTAAGGCCAAGCTTACTCGAAAGATCTTGCTCAATAGAAACGCTCGCTTGATCTTTTTCTTTGATGACTTTTTCTTCACTCGGATTTTGCATCTTTTTAATTAACGCTTCGGTTTCTCTTACCGTTAACTCTTTCGCTGATATAGTTCTTGCAGCTTCCGCTTGTAGTGAATCATCAAGTGCTAATAATGCTCGCGCATGACCCATTTCAATATCACCATTTTCTAAAAAGGTTTTAACTTCGTCGTTTAAGTTATTTAAACGTAATAGGTTAGTGACTGTGGTTCTCGATTTACCAACCGCTAAGGCAACTTCTTGATGGGTTAAATCAAATTCATGTAACAGTCTTTCTAAGGCAATGGCTTCTTCCATTGCGTTTAAATCTTCACG
>JBMYWR010000264.1:0-3382 GCA_049607625.1 Colwellia sp.
CGATACTGGGCTTGAACCAGTGACCCCCGCCTTGTAAGGGCGGTGCTCTCCCAACTGAGCTAATCGCCCAATACTAAATGTAGTAACAAAGAATTCCTGCTAAGCAGTCGTTGCTTCGATGGGGCGTATTATAGGGAGAACAAAAAAACTGTCAACAAAAAAGAGTGTTTTTTTTATAATTTTATCAAAAATATGATTGTATGCTGATTAAGTGTTCACCTTGTCGTTTTTATCTACAATAAATACGAGTAATTCAATAGAACAGGTAATTTAAATGAATTCTTAAGGGAATACTTAAGGGAAAAGGTGTTTTCTTTTGCTAGCCCTGATAAAATACGCGAAAATTTATACATCGTTAATTTCTGTACTATTTAACAGTACCTTTAAAGAATATTATACACATTACAGTGAGAACATTATGAGCTTAACAACACGCTTTGCCCCAAGCCCAACTGGTTACCTACATGTTGGTGGTGCGCGTACTGCCCTTTATAGCTGGTTATATGCCCAAAAGAATGGCGGCGACTTCATCCTTAGAATTGAAGACACTGATTTAGAACGTTCAACGCAAGCTTCTGTTGATGCAATTATGGACGGAATGAACTGGTTAAACTTAGCATGGACTCACGGCCCTTATTATCAAACAAAACGTTTCGATCGTTATAAAGAAGTTATTGCGCAATTATTAGAGAGTGGCAATGCTTATCGCTGTTACAGCACAAGCGAAGAAGTTGAAGCAATGCGCGAAGAAGCAAAAGCGAAAGGCGAAATAGAAAAATACAATGGTATGTGGCGCGACCGTACAGATCACCCAGAAGATAAGCCTTATGTTATCCGCTTTAAAAACCCAATTGGTGGTGACGTTGTTATCAACGATATGGTTAAGGGTGACATTACCATTAGTAATGACCAACTTGACGATTTAATTATCGCACGTTCAGACGGTACGCCAACTTATAACTTAACGGTTGTGGTTGATGACTGGGATATGAAAGTAACGCATGTTGTTCGTGGCGATGACCATGTTAGTAACACTCCTAAGCAAATTAATATTTTAAAAGCGCTTGGTGCTGATTTACCTATTTATGCACATATCCCAATGATCTTAGGTGATGACGGTAAACGTTTATCTAAGCGTCATGGCGCAGTGGGTGTTATGCAGTACCGTGATGACGGTTACTTACCAGAAGCTTTATTAAACTACTTAGTACGTTTAGGTTGGTCTCATGGCGATCAAGAAATATTCTCTCGTGAAGAAATGATTGAATTGTTCGACTTAAAAGACTGTAACCGTGCACCGTCAGGTTTTAACACTGATAAACTTATTTGGGTTAACCAACATTACATGAAGACAATGGACCCTGAATACGTTGCTAGCCATTTAGAGTGGCACATGAACGAGCAAGGAATTAATACTGAAAATGGTCCAGCATTAGCTGAAATCGTTAAGATTCAAGCAGACAGAGTAAAAACACTGAAAGAAATGGCACAGATATCTCGCTATTTCTATGAAGACTTTACTGAGCTTGATGCTAAAGCAGTTAAAAAACATTTGCGTCCTGTGGTAAAAGAGCCATTATTATTAGTGAAAGAGAAACTTGCTAATTTAACGCAGTGGACCCCTGAGCTTATTCATGCCGCTATCAACGATACAGCGCAAGAATTAGAAGTTGGAATGGGTAAAGTAGGTATGCCTTTACGTGTTGCTGCAACAGGCGATGGTAACTCACCATCATTAGATGTAACACTTGCTTTACTTGATAAAGATAAAGTATTAGCTCGTATTGACCAAGCACTTTTTGTGGTTGAAGAGCGTATTGCTAATTCGTAAGTTCGTGAGTGGTGCTTTTATGATTACTGTTTTTTGTATGATTATATAAATATGATTATATAAATATGGTTATATAAATACAGTGATAAAAATACAGTTAAAAGCACCTAACTTACATAACTTACATAGCGTAAGTTACAACAAGAATTTACAAGATTAAATGTAAATTAGCAGATAAATCGATTAATTAATTATATGGTTAGAAGTAAAATGATTGGAGAAATGAGTGCAATTTAGTGACATGTCTTTAGAGCGAAAATTAATGGATGCTGTTGAACATATGGGCTTTGATGCGCCTACAGAAATTCAACAACAAGCGATACCTGTAGCAATGCAGGGGCATGATTTGATCGCGTCATCCAAAACAGGCTCTGGAAAAACACTCGCATTCTTAATCCCCGCTTTGCAAAGACTCCATAATAATAGAGCACTTTCTAAACGTGACCCGAGAGTGCTTATTTTAACGCCAACCCGTGAGTTAGCAAAACAGGTTTTTAATCAATTAAGATTATTTACATCAGGTACGCAATTTAAAGCGGTACTTATTCTTGGTGGTGAAAACTTTAATGACCAAGTTAAGGTGCTTGAAAAAGACCCTCACTTTATTGTGGCGACACCAGGGCGTTTAGCTGATCATCTATCGCAAGGGCATTTTTACCTTAATGGTTTAGAAATGCTTATTTTAGATGAAGCAGACCGTATGCTTGATTTAGGTTTCTCTAAAGAATTAACTCAAATAAATAAAGCGGCCGATCATAGAAAACGTCAAACCTTATTGTTTTCAGCAACGCTTGACCATGCACAAGTTAACGAATTTGCTTTAGAGTTATTAAAAAAACCTAAACGTATTGCCATTGGCAGTGCTTTTACCGAGCATAAAGATATAAACCAACGTTTTTATTTAGCTGATAACTTAGCGCATAAAGAAAAACTATTAAGTCACTTTTTAGCCAATGAAACGTATCAGCAAGTTATCATCTTTACCGCAACAAGAAGTGATACAGACCGATTAGCTGCCATGTTAAATGACAGTGCTTTATCTGAAAGTAAAATAAGTGCTGTTGCTTTAAGCGGAGAGCTGAATCAAGCTCAACGTAATCAAATCATGGATGGTTTTAGTAAAGGTCAGCAAAAAATACTGGTTACTACAGATCTTGCTTCTCGTGGTTTAGATCTCGTTAACGTTTCTCATGTTGTGAACTTTGACATGCCAAAACATGCAGAAGAATTTGTTCACCGCATTGGTAGAACAGGCCGTGCTGGCACAAAAGGTGATGCTTTAGCGTTTGTTGGCCCTAAAGACTGGTTAAGCTTTAAAAATGTTGAAGGTTTATTAGAAGAAACGATTCAGTTTGACTCTTTTGAAGGGCTTAAAGCTAAATTTAAAGGTTTAAAACCTAAAAAGCCGAAAGCGAATACATCGGCATCGGTTAAACCAAAGCCTAAAAAAGCTGTTGAGCAAAAAGCTCGAAAAGCACCTAAGAAAACCTTCCATGCAGCTAAAGATGTTGGCGATATGCGTATTATAAAGCGTAAAAAGCCATTGTCAGC
>JBMYWR010000265.1:0-3380 GCA_049607625.1 Colwellia sp.
TGTCATTCAGTTCACTTTACTTCTATAGTAACGCTATATAAACATTAGGTATTACTATGCAAAAAGCGCGAATTCCAGCGGATGAACAATCTCGATTAAAAGCATTATATGAGTACGAAATATTAGATACAGAAGCAGAAAAAGTATTTGATGACTTAACTCAACTTGCCTCAGATATATGTGATACCCCCATATCACTTATAAGCTTAGTCGATCCGCAAAGACAATGGTTTAAATCAAAATACGGTATTGATGCGACTGAAACAGAGCGTGATATTGCGTTTTGCTCCCATGCTATTTTGCAAGACCAAGTATTTGAAATACAAAATGCTTTACTTGATGAGCGTTTTCACGACAACCCTTTAGTAACCAACGATCCAAACATTCGCTTTTATGCAGGTGCCCCCCTTATCACACCGCAAGGCAGTACAATTGGTACTTTATGTGTAATTAGTGATAAACCTAAAAAATTAACTAAAAAACAAATTAGTGCGTTAACTATTTTAAGTAAAGAGGTAATAGCCCAATTAGAGTTAAGGCTAAAAAACAGAGAACTAAGTAAAGCATTAGAACAGCAAAAAACTCATATTCAAGAGCTTGAAAAACTAAAAGCTGAAGCAGATACATCCAATAATTTAAAAGGTAAATTTTTAGCTAATATGTCGCATGAGCTAAGAACACCACTTCATGGTATCTTAAACTTGGCCGAATTTGGCTTATCTGACAGCAGTAATAGTGAAAAAGATATTGCGCTAAAAAGTATTCTAAACTCAGCCAATATTTTATCCAATATAGTGAATGATATTTTAGATTTTTCAAAAATAGAAGCTGGAAAATTAGATATTGAACATATCGACTTTAACCTTAAAGACGTTGTTAATGGTGTAATTGAGCCACTAAAAAAACAAGCCTCTGATAAAGGTATAAAGTTTAATGTATCAATAGATAAAAAAGTGGCTGAAACATTAAAAGGTGACCCACTAAGAATATCGCAAATATTAAATAACCTATGCTCAAATGCAATTAAATTTACTCAAGCTGGGCACGTTGATTTAATAATTAACTTAAAAGGTCACTCTTTAAATACACAGAACATAACATTTAAGGTCATAGATACAGGTATAGGGATAAACAAAGCAGCACAAGCAAACTTATTTAAAGAATTTCATCAAGCTGATTC
Source organism: Colwellia sp. (assembly GCA_049607625.1). GTDB lineage: Bacteria > Pseudomonadota > Gammaproteobacteria > Enterobacterales > Alteromonadaceae > Colwellia. The sequence continues at coordinate 1,181 of JBMYWR010000265.1, forward strand.
ATCTACCTCTCGTAAATTTGGTGGTACAGGGTTAGGCCTTTCCATTTGTAATAAGTTAAGTCATTTAATGGGTGGGAAAATCAGTTTTACCAGCCAAGAAAATGAAGGCTCTACATTTATTTATCAGCAAAGCTTTGAAGCATCGATTTTAGATAGTTTGCTAAAGAAAAACAAAGAAGTAACTGATTTACAAGGCTGTGCTATTTTAGTTGCGGAAGATAATAAAATAAATCAAATCGTCGTCAATAAAATGTTAAAAGCGCACAACACTCAAGTGATTTTTACTGAAAACGGTAAAGAGTGTGTTGATTACTTTGTTAACAACCACGTTGATTTAATCTTTATGGATATTCAAATGCCAGTAATGGATGGAGTTGAAGCAACCAAGGCCATAAGAGCACTGAAAAACGGTAAATCAATCCCTATCATTGCCATGACTGCCAACACAATGAAACAAGATATTGAGCATTACCTAAATATTGGCATGGACGGTTATTTAACTAAGCCATTTAATAAAGATAGCTTGAACAGCTTGCTTAATGTTTACAATCCAAACAACGAAAATCTCAAAGACTTAGCAATAAAAATTAGTGACCCGAGCATTAAAAGAGAACATAAACTTAAACAAACATGCCGTGAACTAAAAAGATTAATACCTGCGGCCAACAGAGTCAGCTTATGGCTGTTTAATGAAGAATACTCTGAGATAAATTGCTTAATGTGCCTTGATGAGAACGATGAAGTCATTCTTGACTCAGTATTAACAGCAAAAGACTACCCAGATTACTTTAACTACATACTAAGCCACCAAATACTTGATGCCCCCGATGCAAGAAATCACGAAGTTACAAAAGGCTTTACCAAAAGCTATTTTGAGCCATACGATATTTACTCACTACTTGACTACATTTATTTTAAAGATAATAAGGCACTAGGCGTGATTTGCTGTGAAAGTATTGGATCGAAAATATCATGGACCCACGCAGATAAAGAAGCCCTGATAAAAATAACAGACTTAACTACGTTATTTTTATCAAAACAAATAGATCTCAATTGAACTTATGACTATTAAACCGTAAACCTTTGTAGAGTAATTTTGCCTATAAATAATAAAAAAGCCGGGCACATTTAATAAGTGCTTGGCTTAAGCCGACACGACAATTTATAGTGAAATAACCACTTTCCCCATACCTTCACCACTAGCAAGGCCATCATGCGTTTTACCTGCATCCTCAAGATTAAATTCAATGTTGTCTAACACAGGCAATAGGCGCCCTTCATCAATAATTGTTGCAGGGTTAGCTAGTATTTCGCCATGCTGCTGGCATTTATGGTACCCCCTTGTTTAGTTTAAACAGCCAGTATATTTACAAGAGATACCCATGATAATACACTCAAATCAACAGCTAGTTTTAAAATTTAATTAATAATAGGCTTTAATAATGAACAATGAACACCTAAAGTTATTCGTTCGAGTCGCCTCTACACACAATATTAGTTCAGCAGGCGCGGAACTTGGCCTTTCGCCGCCGGTAGCTAGCATGCATATTATTAAGCTTGAGGAATCGCTTGGTGTAAAACTAATTCACCGTACAACAAGGCGAGTATCTTTAACTGAAGAAGGCCGAGAGTTTTTACCTCACGCTGAAGAAATATTAAATGCTATAAATAGTGCAAAAGCAGCTGTAGGCGCAGGCTCTTTTACCCCCCAAGGCACGATTCGTGTTGCAGCCCCTTCCTCATTTGGTCGTATGCATATAGTGCCCGCACTTAAAGCTTTTATTGATCAGCACCCTGAGCTTAAAGTGGATTTAAGACAAAGCGATAGTATTGTAGACATGGTAGAAGGTGGTTTTGATATCGCTATCAGAAATGCCGAGCTTAACGATTCAACCCTCGTAGCCAGAAAGTTAGCCCGCGACCATAGAATTATATGCGCCTCACCAGGCTACATAGCAGAACACGGAGAACCAAAAACACCACAGGACCTTCTCAACCATAATTGTATTAAATTAATTGGGATTGACTACTGGAGCTTTAAAACGCCAAATGGCATTGAAAAAGTTAAGGTAAAAGGCAGTATTCGTATTGATAATGGAGAGTCGATAAGGGATGCGTGTATTAATGATGCAGGTATTACTATTTCGTCTATTTGGTGCGCCCACAACGCATTAAAAGAAGGCACCCTAGTTCAAATACT
>JBMYWR010000266.1:0-3362 GCA_049607625.1 Colwellia sp.
AAGATCATTATTGGAAGAACTATAAAACTGTGGCCAAAAACAGTTGACCACTACAAAAGCACGTTCCTACAAAAGTGATTAACACCAGAGCCTAAAATACAAAATTGAACTTACCCCTAAAAAGCCCTAGTTTCTCACCCGCACTTATCCTGTCCATCTGCGGACAAAACGGGCTTGTCACTTAACCTACCCGAAACTAATTTCCCTCCTTAATTTATCAAATTAACATTTTGTTAGTTACAGTTTCTTCGAAAGCCACTATAATTCACCTAATTATATTTTTTATTTTAGTGACTCAATAATATGTTTGATCAATTCGATCTTGATTCAGAGCTTTTAGCCAGCATCAATAAAATGGGCTTTACCAAGCCAACATCGATTCAATCTCTTGTTATCCCAGAAGCGATGACTTCAAAAGATATCTTGGCTTCTGCTCCTACAGGAACAGGGAAAACAGCTGCCTTTTTATTACCTATTGCTCAACATTTATTAGATTACCCTAGAACCAAACCTGGTTTTCCGCGTGTCTTAATCCTTACACCTACCCGCGAGTTAGCGATTCAAATAGGTGAAGACAGTGAAAAAATTAATGAATTAACTCAAATTAAAACAGGTGTTATTACTGGCGGCGTTAACTATGGCAGTCATAGTGATATTTTAACCTCTACCACCGATATACTGGTGGCAACCCCTGGTCGTTTGATGGAGTACATTGAAACAGAGCAGTTTGATGCAAGAGAAATTGAAATACTCGTATTAGATGAAGCCGACAGAATGCTTGATATGGGCTTTAGCGAAACGATTAACAGAATAGTAGGTGAAGCAAGGTGGCGTAAACAAACTATGTTGTTTTCAGCTACCTTAGAAGGCGCTGGCGTTATCCGTTTTGCCAAAGAAGTGCTAACCGAGCCTGCCTTTTTAGAGTCTAACCCTTCAAGAAAAGAAAAAGCTAAAATTCATCAATGGCTGCATATTGCTGATAGTGCACAGCATAAATTAAATCTTTTGGTTAATGTTCTCAAACAAGAAGGGGTTAACCGAACGGTTGTTTTTGCTAATAAACGCGAAACGGTACAATATTTGTCAGGTAAGCTTTATGCAGAAGAACTTCCGTGTGTTTGGCTTGAAGGTAAAATGCCTCAAGATAAAAGAAACCAAGCGATTGCGCGTTTTAAAAGCGGCGAAATAAAAGTACTGGTTGCTACCGACGTTGCAGCACGTGGTTTAGATATTGATGATATTACCCATGTTATTAACTTTGATATGCCAAGAAAAGTCGATATTTATATTCACCGTATAGGTAGAACAGGGAGAGCAGGGGCTAAAGGTACGGCTATCTCTCTTGCTGAAGCACATGACATGTCAGTAATAGGAAAAATAGAGCGTTATCAAAATGAGAAACTGCCAAGACGTGTTATTGAGTCGTTAAGACCGCAATTTAAAGAAGCTAAAGTAAGTAGCAAAAAGCCTAAAGTGAAACTAACGACATCACAGAAAAAGGCAAAGGCTAAGAAGCAAGTTAAGAAAAAAGCTAAAGCAGCTAAAGCGAAAAAGTAAGTAGTTTGCTTTAAATAATGAGTGTTATTTTTATTAAAGAATAATACTCATCCTCTCTGCCTACTGTTAAGGTATTCGTTTTTAATTTTTTAACGTTGCATGGTATAAAAATGTCAAAACCAAAAAGCCAAACACGTATTTATCAAGATATAGACTTTTCACAAGCTTCACCCATTAAATTAGATGATGACGCCTTTGGTCATATCGTACGAGTGCTTAGGTTAAAAGAGGGCGACTACATTACGTTATTTAATGGTAAAGAGAAGTTTGAACATCTTGCCAGTTTAGTTGATGTAAGTAAAAAACAGGCGAGCATTCAACTTCACTCTAAACATGCTGTTGAAAATGAATCGCCTTTAAATATCCATCTTGGTCAAGGCATTTCTCGTGGTGACAGAATGGACTTCACCTTACAAAAATCAGTTGAATTAGGTGTAAATACCATCACGCCACTTTTTACCCAGCGTTGTGGTGTTAAGCTTACCGGTGAAAGGCTTGAAAAGAAAACAGCACAATGGCAAAAAATAGTAATAAGTGCATGCGAGCAAAGTGGCCGCTGTATTGTACCTATTGTGCAAGCACCGCTTTACTTAGATGAATGGCTCGAGCAAGAAAGCGAAGCACTAAAGCTTAACTTACACCCCAAAGCACAGCATTCTATTATGAACTTGCCGTTTGAAAACAATGCCGTAAGATTACTGATTGGTCCTGAAGGGGGGTTAAACGATGAAGAAATTTTACAAGCTAATACACAGGGGTTCCAAGATGTGTTATTGGGGCCAAGAATTTTAAGAACAGAAACTGCGGCATTAACTGCTATCACAGCTTTGCAGTGTCGCTATGGTGATCTAAACTAAAAGTATGGTCACTTAACCTTTTTAAAAAAGCGTAAATGTCATCAATACAAACAATCACCAAAAACAATAACCAAAAGCAATAACTAAAAGCAGTAACCAAAAGCAATCACCAGAAACAATCACTGAAAATATATACCAGTAAGGATAAAAATGACAACGAACAATAAAAACACTACCCCAATTAAAATGGGCGTTGTAATGGATCCAATAGAAGATGTAAAAGTCGCTAAAGATTCGTCAATGGCAATGATGCTAGAAGCACAAAGCCGTGGATATGAAATTTACTACATGGAAATGAAAGACCTCTATCTTACGCAGGGCAAAGCGCGTGCAGATGTTAAACAAATAAAGGTGTTTGATGACGCAAATCATTGGTATGAGTTATCAGCAAGTGAAGATATTGCTCTAAGTGATTTAGATGTAATTTTAATGCGTAAAGATCCTCCTTTTGATACCGAGTTTATTTATGCAACGTATATGCTAGAAAGAGCTGAAGTTGAAGGAACATTAATCGTTAACAAACCGCAAAGCCTTAGAGATTGTAACGAAAAGTTATTCACGGCTTGGTTTGCAGACCTTACGCCTAAAACGTTAGTAACAAGAAGTAGTGACAAAATTAGAGCATTTCACGATGCTGAAAAAGATATTATTATTAAGCCATTAGACGGTATGGGCGGTGCTTCAATTTTCCGTATTAAAGAGCAAGATGCCAACGTAGGGGTAATTATTGAAACCTTAACAGAGCATGGTCAACAATACGCCATGGTACAAGAATACATGCCAGAAATTGTTGATGGTGACAAACGTATTTTAATCGTTAACGGCGAACCGATGCCATATTGCTTAGCACGTATCCCAGCGCAAGGTGAAACACGTGGTAATTTAGCAGCAGGTGGACGTGGTGAAGCAAGACCATTAAGTCCAAGTGATAAATTAATTGCAGAAACG
>JBMYWR010000267.1:0-3360 GCA_049607625.1 Colwellia sp.
AGTCTCCTGCCATAGAATCCATAAGCGCATCAATGTCATCAGGATCGGTTAACTCAGCATTATCTGGGATTTCATCAGCAGCATTTTCAGTGTCATTATTTTCAGCTTCAGGTGCACCTGCCATTGAGTCCATGAGCGCATCAATGTCATCAGGATCGGTTAACTCAGCATTATCTGGGATTTCATCAGCAGCATTTTCAGTGTCATTATTTTCAGCTTCAGGTGCACTTGCCATTGAGTCCATGAGCGCATCAATGTCATCAGGATCGGTTAATTCGGCATTGTCATCAGTTTCATTTTGTTGCGGCTCTTCGATTTCATCGATAATACTATCAACATTGAGCACATCATCAGTATCCTGACTTTCGTCTTCATCACTAACATCAAGAAGTAAATCATCTAATGCACTTTGATCTAAGGCACCGCCTTCAAGAATATCAATCTCAGGTTCTTCTTCACCCACTTCATCGTCTATATTTGAGAGTAATGAATCTAAATCGCCTTGATCTAATTCACCACCTTCAAGTGCTTCGCTAACTTCTTCAGGTTCATCATCTAAAGATATTTCTTCTAGATCGTCCAAATCACCTAAGTCATCTAAATCATTTAAACTATCGTCCAAATGAATTACATCATCATCTAACAGGTCATCACTTAAATCATCTAAATCTGCGCTTAATAAGTCGTCACCATCATTATCTTCTGACAAATCTATAGATAATTCGTCATCTAGCGATAATTCATCATCTAGTGATAATTCGTCATCTAACGATAATTCATCGTCTAAAGATAATGTGTCTTCTTTCTCACTTGGCTCTGCAGTTTTTACTTCTTCAGCTTGTGATTCAGGTTCAGGCGTTTTATCTAATACTGGTGCTTCTTGCTCAGGCTTCTTCTTACGACGTAAGAAAAATACGACAGAGCCAATGATAATAGCTGCGGGGATACTTCCCATTAAAATCAGGAACCAAGCACTGGTCATAAAATTGTTTTTTTCTAATTCTGCTTGTTGCTTCTCTAACAATAATTCTTGTTCACGTGCCGCTGCTCTTTCCTCTTGCTTCATTAGCAAGGCTTGCATGGCTGATAGCTGTTCTTTTAATTCATCTACTTCTTTTGCAGACTCTTGTTGAATAACTTCTAATTGCTCATTAAAGTTTGATAATTGCTTATCAACCACTTGATTTTCTTTTAACAAGGCTTGTAAACCATCGATCGAATCAGATACATCATTTTGGATATTCTCTAAACGTTCTTTTTGAGAATTATCGTAGGTTTGTAATTTGTCGTTGATTTCAGTTTTTGCTAATTCTAAATCTTTTTTCTGAACACTCTGCTCAGGTGGTTTAGTTGTTTTAACTTTTTCTACAACTTTTGACTGCCAAGATTGATCGTCTTGATCCGACTTTTGTCGAGCGGTATAAGGGTTTATTTGGGCAATTTCTAACTTAGAAGGTATTTGTAAATAGTGTCCATCAATTAAGTGGTTTAAATTATTATCTTTAAAAGCCGCAGGATTTTTTTGATAAAGCGCCTGCATAACCTGATAAATAGTTAACGTAGGATCAGGGCGAACTTGTAGGGCAATATTCCATAAAGTATCAGATGAACGAATTGGCCCGTAGCGTTCAAAGGGAAAAACGTCCGTACTTTTAGGACCGCGAATACGAATACCGCCTTCTTCAAAAGCGAATGTATTAAGGCTGGTTGTACTAATGCTGATAAATATAACCTGCCACAGGCACAGGCGTAACAGTCGTTGCATTAAGGTTTCCTAATTATTTTTATAGTTAGCCAATAGTTTGACTCGTCCAAGTACTGAAAAAACAAAGCAAAAATTATTCCAATATCAAAGCATGTGCTTTTTATATTCAATACAATGTATTTCTTGAACCCTTTTTATAACAAAAAAACTCGTCGTTAACTATAACGACGAGTTTTTATTTTTCTTTAATAAATCTTAAACTTAGCAATAGCTAAGTGATTTCAGCACAATATATTTTATGAAAGATGCTCTTTTATTAATAATTCGGCAATTTGCACACTATTCGTTGCGGCACCTTTACGAACATTATCGGCAACAATCCACATATTTAAACCGTTGTTATGGCTAATATCTTCACGGATACGCCCCACATAAGTGTCATCTTTACCACTGGCATCACTAATTTGTGTTGGGAAATCTTCATCCTTTTCACACACAACCACACCTGGTGCCTGTTTTAACAATTCTTTCGCTTCTTCAGCAGAAATAGGAGACTTAGTTTCAATGTGTAAGGCTTCAGCATGACCAAAAAATACCGGTACACGCACTGCCGTTGGGTTAACACGAATACTGTTGTCACCTAATATTTTATTGGTCTCCCACACCATTTTCATTTCTTCTTTGGTGTAGCCATTTTCTAAAAACACATCAATTTGTGGAATAACGTTAAACGCAATTTGGCGTGAAAAGTTCTTAGTTTCCACAGGCTTACCACTTAGTAAATCCGCTGTTTGTTTTGCTAATTCGTCCATTGCCGCTTTACCGCCACCAGAAACTGATTGATAAGTACAAACATTAATGCGGTCGATACCTACAGCAGCGTGAATTGGCTTGAGCGCCACCATCATCTGAATCGTTGAACAATTTGGGTTAGCAATAATATTACGGTTACGATAATCCGCTAAAGCATCTGGGTTTACTTCTGGAACCACTAATGGAATATCATCTTCGTAACGAAATTCAGAGGTATTATCAATAACAATACAGCCAGCTTCACCTGCAATAGGTGCAAACTTTGCTGAAGTACTACCACCGGCAGAGAAAAAGCCAATTTGAGCAAGACTAAAGTCAAAGGTGTCTGCGTCAATCACTTCAATATTTTCGCCATTGAATTCAATAATTTCACCAGCAGAGCGAGCACTCGCTAATGGATATAATTTATTAATAGGAAAATCTCTTTCTTCAAGAATTTCCATAATTGTTTTACCAACTAAACCTGTTGCACCTAAGATGCAAACATCAAATTTCTGTGTCATGCCCTTCTCTCTTTTACGCTACTATTACTACTTACTGCTTTTTCGAAAACCGAGTTGATATAAAACATCACTCTCTATTTGCTTTGTCATCGCTATTTGAATGGCCGAAAATTCCCTGCGAGCTGGGTAAGTTTTACGAATATAATCAAATGAATGACCATTTACATGTTGATAGCCTATTTGTTGACGGAAAAGGCCATCGTCACGACGCACATCGTAAACTATTTTCACCAGTTGGTTTAGTAAAATTTCATCAAATTGTTGGTTTATTTCAATTTGATTGATACCTGATTCAGGTAAGAAATTTTCTAATGATTTTTCTTCACGAACATTCAAATG
>JBMYWR010000268.1:0-3305 GCA_049607625.1 Colwellia sp.
GGTATTACGTCAACAATAATATCAATATTTGTGCAGACCTCAGTAAAAATAAAGTCTATAGCTCAGTTTTTACAAAGAAATATTATAAAAAACTTCTCATTCACTAATCAAATTAAGACTCCTTCTAAATTATTCTTAGGAGAGTGTTATGTTTAAAAATAAAATAATTATGGATTTAACTAGTAGTCACGGATTAATAAAAAATAATCTTGAGGTAAATCAATAATGAAAAATTCAAACGAAAATAGAAATCCACGTGTACTCGATACATCAGCTTTAGTACATGATCCTAAGAGTCTCTTAGCATACAGAGATGATATATATATCTGTCTAACCGTGCTTGAAGAACTAGACAATTTAAAAGAACGAACTGATAAAAATGTATCTCAAGATGCTCGTGCAGTCATTAGAATGCTAGAGGACATCATTAATGGTCATTCATCTGAAGAGATGGAGCAGGGAATTGATTTACCGTCAACTGAGACAGCTAAGCGCGGTAAATTATTCATTGGTATTGATACTCAGATAGACTTTGCTAAAGAGTTAAAGCATGCAATCGGTAGTGATGCTGATAACCGTATTATCAATTACGCACTTCATTTGCAAAATACATTAAAGGAAGATGTGTCGATTGTAAGTCGTGATATCAATATGCGCTTAAAGGCACGGACAATTGGTGTTGATGCCGAAGATGTACTTGTCGATAATCAAATTTCGGATGTTGATTTACTCTACACAGGAGTTCAATCATTTACTGGTGACCTGTTTGATCGCTGTGAAGAAGAAAAAGATTTTGCGATGTCTGGAAAGTTATACCGTTTCAATCGTGATATTTTTAACGACGAAGCTCAGCCGAATATGTATTGGTATGATGAAGTTGGTCACGTTGGGAAAATAAAGGAAGTAACTGATGAACATATCTTTACGACATTACTTCAAAGAAAACCTGAAAAAATATGGGGAATACTTCCTAAGAATCAACGTCAAGCAGTCGCTTTAGATCAACTTACCGATCCTGATTTTGATCTAAATATCATCCTTGGCCCTGCGGGTTCCGGTAAAACTTTTTTAGCGATTGCGGCTGGGTTACACCAAGTTCTTGAATTAAAACAATATAAAAAAATCGTTGTCGTGAGAAGTCGAGATTTCATGGATGATGATCCGGGCTTCCTCCCAGGTGATCTAACTGAAAAATCATTACCTTTGTTAGCTGGTGTTACAGATGCTTTGATTTCAATGCATTCAGACGATGAAGATGATGAAAAGAGTACTCGCGCTACTGTCGAACATATTATCGATAGAGCTAATATAGAGTTTACTTCCATGGCTTATTTTAGAGGTAGATCAATTGATGATGCCGTTCTCATTATTGATGAAGCTCAGAATATGACGAGAGCGCAAATGAAAGGAATGCTTAGTCGCGGTGGTAAAAACTGCCGAACTATCGTACTTGGAAATCTTGCGCAAATTGATGATAGGTTCGTTACTCCTGCATCATCAGGAGCTAGTGCAGCAGTTAATATCTATCGTAACTATGAAAAAGGTAGTGTTTTGATATTTGATGAAGTTGAAAGAAGTTCTCTAGCTGATTTCACAGAAAAGAATTTTTAGACCTAATTAACAATTGATTTAAATATGTAATAACAGCCATAGCTTTTAATTAAGCTATGGTCTGTTAGAGAGGCCAGCCTCCACCTTAGCAGGCCAAATAGAGTGATGTGATCTAAGTAAAAAGGCGCTGGTTTATTAGGTAGTGAATCAATCTCACACGCGATAAATAATCTTCTTTTGAATGTCATTCAATTTCACTCGTATATTTACCTTTATTTTGTAAATTCAAATCACACTTGTGATAGATAAATCTTGCTCACTTTTTTTAGGTCTGTTTTATTTATAAAACAATGCCAAATGATATTTAGAGTATTTGTTTTTTAGTATAGATTTCAATATATTAACTATGAGGAAATGATTGGTAGGAGTTAATTAATAGGAGATGACATAAATAATAATATTAAGGTAAGAAAATGAGCGTAAATTGTTTTTATAAAAGTGAATTAACAGAAGAGTTGAAGAAAGAGCTACTTAACAGAAAAGATTTTAGCAATAAAGATCAGGAAATCCTGCACTTTATGTTATTTGAAATAATCAAAGGGTACGAATTTTCAAAAATTTTAATTCAACAAAATGTAAGTGTGGCTGATGATGAAGGCATCGAATATTTATATTTTATTGACGGTCAGTACTTACCATTTCAACAAAGAAAAGATTTCGCAAGGTATGTTTTCAACAAATCTAAATTTGCGACAGATTTAAAAATGTCTTATCAATATCACAATCACTATGGCGAAGTCCTTATTAAATTTCTAGAAGCTGCGACAGCAGCATTAGTTGATTATGCTATTTCAGGTGTATTTAAAGATATAGTAAGTAATGGAGGGCTATTTGTTACGGCTCCAATGGAAACGGCTTAATGTGCTTCAATCCTCCTAATTATGGACGCTGCTCGTATTAAAGTTCCCCTCATCGAGAAAAATCTTTTAGCCATGATATGTATTACCTTGATGAATAATATCAATGCAGTAAAAACTGTTTATCATATTACTTAAAGTGGAATTTAGTGTAATAATAGACATGGCTTTGTATGTTTAATCTTGTAAAGTCAGGCCGTATCAAAGAGGCCAGTTCCCACGATAATGAACGAAATGGATATACTTTGAATAGATTGTAAATTCGCGTAGCGAATGTGTACCAATAAAATTTACTCGACAAAAAGAGCGTGGGCTTTTTGTTGCGTATTTTTGTATTGGTGAAAACATGTCGCTTAATAATGAAGACTTGCTTAACAATGTTAAAAGGCAAGCAAAAAGGCTTTCGAAAAAATTATCTATTCCGCTTGGCCAAAGCCAAGAAATGTTGTCCTATGTTGTTTATGGCTGTGATAGTTATGGACAGTTAATTTCATTGCTGAAGTCTGACTCCTTTGAAAATCAAAATCTGATATTAGCGGCTTTACACCCAAGAGCAGAAGACTTCCTTCTAAAGTTCCTTCATACAGATATGAATAATATTTTATCTCGCTTTAATGAAAGAGTTGAAAATACAAAAATAAATGAAAATAGCGTTGTTGAAATTTTTGGTATTGAACCAACTGATTTTAAAAGTAAAATAAAATAAAATCCTTTTAAATTATACAGATATGTATAATTCTGTTCTGTTTACAATCGTTTTACTCTCATATATATTAGCAAAAAAGGCTGAACGGACAGCCTATGCCTACACATATTTATAATTAAGTATGAACGATG
>JBMYWR010000269.1:0-3298 GCA_049607625.1 Colwellia sp.
ACCGGAATAGCGTGGGTTACATCCGTAATAAGAATAACCCTAGAATGACTTGTACCCGCATGAAGAATTTGCCCTACCACACCTAAAGAGTCGATAACGGGTTGGCCCTCATAAACACCGTCCTCTTTGCCTCGATTAATAACCACTTGATGTGTATAAGGGTCGCTATCTACAGAAAGTATTTCGGCAACCATCTTTTTACTTTCTCCACGAACCGGTGAAGAGAGCAATGAACGTAATCTGTCGTTTTCTTGTTTAACAATATCAAGTTGCATTTTTTGCTCATGAAAAAGTAATTCATCAAGCTTATACTGCTGATTTTCTTTAATCAGTTGATTACGAGTAATAAGGTTTTCAGCGCCCCAATTAAGAAATTGTTTTGGCGTGTTAGCAATAGACTGTAATGGGGTGACAAGAGACTGCAAGTAATTTCGAACGGGCTGAAAGCTTGCCATGGTGTGGTCAAAAAACATTAACATCACAGAGCAAAAAAGCACCAAAACGAGTCGGTGCTGTGATGAAGGGCCATGTTTAAATATTGGGTTCATAAGTGAACTTTTTCAGAAAAAGAATACATTGGGCAATGACTAATGGTTAAATAAAAACTACTTAACCATAAAAGCCGAATAGACTATTTATTCATAAGAGAATAAATCGCCACCATGCATGTCTACCATTTCTAATGCTTTACCGCCGCCTCTTGCAACACAAGTTAGCGGGTCTTCAGCAACAACAACAGGAATACCGGTTTCTTCCATTAGTAAGCGGTCTAGGTCTTTTAATAAAGCACCACCACCGGTAAGCACCATGCCACGTTCAGAGATATCTGACGCTAGCTCTGGTGGAGACTGCTCTAAAGCAACCATAATTGCACTTACAATACCGGTTAACGGCTCTTGTAAGGCTTCTAGAATTTCATTGCTGTTTAAGGTAAAGCTACGCGGTACACCTTCAGCTAAGTTACGCCCACGTACTTCAATTTCTGCTAGCTCTTCACCTGGATAAGCTGAGCCAATTTCATGTTTAATGCGTTCAGCTGTTGCTTCACCAATTAAACTACCAAAATGACGACGTACATAGTTAATAATCGCTTCATCGAATTTATCACCACCGATGCGAACAGAAGAAGAGTAGACAACACCGTTAAGTGAAATAATACCAACTTCTGTGGTACCACCACCGATATCGACAACCATTGAACCTGTAGCTTCAGATACTGGCATACCTGCACCAATTGCAGCAGCCATCGGCTCGTCAATTAAATATACTTCGCGTGCGCCTGCTCCCATAGCTGATTCACGAATAGCTCGACGTTCAACTTGGGTTGAACCACAAGGTACACAAACTAGAACTCTTGGGCTTGGGCGAAGAAAGTTATTACTGTGAACTTGCTTGATAAAGAATTGAAGCATTTTCTCTGTTACGAAAAAGTTTGCGATTACACCATCTTTCATCGGTCTTATTGCTTCAATATTACCTGGCGTTCTACCTAACATCGCTTTTGCTGCAGAGCCTACGGCTGCAACACTTTTAGAACCACCTACACGGTCTTGACGAATAGCAACAACAGAAGGTTCATCAAGAACAATCCCCTGATCTTTTACATAGATAAGCGTATTTGCAGTACCTAAATCAATAGATAAGTCATTAGAAAACATGCCACGAATTTTTTTAAACATAAGGAAGACGACCTTGTAAAGTACGGATAAATTGCGCTACTTCATTAAGCAACAATCGATTACAACTCGGTATCATAACCTAGTATTAATTGATTTTATAGATGTTTAAGTAAAGTTTCTAGGGATTTTATTTATGCTGGGTTTGCAAGGAAAAGAAAGGATAAAACACCACCTTAAATTAATCTGCCGTGAATGTTTGTCTTTTGCACTATGGAGGCAATTGCTATTAATTCCATGAAGCACACAACACTTTTAATTAAAACACCGGTGCAAATCACTTTTGTAGGAGCGTGCTTTAGCCGCGATCTCTTTGTCTCAACAAATGAGACACTAAAGATCTCATGCGAATTACTCAGATTACACTAATTAAAAGCGCTTTGGGTAAGGTCAAGGGATTAGCCCGTTTTGCCCGCAGATGACGAAGATAAGTGCGGATGAGACACCACTTTTAATTAAACCAACGTAGGTGAGCATTTATGCTTACACAACCAACATGGCTTGGTGGAAACAAACACAACAAGGTTTGGTATGTGTTTTCTCTATTGTGCGCTACGCTTGTAAGATTAAAATCTCACCTACAGGTTTAACAACCACCGGTGTAAATCACTTTTGTAGGAGCGTGCTTTAGCCGCGATCTCTTTTTCTCAACAAGTTAGGCACTAGAGTTCTCATGAGAATTACTCAGATTACACTAATTAAAACGCTTTGGGTAAGGTCAAGGGATTAGCCCGTTTTGCCCACAGATAAAAAGGATAAGATCGGATAAGACACTAGAGCGTTTTATACAAGAGCAAAGGAAAGTGGAATTTCTAGTTACTTTTACTCTGTGTAGCGAAGCGTCTCGGTGCGCTCGGTGGTAGAACAAGATTTTTTCTTGACCTTGCTTACTTGCAACTCGATACCCATAGCTCGAAACCTGTCTTTCCCCTATAATCGTTATATAACCTTATACCTAATAAAAAGCCCTAAATTAATCAGCCATGCCATTATCACCTTTACAGTCTTTACATCATCCTTTGTTCAAACATCATAATGTGCAGGTGCAAATTAAACGTGATGATTTAATCCACCCCATTATTTCGGGCAACAAATGGCGTAAGTTAAAATATAATTTAAAACAACTAGAGCAAACCTCAAATAACAAGCCAGCGTTTAAGGGAATATTATCTTTTGGTGGTAGTTACTCGAATCACATACATGCACTTGCCTATGCCTGCTTTCAACAAAACATTCCCTGTATAGGGGTTATTCGCGGTGAAGAGCAGTACGCAAATAACTACACCTTAACTTGGGCAAGGCACTGGGGAATGCAGCTTATTTTTGTTGACAGAAAAACCTATAAACGTCGCAACGACCAAGATTATTTGCAAGATCTACAACATAAATACCCCAATTACTTTATTGTGCCAGAAGGTGGCAGTAATTCACTTGCCTTACAAGGTGTAAGCGAAGTTATGGAAGAACTTGCGCAGCAAACAACGTTTGATACGTTACTAACCCCTGTTGGCAGTGGTGGTACGATGGCGGGTTTAATCCTAGGGGATACTAAATCTTCTGCTGCTTCACATAAAATTTTTGGTATCAGTGTTTTAAAAGGTGCTGAATACTTATCCGACGAG
>JBMYWR010000270.1:0-3294 GCA_049607625.1 Colwellia sp.
TACCTTCAGCGATCATGTCACAACGAACAATACCACCAAAGATGTTTACTAGAACCGCGCTTACATTGTCATCAGAAAGGATGATCTTAAATGCTTCAGCAACACGTTCTTTAGTCGCTCCGCCACCAACATCTAAGAAGTTAGCTGGCTTACCACCGTGTAAGTTTACGATATCCATTGTACCCATTGCTAGGCCGGCACCGTTAACCATACAACCAACGTTTCCGTCTAAAGCAACGTAGTTTAATTCCCACTGTGCAGCATGTGCTTCACGCTCATCTTCTTGAGATGGATCGTGCATAGTGCGGATTTTAGGCTGACGGTATAAAGCGTTACCATCGATACCAATTTTACCGTCTAAACAGTGAAGGTTACCTTCGTCAGTAATAACTAACGGGTTGATTTCTAATAATGCGAAATCAAAGTCGTTGAACATGTTTGCAAGACCCATAAAGATCTTAACAAATTGCTTCATTTGAGTAGGGTTTAAACCTAATTTGAAACCTAATTCACGTGCTTGGTAAGCTTGAGGACCCACTAATGGATCGATTTCAGCTTTGTGAATTAACTCAGGCGTTTCTTCAGCAACAGTTTCAATTTCAACACCACCTTCAGTAGATGCCATAAATACAACTTTACGCGTACCACGGTCTACAACAGCACCTAGGTATAATTCGTTAGCGATATCTGTACAGCTTTCTACTAAAATTTTAGAAACTGGTTGTCCGTTCTCATCTGTTTGATAAGTCACTAAGTTCTTACCTAACCAGTTTTGAGCGAAATCTTTAATTTCTTGTTTAGTTTTTACTAGCTTAACACCGCCAGCCTTACCGCGGCCACCAGCGTGAACTTGAGTTTTAACAACCCACATATCGCCGCCAATTTTATCAGCAGCTTCAGCAGCTTCTTGAGGAGTGTCGCAAGCGAACCCTTCAGAAACTGGTAAACCATATTCAGCGAATAATTGTTTCGCTTGGTACTCATGCAAATTCATGGTGTTTTATCCATTTATCTGTAGATGAAAATGGCAGACTTTTGCAAAAATTCATTTACAAAGAGACCACCATCGAAAAAAGTCGACCGATTATAGTACAAAAGCTCTAGAGAACAAAGCCTTTAGAGCTAATACTATAGTCTAGTTCGTGGTTTTTTTTATTTAATCTAGTAATAAAAGTTATAAGCAGTGAAATTATCAATTGTCTCGATACAAAAATGAGACTATTTAGTATCAAAATACTGTTCGTTAAGACTAAATAATTAAAGGAAGTGATGCAGTTTTTCAAATATTTCAAAGCTTACTGGTTTAACTTAAACGTGAAAATTTTAAACGCTAAAAACTGATATGCTGTTTTATTTAAAGCATGCATACAAAAAAACCGCGCTAAATTAGCACGGTTTTTAATAAGATTACGTTATGTAAAAACGTTATTTCGACAACTTCGAAACTTAGATATCAAGTAATAAACGTGTTGGATCTTCAAGTAATTCTTTAATTGTTACTAAGAAACCAACCGATTCTTTACCATCAATTAAACGATGATCATAAGAAAGTGCTAAATACATCATAGGTAAAATTTCAACTTTTCCGTCAACAGCCATTGGTCTGTCTTGGATTTTGTGCATACCTAAAATACCCGCTTGCGGTAAGTTTAAGATAGGTGTTGAAATTAAAGAACCAAAAACACCACCGTTAGTGATAGTGAAGTTACCGCCTTGCATTTCGTCCATGGTTAATTTGCCATCACGACCTTTAATTGCCAAGTCACGAATACCATTTTCGATACCAGCCATGCTTAATTGATCCGCATCACGAAGTACCGGAGTAACTAAACCACGTGGCGTTGAAACCGCAATAGAAACATCAAAAAAGTTATGATAAACAATATCATCACCGTCAATTGACGCATTAACTGCTGGGTAACGTTTTAAAGCTTCAGTAACCGCTTTTACGTAGAAAGACATAAACCCTAAACGAGTATCATGCGTTTTCTCAAAAACGTCTTTATATTGCTTACGTAAATCCATGATTGGCTTCATATTAACTTCGTTAAACGTGGTTAACATAGCCGTAGAATTTTTCGCTTCAAGTAAACGAGTGGCAATCGTTTTACGTAAACGCGTCATAGGTACACGTTTTTGTGTACGTTCACCTAAGTCTTGAGCAACTGGAGCTTTAGCCGCAGGCGCTTTTGCAGCAGGTGTAGAAGGTTTGTTAGCAGCAGCTTCAACGTCTTCTTTAGAAATACGTCCGCCTTTGCCTGTACCAATCACATCACTTGCCGATAAGCCTTTTTCTGTCATCAAACGACGTACAGATGGGCTTGCTAATTCGTCACTACTGATCGCTTCTTCTTTCGATTGAGTTGGAGCAGCAGCGGTTGCACCCGCGTTAAGTTCACCAATTTTTTGGTTACCTAAAACAGTGTCGCCTTCAGCATGGATAATTTTACCAATAACACCATTATCTTGTGCTACCACTTCTAACACGACTTTATCAGTTTCAATATCTACTAAATTTTGATCAACAGATACTGTATCACCTTCTGCAACATGCCATGCAGCAACCGTTGCATCAGCAACTGATTCAGGTAAAACAGGAACGACGATATCAATTACTTTGCCTGAAGAAGCAGGCGCTTCAGCAGCCGCTTCTTTTTTAGCAGGAGCAGCACTGTCAGTAGACGATGCGTCAGCTTCACCAAGGATAGCAATAACTTGCTCGCCTAAGACGGTTGCACCTTCTTCTTGAGTAATTTCAGTAATAACACCATCTGAAGTTGCTGGTACTTCTAATACTACTTTATCGGTTTCGATATCTACTAATACTTGATCACGAGATACTTTATCGCCTACTTGTACATGCCAAGTAGCTACTGTTGCATCAGCAACTGATTCAGGTAAAACGGGAACCTTAATTTCGGTTGTCATTTAATTTATTCCTTCACTTACAAAACTAGTCTATTCAACATTGAGCGCGTCATTGACTAGCGCTTGTTGCTCTTTAACATGAACTGACATATAACCAACAGCAGGTGCTGCAGAAGCCTTACGGCCAGCATATGTCAAATAAGTACCTTCTGGGATTGCCGCTCTAAAGTGATGCTGTGAACAATACCACGCACCTTGGTTTTGCGGTTCTTCCTGACACCAGACAAATTGCTTCACATGTTGATATTTAGCTAATTCAACTTGCAGCTCTTCTTCTGGGAATGGGTATAATTGTTCGATACGAATGATGGCAATATTATTTTGCTCATTCTTACGACGTTGCTCTAATAATTCGTAGTACACTTT
>JBMYWR010000271.1:0-3244 GCA_049607625.1 Colwellia sp.
CCTAAAGTGTATTTGAGAAATTATTATTTAGAAGAAATTACTGCATAAATTGCAGTAATTCGCATTGGACATATACCCAAAATAGGGTTGAGGGGAATTCCCCAAACTGATAACATCTATTTGGCAAAAAACTTGTTCTGACAAGTGCTTACTGCTCAAAAATGTAGCTTAGGGATTTATTCACATTGACGTGCACTTCTCCACTTACCTCTTTGATTAAAATCCCAAACAATTATCAATAAGGATTTTTTGTGAAAAAAACAAATCAAGCAACATTGCTTTTAGTTGCATTATTAGGGTTGACTGCGTGTGGCGGCGGTAGCTCTAATGAGACTCAAAACGATGTAAAACAAGATCAAACAAAAACACAACCTCAAAAGAAAGACATAACAATTATAGGTAGTGTTGAGAAGGGACCATTTGTAATAGGATCAACAGTTACAATTAATATACTTAATGAAAAAGGCGAAAATACTGACGCTACAATCGTAACCAAAACCACCGATGATCTGGGTAACTTTGAGTTTAAGGTACCAGCTGGCTCGATTATGGAAATTTCGGCGTCAGGTTACTACAGAAACGAGATAACTGGTGGTTTGTCTGATGGTGAATTAACGTTAAGAAGTATTTTTAAAGCCTCGGAATCAGAAAGCCAAAACGCAAACGTGAATTTATTAACACATTTAACCAGCAACCGTGTTCTTGAATTAATTAAGGCGGGTGAATCAAGCTTTGATAAAGCTATTCAACAAGCTGAACAAGAATTTACATCAAACTTCAAAAACGTTATTAGTAGCTCTGACAGCGCAAATTTTGCGAGCCTTTCAATTTATAAAGATGAAAATGCTGAAGCGAGTGCTTATTTATTGGCTCTATCTTCTATGTTTTATCAACATGCTATTAATACCGCAAAAAACAATCAAACTTCACCTGATGCAGAGTTAACATCAGCTTTGAATGAACTAGAAAGCGATTTTGGTACTGATGGTAAGATAGATAATCAAGAAATACTTACAGCAATTCAAGCAACTCAAAAACTAATTGACCCTTTAGAAGTACAGCAAAACCTCTTTGATTGGGTAACAGGTAAAGAAGAATATGCCGTACCAGATATCAATGAGTTTTTAGACACTGACTTAGACGGTATCGCTAATAATAAAGATAACGATGACGATAATGACGGCATTGCAGATGAAGATGATGCATCGCCTCATCTAGCCGATTTTATTGTTGAAGATAAAAGTATAACTGTAGTCGAAGACGAAAGTATAACGATTGATTTAACAACGAATGCACCTCTAGGTGATGATATACAAATCATCGCAACTCAAGTGAAAGGTCCAAATAATGGTGAGCTTTCAGGATACTTCCCTGAGATTACTTACACACCATTCAATGACTTCAATGGAGAAGATAAATTTACACTCACTCTTTTCCAAGATGGTATTGAAAGTAAGCCTTTTACTATTACCGTAGATATTCAGGCTGTAAATGACGCCCCTATTATAGAAGGTCAGCCTGAGGTAAACATTGTAGCCAATAATGAGTACCACTTTTTACCATCAATTTCTGATGTAGAGAACGGTCAATTAACTGTATCTGTAGAAAACTTGCCGGAATGGCTTGCTCTGGACTCTACAACAGGTGAGCTTAAAGGTACTCCAACAAATGCTCAGGTTGCGACTTACAATAATATTCAAATGTCTGTCAGTGACGGCACAATGACTAGTCAACTACCAGCTTTTTCTATTGATGTAGATTATTCAACCCTAGCAGCTCCAACAAATCTCAAGCAAACAAGCTCTAGCAAAGAAAAACTTCAAGAAATTCAATTAAGTTGGGAAAAAGTAGAATTTGCGAAAAGCTATACTGTTGAAATTTCTCTCTTTGAAGACTTTAGAACAATCTTACAAACTGAAACGATAGAAACTAACAGCATCATCTTAGAGAAAGAACCAAATCATTATTATTGGAGAGTAGCTAGTGTTAACCCAAATAGTGAAATAGGTTTTAGTAGTGAAATCATGTCACTAGAAGCTGGCGTTTTTACAAAAGAGTTTGGTGGATCACTAAACGATTCACCTACTAAATTAATTAGCACTAAAGATAATGGTTTCATTCTTTTGGCTTCAACAAACTCACCGGAGCTTAATGCAAATATCGATAGTGCTGGTGATGATTGGATTTTCAAAACAGACATTACCGGCAAGCTGCTTTGGGAATATTTTCACCATACAGCAGGTTCTCAAAATTTAACCGACATTACAGAGCTTAAAGATGGTTCAATTGTTGCTGTGGGTAGAAGCTGGGATTCTGGAGAGAGTGTAATAATTAAATTAAATGAGAAAGGTCAAAAAGTTTGGGTTAAACCATTTGTTCCAACTAATTCAAATTATAAACAACTATTTTTTAAAGTAACTGAAGCACATGGCAAACTATACGTCATTAACCAGTTATCAAATAGAAATGACAATAGCCTTTTGGAATTTCAGCTGCTGGCAATAAATTCAGATAACGGAGATATAGAGAACCAGAAAACGCTTAACGCTCCTGAAGGGTTGATTGTAAATGGTATTGGTAGAATTTTTGAAAGCAAGAATGGCAATTTAGTAATTTCTGGAAGCATGTCCCCGCAAGATGTCTATTCTTTCGAATTAGGTGGTGTATTTATACATTTGTTAAATGATCAGTTGGAACTTATATCTGAATGGAACAATGCTGGTCAATTTTCACATCTTAATAGTGACTATAGTATTGAGATGGATAACGGCAGTTTTGCCATAGTGGGGCAATCTACCTTTTCAGGCATTAGCTTATCAATCATAGATTCAAGCTTGAATCAAGAAACTAACTCAAAATACGAGAATAGTTTTGATGGGTACCCATATGGTTCAAATGGTCTATCTGAGAATAGTAATGGTAATTTCAATACATTTATATCTTCAGAAACTAATATCTATTTTGCTGAAATAAATAGTAGATTTGAAATCTTATCTAAAACACTAATTCACGATGAGGTCACTGAAAACTATTTCTATCCTAAAGGTATCTTAGAAAATCATGATGGTACTCAAACTATCCTTATTCGAAAAACACAAAAGAAATCAAATAAGAAAAGTATTCTTTTGAAAAAGTTTAAGAATTGATATCAAAAATGGAGCAAACATAAGTTTGCTCCTCCCCTTAAAGCCTAAACCCCTTCATCTGCTGTTTTAAATTATCGATAAACAATCTTGTCTTTAAA
>JBMYWR010000272.1:0-3232 GCA_049607625.1 Colwellia sp.
CGAGATGGATTATAACATCTCTAATTAGGTGGCCAAATTTAGTATGCCACTACAGGTGTTAGCGTCAACTAACAAGATATATATTTATAACTATAGAATGTATTACGACATTTAAAGGGAATGCAATATTAATATTTGAGTGTTTGAGTGTTTGAGTGTTTGAGTGTTTGAGTGTTTGAGTGTTTGAGTGTTTTTGAACTTACACAGAAAGTATAAGTGGCGGAGTGGACGGGACTCGAACCCGCGACCCCCGGCGTGACAGGCCGGTATTCTAACCAACTGAACTACCACTCCGCAGTGGTATACATTTCGAGTTTATCTCTAGTTGCTAGTGTCACCTAACAGAGGGGTGGGACTCGAACCCGTTTTCAACATGTCGTTGAATGCGGCGAATAATACGGATATGCGCTCCGCCAGTCAACATTTTTTTTAAATTTATTTTCCGTATGGTGATTTTGTAGCCAAGAAGATTAATTGTTACACATAAACCACACCAAACTGACATCCAATCTATGCATAATAGAAATATGTAACTTCGTTTCTATTACTAGGCTATTACGTATTTCTTGCCTTTTTACGACGATACAAAACAAACAAAATAACGCCAAAAGAAATTATAGCAGTATTAGCAATGATGGCCATAAAAATAACATGATTAGGCTGAGATTCCTCGTTTTTATCCCTGTTCGCCAATAACTTTTCTTTAATTATTTGCTCTTCTTCGGTTAATCCTTGAAGTAAAACTCTGGCTTCATCAGTTACATCTTGTAATTGCTTCATATCTTTTGAATAGGCACTATTAGAATTCACCTTATTTTCTCTCAGTATTTTCGAGTCTACATTAAAGGTATGCTGCGTAAGCTTTAACCTAAAGTCTCTACCATCTAGCGTTTTACCAAAAACATTGGCATCTATTTTGTAAATCCCAGACTCTGTAAATTCAATCGTTTTATGACGATAACTTCCCCTTCCTTCTGTAATTGAAAACCGTTCTATTTGCCTGTCAGGGAAAATTATTTTACCTTCAATGATAATACTTTCTACATCAACTAAATCAGAAAGTAACTTAATAGTGAGCTTATGATCCACATCCTCTGAATGAGAAACGGTGACATTGAACTGAATAGGAGGTGGAATAACTTTTACGGAGGTTTGCTGTAAAGTTCTAGAAGCAAGCGGTAATTTCACAAGATAAGTAGGTTTCCACATACCCGGAGCTAAGTCTAAGGCGAACTCGCCAGTGAAAATACCATCACCTAAGCGTTCATCCAACAACCGGCCATCATCTTTAAAACTGGCAACCTTTATCGCTTCTGTTCCAAAGTTTTGATCCTCTTTGTTATTTTCACTTAAAAAATGAACATCAAGTATTACCACTTTTCTAAAATCTGCTACATCTATCGCATTGTTACCATTTAATAAAGTACTAGTCACTTTAAGTGTTTCACCTTTAAAGATTAACTTAGGTAAAGGCACTGCAACAATTTTTACATCCGATACAATAAATATTTTACTATCTTCTTTAATGTCTCCGACAGCTTGCCATGGACCTGGCATTGGGTTTTTAATTTTAATCATATCGAAGTGACTATCATCGTACCAAGAAACGCTTTCTTTATCATAATCAATAACACGTATCTTAGAGCCATCTGGTTTTATAAGAATGACCGGTTTAGAGCCTTTATCTCGGTAAAAGACCATGGTGATTTCATCAAGATTAGCATCTATTCTAAATCGGTTATCAAAGAAAGGAATAATATTGGTTTTATCGTTACCTTTTATAAATTCAATTTGATCTTTATCTAAAGAATTACTTATAGAACTAGTAACGGATGCGACAGTTAACTGGTTTTGTAAAAATACAGGGAGGCTAGCGTAAGATAATGAGCTGTAAGTAAATAAAGTAAGTAAACAAATAGGCCAATGAAAGAAAAGGCGAGATAATTTACCGCAGAAAATGATTCTGCGGTAGCAAAGTAAAATGTTTTGTATTGATGTTCTTACTGATTTTTTCCCCAAATGACTTCCCCGCCCTCGTTTGCCACGACTGCTAACCTTTCTTGATGTGCTATGAGTTCATCGGCCGAAGCAGCAATGATCTTTAATTGTTTTCTGTTAGGATCTAAACGTTTAATCGCATTTTCATCACCGCTGCTACTTTCTCCAGCTGATAAGTTAAATGTAGACTGTTTACGCGTCATTTCAATATAAACAAAGCCTAACAACTGGGCATCGATTAATGCGCCATGGTAAGTACGGTCTATCAACTTGTCTACTTGGTAATGTCTAGCAAGGAAATCTAAGGTTTTAGGTGAGCCAAATTCATCTTTCGAAACTTTTAGCGTATCGGTGACGGTACAGATATCAGCTGTCATGGGAACCGGTTCTCTGCCACGTGCACGAGCATTAAACAGGCTAAATTCATGATCCATAAAGCCAACATCGAACTTAGCGTTATGAATAACAAGTTCGGCGCCACGAATAAACTCAATAAAGTCATCAACAACCTGAGAAAAAATAGGTTTGTCATCTAAAAATTCATTAGTTAACCCGTGAACGTTAATAACCTCTTGATCCATCTCTAAGGTTTGTCCCGCTGCATCTAAAGGTTTTATATAGGCATGAAAGTTTCTTCCGGTAAGTTGACGATTGATCATTTCAACACAACCAATTTCTACAATACGGTGTCCGTCACGAAAGTTAATACCGGTTGTTTCCGTATCAAGAATAATTAAACGTTTATCTTGGTTGTTATCCATTTATATTGCTCATTGTTTGTTAGATATTAATATTTATTCGACTACATTTTTTCTACATCATACTCTTTTCTCTTGAAGATGAGAAACTGTAAAGTAAGAACTGTGATTAGACACTAGCCCGTTTTACCCGCAGATGCCGCAGATAAGAGTGGATGAGACACTAGACTTCACACAAGTTCAAAAACTTCGTGACTGAAGCCGGCTCCTACAGGTTTAATAACCACCTGTGTTTTAGGAACTTGGGTAAATCACTTTTTGTAGGGGCGTGCTTTAGCCGCGAATAGAACAATACACACAACCAAGAGAGATCAGCCCTTTTTTACCACAGAGAACACCGAGGCGCTGTGCTACACAGAGGAAGTTCAATACACTACAATTTTTTTGTTGCTCTCTGTGCAAGGCGAAGCCTCTCTGTGTGCTTATATGGACTCCCGTAGATTATCAAGTATTAAGTTTAACTAAGTAAAAGTTAG
>JBMYWR010000273.1:0-3214 GCA_049607625.1 Colwellia sp.
CGGAGCCGTCAGATTTACAGTCTGATCCCTTTGGCCACTCGGGAACCCCTCCACTTAATATACTACGTATATCCTATCAGGCCATATGGTTGATAGTATTAATGGTGCCGACTGCCGGAATCGAACTGGCGACCTACTGATTACAAGTCAGTTGCTCTACCAACTGAGCTAAGTCGGCACTACATTAAGTGGAGCGAATTTTAGTGGAATGTTTTCCGCCTTGCAATAGCAAAAGCAAAAAAAAATGATGTTTTTCTCTCTTTGATGGTTTTTTATCCGAACATACACCATATATTGAGCAGTTTTATTGCTTACAGGTAGCTTTTCATGCCATGAAACAACAATTCACTTTCTATAATCGGCTTTTCTTGCATATTTTGTACAAGCGTACTAATTTTTTCTGCATTACCGCCGGTCAAAATCACTTTGTCGACCTGTGTTACTAGCTTATTGGCTTCAACTAATGCTTCTTTTATTGCACCAACCGTCATTGCCCAACAAGCGTTATTTACATTGGCATCAGTATTTGTGCCAAATGCCATAGAAGCTGTTGCTTGATAATCCGCATTAACTTTTTTAGTTGAAGAAAGCACGCTAGTAAATAAAGTGTCTATGCCTGGCATTATCCATCCACCAAAATGAGTACCATCATCGTTTAGTAAATCAACCGTGGTAGCTGTGCCACTATCTATAATAAGTAAAGTTTGGTTCGGATAAAGTGCCTGACCACCTAAAATAGCTAACCATCTATCCACGCCTAATCTTTCTGGTTGTTCATATCCCGATACTACCGCACCGCGTTGTTTCTCGCTTTTTATCTCTAAAAAATCGATTGCACTGCCTTTACTGTTGGTAACGCCTTTACAGTACTGCTCAATTTTTTTAGCAATATCTTGGTTAGCAACATTTGCGACTAAAACCTTTGTTATTGCCTTCGCTTCTAGCTTAAAAACATCTACATTAAACTGTTCATTTGCAACAGACACTACTGTAGAGAACTGTTCATTTTCAAAATAAGTATATTTGGTTTTCGAATTGCCAATATCAACCAATAGCATTATAAGTCACCTCGCAGGCTAACTTCACCGCCATAAATTGTTTTAATTTGCCCGTTCACTTCAAGTAATAGTGCACCTTGTTGGTTTACACCTTTGCATATACCTTTAGTAATGTTTTCACCAGTTAAAAGCTTTACTTGTTTATTAAGATATAAGTCATGACGATGCCATTCATCTAGCATGTTACTAATACCATGCTCTTCATGTTCCGCCAGTCTTTGCCATAAAGCAGAAATTAAAGCAGCGCTTATCGCATTTCTATCTATAGGCTTATAACAATGCTTTGATAAATCGGTCCATGCTTGATCTATTTCAGCGCCTGCAATACTCGGCATATCTATATTTAAACCTATACCAATAACACTATGGCTTTCTTCTAGTGGCTGGCCTTCAAGGTCTATTAAAATGCCAGCAACCTTTACACCTTCAATATAAACATCATTAGGCCACTTTAATTGCACTTCAATATCGCAAACTTTCTTTATCGCATCACTTAAGGCTATAGCGGTAACCAAGCTCAACCCCATGGCAGCAGACAAGCCTTGCGATAAACGCCAGTACATTGATAAATAAATTTGACTACCAAACGGTGAAATCCACTTCCTACCTCTGCGCCCTCTTCCTGCATCTTGGTATTCAGCTAAGCACACTTGACCTTGCGATACACTATTGGGTAAGCGTCGTAATAAGTAATTATTGGTAGAGTCGATAATATTGTGCACTTCAATCTCTGGGGTATTGGTATCAGTACCTATCAACGTTGAAATTTTCTGGCTTGATAACAAGTTTAATGGTGTAGCTAACTTATAGCCCTTGCCTTTCACACTGTAGATATCTAGGCCCATGTCTTTTAAGGTGCTTATATATTTAGAAATAGAAGCGCGCGTCACATTTAATTGTTGTGCAAGTAGTTGCCCAGACACAAACTCGCCATTTGCCAGCGCTTTTATTAAATTTTCATGTGCTAGTTTTGCCACTTTTTATACCTTATACCAATATCATTTACAGACTGAACCCGTCAGGCTTAAACCTTAAACCTTTAACCTTTAATAGCGCTGAAAAAGGCACTTCACCTTGCGAGGTAACCATTCTAACTTCTGGCTCTAAATCTACTTTAAATTTAGACGCTATGGTTTCTTGCACATAGTGGGCTAAGTCAACAATATCTTTACCCGAACCATTTAAATAGTTAACTAATACTAGAGCCTGTTTTTTATGAACGCCAACATCATCTTTCTGATAGCCCTTTAACCCTGCTTGGTCGATTAACCAACCAGCCGCGAGTTTAATATTACCGTCTGCTTGAGTATAAGAAGGGATTTGCGGGTACTGCTGTTTAAGCGTTTCAAATTGCTCAACACTAACCACAGGGTTTTTAAAGAAGCTTCCCGCATTAGGAATTACCGATGGGTCAGGTAATTTAGACATTCTTAATTCGATAACCTTTTCCATTACTTCAACAGCACTAGCATCTTCTGGAAGTGTATCTAAACCAGCATAAGATAAATTAGCAGACCATTGTTTAGGGAAATGAAACGTAACCTCGGTAATAATGCCTTTATTGTATAGCTCACCTTTAAATATGCTATCACGATAGCCAAAATCACATGCTGCTTTACTTAAAGTAACAGCCTGTTTTTTTGCAAAATCAAACCATGTGACATCAAAACAGTAATCGGCAAAATCTACCCCGTACGCACCAATGTTTTGCACAGGTGCAGCGCCAACGCTACCTGGTATTAGCGCTAAGTTTTCTAAGCCGAAAATATTTAAACCAATGCAATGGGTTACTAGGTTATGCCAGTTTTCACTTGCGCCAACTTTAACTTCAAAGAAACTGCCACGGTCGTTAATAGCTACACCAGTAAAATTTGGCTTAACAATAACAGGCGCGTTCTCATCAACAAATAAGGTATTACTACCATCGCCTAGTATATAGAAAGGCTTTTCATCAAATGCCGGTAAGCTTTGTAATTCTGAAATAGTCTCTGGACGGTATATCTCTGCGCAATGGCTTTCAATATTCAAGCTGTTGTACGAGCGTAAAGATAAGTTTTGTTGGCACTTCATAGCATTTATCATCAGGAAAGGTATTGCGGTATTGTACCTAAAAACAAGATGAATACCAAAATGCGAATTATGAACTGAGATTGTCA
>JBMYWR010000274.1:0-3169 GCA_049607625.1 Colwellia sp.
TTAAAGTTATGCCGTTTGGCCATAATTGAAAACGAAAATCACTATTAAGGTTATGGTAATCGCTGTCTAACTCATGATCATGGCTATAAAAAGCATAAGTACTTTCTGAGCCAAAATTAAAGCTTGTATGTTGAGCTTCGTAAGAACTTTCGATTAGTAACTTTGCCTGAGAAACCAAGCTAGATTCTTCGTTAACTGGTGTTAACCTAACGTTATCGGTGTAAGTTTCGTCCACGTCAATGCTTGGCGTAAACTGCCATTCACCTGCAAAAGCGAATTTTGAACAGAATAACGCTAAACAAACAGCACGGACGCTATTCTTTTGCGCCGTATCCATAGCCATAATAGCCATACAAATCCTTATGAGATCTAATTGCTTTATTAAGTACTAATCCGAGGGCTAAATCTTCATTAAGATTTTCTGTTGCCGATTTTATGTCTGCGAGTGAAGTTTTTGACTCTTCAACAACAATTACTGCTTGGCCCATTAAATTTGCTAATACGAGAGTTTCTGTTACCCCAATTAATGGTGGGCAATCAAAAATAACGATTCGATCAGGGTAGCGATTAGCTAACTCGCCTGCTAATGCAGCCATTTTTTCACTGGCTAATAGCTCGTTAGATAAATGATGAGGCTTACCTGCTGGAATAAGCTTTAACTTATCAATATCTGTATTATAAATAACATCGCTTACTTGTTCTGCTTCTCCAAGTAAATATTCAATAATGCCTGAAGTTTCTTTTACACCTAATTCACGAATCACACTCGGCCTTAATACATCTGCATCGATAAGTAATACGGTTTTATCTTGCTCTAATGCAATGCTTAACGCTAAGTTAATTGCGACAAAAGTTTTACCTTCATTCGGTTTAGCGCTACTGACCATAATTAAATTGCTATGATGGAGTGTTTTCGCACTGCTACCAAAGGCATTATTAAGCAGCTTACGTTTAATTTGCCTGAATTCATCCTTGATACTTTTTCTGGTACCGTTATCTATTAAGTAACCGCGCTCCTCTAAGCTTTGCTTATCTAAGGTTAGGCTTTCCTTAACCTTCAATGAGTTTTCTTCAATACTCATTGGAGTATTTGGTGGCTCTATCACAGGCTCATTGGACACGTTAGGAGTGCTAGGTTTAACTTCAGGCGCTTTTGATTGTTGTTTAGCTAATGCTTTTTCAATAATGCTCATAAGGTTATAGCGCTCCTCTAAATGGTGCCAAAATTATATTTGGAGCTATAGCATAGGCAAGAAAGCCCGCCAGCATTAATAGTAATACACTATTGGATATAATAAAGATGATTGTTTTACGCTTATGCCACTTTTGTAGACCTAAATTATCAGCGGCGGAAACAATCCCAAACACTGGAATTCCTGTTGCTTTTGAAACTTGATTGCTTGATGTCACAACTGGATTTATTTGACTAAATAGTAACGAAAGCCCAATACCAACACCTAAACCCAAAATAGTTACCCCAATTAGAAATAAAACTCGTTTAGGTCCTGCTGGATCAGTTGGTGCTCTTGGTGGATCAATAACTTTAAATTGAATTGGATTGGTTGTTTCATCAGCTTGTTGCGCTAATTGTGCCGTTTCCTTTCTATTTAGGAGTTCTTCATATTTCTTTTTTGTTATCTCATAGCCTCGATTAAGAGATGTCAATTCAGCTTCTATCTCAGGTAAAATATGAATCTTACTTTCAAGATCTTTTACCTGCTGACGATAATCGTTAGCTCTAACAGTAGTAGCGGCAACACTATTCTCTAACTGGTTAATTTGTATTTGAAGTTGTTGTATAACTGGGTTTTGACTAGTAGATATTTGACCAGTATTACTTCCCTGACTAACATTTAAATAATCGTCAATTTCTTTGCTACGTTGTTTATTCAGGTGTGTTAAACGGCGCTTCACCTCAACTACATCAGGATGCTTTTCAGTATAGCGTAATTGTAATAAGTCAAGATTAGTTTCAAGTTCTAAAATTCTTTCATCGTAAGTTGTTTGAATACTAGTAGCACTCTTTATTTTGTTTTGGGAATTGGTACTTGTGCTTGGAGATGTAGCTAATTGGGTTTTAGCGGATCTCAATTGCGTTTGTTGTTCAAGTAACCCCAATTCAATATTTTTTAGCTGTTCTCTTACAACATTTAATTTTTGGTAATAACCACCATATTGATCAGGTAAAACATCAGTATACTTTTGTTTAAATTCGGTTAATCGTGATTCCGCAGCTGATAGCCTATTCTCGTAATCTTTAATCTGTGTATCCAAAAATTTTTGTGCAGAACTTGAGTCACTACGATTTTCACCTAAGGTATTTTCAATAAAAACTGTTAGGGCAGAGTTAACGACATTTTTTGCCATTTCAGGATTTTTATTTTGATAAGTTATAGTAAAAATATTTTCTCGTCTACCACCCGTTTTTTTAATGATTATGTCGTCTTTTAAGCTTTTGATTAAATCTTCATATTTTTCTGGTGTTACAGCTTGTACATCAAGATCAGTCATACGCGTTATACGCTCTAAATTAGGGCGACTTAATAACGTTTTTATCATCAATCTAATCTGCACCTCAGGGTTTGTTTCGACAGTAAGTCCTTTTAATAATGGACCTAATATAGATTGGGTGTCTGCATATATTCTAGCTTCAGATTCATAAACATCATCTAATTGGGAAATAAAAACCCAAGCTAGAGGGCAAATTAGCCACGTTGATATCATGATATATCGACGTTTAAGCCATATGCCTTTTAAATAATCTATAATTTGTTCAATAAGTTCTTGCATTCCTGACCTCTAAAACAGGTAAAAATTATAAATACTATTTAAAACCAGGTTTCTGGGATAACGATAATATCACCTGGCAATACGTCTACGTTGGCTTCAATTTTCCCGTTTTTAATTAAGTCTTCAATATAGATTTCATATTGTTTTTGCTTGCCATTTTCAATGCGTACTAATGTTGCACTGTTACCGTTGGCAAACTCAGTTAAACCACCCACACGAATCATAACATCTAACAACGTCATATATTGTGTATAGTTAATGGCTTGAGGCTCTGCGGCTTCACCAATGACACGAATTTGCTCGCTAAATGGACCAACAAAATTGTTGACGGTAACGGTTACTACCGGGTCGCGTAGATAGGTGCCTAAGATTTCTTCAA
>JBMYWR010000275.1:0-3101 GCA_049607625.1 Colwellia sp.
TGGGTTTTCTGATACAAGTGATAACCGCGTGTTTTACGCATTGAGTGAGTACCTAAATGAATATTTAGTTCTTCACCTACTAGCGCAAATGCTTTTGTGACAGCTCTGCGTGATAGCGGTCTAGGCTTTGAATTAATCGCTTGTTGATTGCGGTATGATTGAAATAAGTAGATGTGGTGTGGATGAGTTAGTTTAATTTCGTTGATCAAGGTAAGCGCCTTATCATTTAGCTTTATTTCAGCTAATTTCGAGGTCTTTGACTCATAAATAATCAACCTATTGTTACTTATGTCAGTAAACTTCACTGCAAGTAAGTCAGATATTCTAAGTGCGAGATTTAAGCCAATATTCCATATCTGGCTCATTTGTCTTGAGCAACGCTTTTCTAGTAAATAGCTAACGAGCCTTACTGTATCAAGATCTTTAACTGCTTGTACTTCAGCCATAAAAACCTCCCTCTACTCAGTAGTAACAGTTACCTGATAACAACCTGTGTTGTAGTACTCAACAAAGTTTGAGATGAATAGGTCTAATAGCTCTTTACCTTCCTTAGCGTTCAACCAACCAGCTAAAAAGTGATAAACCTGCTTAATGCTGAAGCACACATCAATTTCTTTTATCAGTTCAGGGGTATGACGGCCCTGATACGAAAAGTCAGTAATATAAATAAGCTGCCAGCTGGTGGCCTTCTTTTCTAACCTAACCTCTACAGGGTGAAAGCCTCCAGCTTCAGGGCTGTAACCTGGATCTCTAAAGTTAAGTGTAACCGCCTTAGCTGTTCCTACAGAATCACCTCTATTAGCAACTGCGCTTACAATCACACCAATAAAAGAGTCAGGCACTTTTAAGCCTGCTACTTGCTCTATTTTTAACGCCATATTTAACTCCTTTTAAATTAAACCATGTTCAGCAAATGAATACGTGCTCTCGCCAATGATGATGTGATCAAGCACTGATACATCAATTAGGTTAAGTGCCTGTTGAAGCTTGGTAGTAATAAGCTTGTCTGCTTGAGATGGGGTAGTAACGCCGGAAGGGTGGTTATGCGCTAGGATAACGGATGCAGCATTAAGCTCCAGCACCTCTTTAACGACTTCTCTAGGGTAAACACTAGCTGCGTTAATAGTGCCTCTAAATAGCTCTTTAAACTCCAGTATGCGGTTCTGGCTATCTAAAAAAAGTACGGCAAATACTTCATGTTCATGTATCGCGAGTTTATGTTTTAAGTACTCTTCGCAATCATTAGGGCTATTTAGTACACCATCTCTAAACTGCTTCTGAGCGATGATGTAGGCAGCAGCTTCTAGTATCTGTTTATCATTTACCGGATGCTTGAATTCATATAACGACTGTTGACCTTGCATTATTAATTCCTCTTAAGTGGTTTATGCAAGTTAGTGATGTATATGTGTAAGTTTTTCATTTGGAAGGCGTAAAAAAATACTGCCCCCGGAAAGGTTATGTACAAATAACCAACCGGAGAAATTCCATGCGTTTAATTAAACTGAAAGAAGTGATGGCAAAAACATCACTGGGTCACTCGAGTATCTATAAATTTATTTCTGAGGGTACTTTTCCTAAGCAAGTATCGTTAGGTGCTAAGTCAGTGGCTTGGGTTGAGTCCGAAGTGGATGATTGGATTGAGAATAAAGTCAGAGGTAGAGGCTAATATACCTTTTATTAAATGAGGGTAAAGTTCTTTCATACGAAGAGGTCATTTTTGAATGTTACTAACTTTGGCTAAGATTTTTGGCATTTATAGTCAGTATAATAGTAAGTGAACATAGCCAAGCTAAGGTATTAAATTATATAGAAATGTTTTAAAGTTATGAAGTTTTATCCAAACCTTACGCTTATAAAATATGAGCGTAAGGTTTGGATAAATTATCTAGTTAGGGCTTGGAACTTCAAGCCTTGATGGTTTATGAATACAAATATTTTAAGTGGTATGTATGGCAAATAATGAATGTCTGACTTGTCAGAATAAAAGGAAATTAATAGCGTTTAATTACGCAGGGCTAGATATAAGGAAAAGTGCCAGACATGCATTTCCAGAAAGGATAATACAAGAGCAATTACCTGGTGATAAAAGTAAAGATTTTTTGTGTGTAGATTGTGCTAATGACTTACCCATTACATGCTCTACTCATGGGGAAATAGATGATACTTTCTCGTTGGGTGTTTCACCACAATGCTTCGACTGTCAGTCCGAGAAATCTAATCAAGATAAGTTAAAAGAGATCGATGAATTTTGGTTAAAAAACTTTTCTGAAGCGTTTGAAGATAAAAGGCTAAGACTGTTTTATTTGCGCGGTGCTTTGGCGGGGGCGTTAGCAATTTCAGATGGCGCGCAAGATGATAGAGAGCAAGAAGCTATTAAAAAGTTATCTTTGGATGTAACAGGCAAAAACCAATACGGAATGACAGCCTTCGCTTTGGCATATAAAGCCCGTGTAACTAGACGTATTCATAACAGTGATCTTTTAGATTTATGCTTTGAGCAAAAAGTGAAAAAATCAAATCTAGCTACTTTAAAGTTTTTACTTAAAGTGGCGGCCGCAGATGGCTTTCTTGATAAGGAAGAGTTTGGCTTCATTCAAAAAGTTGCAGAGCGACTTAATATTGAGATTCCAAGTTATGAAAAGCTAGCTGACTCTTTAGGGTTGGACTTATCGAACCAAAAGCAGGAAAGGTTATTACAAACAACAAGTAAAATAGCAACAACTATTGGTTTAGGGGCACTTGCAGTTGGAGGTTTTGCCATTGATGTGTTGTTAGGCTCTGGTTCAAATAAAAGAAGTAAAGCATCTAAAAAGAGAGAAAGTTCTGGCTCAGTTGTTAATGGGACTGGGAAAAATTGCTTAACTTGCTCCTATTGGCAAGGAACAAGAAAAACAAAAGGTGGTTATTTTATAACTTACTCTAAGAGTAATAATAGAGGTCTTTGCATGGTAGGTACAAATAAAGGCCGTCAAAAAGAGGCTTATCAAAGTTGTAGAGGCTGGTCTAAGTGGGAACAACTTACAAAAGTTAAGTAACAAAATAAAGGGCCTTGTTGATCAAATGCAGCTCTCTAACAAATTCACTTAACTTACTGATAT
>JBMYWR010000276.1:0-3067 GCA_049607625.1 Colwellia sp.
TCTTTTAGCCAATCTAAGTAACTTTGAATATCTCTGCCACTATATTCTCGCATAAGTACCGTATTAACTTTTACACTAGGTCTGCCATCAGCAAGGGCCATATCAATCCCTTTTAAAATGGTCTTTAGCTTATCGTGACCGGTAATAGCAAGAAATTTTCGTGGGTCAAGACTATCGATACTTATATTGATCGCATCAATACCTGCGTCTAACCACTGCGGTAAATGTTGGGGTAATTTAAAGCCGTTACTTGTTATCGCAACTTTCTCAATACCTTGAGTTTGCTTACAAGCGGCAATAATATCAGGGAGATCTTTGCGTAATGCAGGTTCACCACCTGTTATACGGATTTTTTGTGTGCCTAAGCCTGCAAAAGCAGCAGTTAAGCGTTTTATTTCGCTTAATGACATAAAATCTCTAGGTTGATCACACTGATAGCCATCGGGCAAGCAGTAATTACAACTGAAATTACAAACGTCAGTTATTGATAAGCGCAGGTAGTAAAACTTCCTGCCGAAGTTGTCTGTTAACATATCACCTTTCCAAAGTCGGGAGGCTAGCGCGTTTCCTTGCTAACCCTGGTAATCAAATGCTTGTAAAAGCTTTAAGATTACGGCTCTTTATAACATGACGTAAATGACAAATACTTCACGTTGTAGCTATAAAGGCTCGGTGTTATAAAAAATAAGCCATTCAGGCTTACAGTAAATCAAGTTCTATAGTGTTGAATTTTAGTTAAATAAGTATTGATGTCGATCAAAAATACCGTATAAAAAATCTCTATAATTTTTAGTAACGATAAAATAAGGCGATGTCATTTCTTTATTTTTAATGGCGCTAGAGTTGATAATAGCATTAATAGTCAAAAATGTAATGCTAGACAAGTTTTAACCAAGTTAACTGTATACAATAGATAATAGTCGTTATCCTTTTAATTACATGACATTATGATGCGTATCTATTTTTAAAGGATTTAATTCGTTAAAACGAGTTCAGGTTAAACATTTTACAAAAGAGAGTGATTTTATGTCTGATTGTTGTTCAGCCCCTGGTTTAATGCCTTTTGAAGAAGCACTTGATAAGTTGCTATCTGGTGTATTTCCCATTACCGAAACGGTATCAGTTCCAATTCAAGAAGCATTAAATTATGTTGTTGCTTGTGATTTAATAAGCCCTATAGATGTCCCTGGTCATGATAACTCGGCAATGGATGGCTATGCTTTTGCACATACGAGTTTGCTCGCAAGTAAAACGCTTACCTTAGTCGGTAGGTCGATGGCAGGCACTCCTTTTACAGGGCAATGTAAGGAAGGGGAGTGTATTCGCATTATGACCGGCGCTAAAATGCCAGACGATTGTGATACGGTAGAAATGCAAGAGAATGCGCAGGCTTTATCGTCTAATGACAATAGCGATAGCGTTCAAATTTGTTTTTCACAAGAAAAACAGCATTCTGCTCATGTGCGTAAAAAAGGCGAAGACATAAAACAAGGACAAACAATTTTTAAGCAAGGGCATCGAATTACAGCCATCGATATTGGTAGTTTAGCTTCGCTAGGCATAGAAACAGTATCTGTTTATAGAAAACTTAAAGTAGCGCTTATCGCTACGGGAGATGAGCTGAAACTCCCTGGACAAAACCTGCGAAGTGGAGATATTTATGAAACCAACAGTTTTGTATTAACCTCATTGCTAACAAAGTTACATGTCGAAGTCATTAACTTTGGCATTATAAAAGACGACTTTAAGGCCATTAAAGAAGCTTTTTCTTTAGCAGACAAGCAGGCTGATGCCGTTATTTCCTCTGGTGGAGTATCGGTAGGAGATGCAGATTATACGAAAGGTGTGTTAGAAGAAATGGGAGAAATTTCATTCTGGAAGATAGCGATGAAACCAGGAAAGCCTTTTGCTTTTGGTAAGTTACCTAATAGTGTCTTTTTTGGTTTACCTGGAAACCCTGTTTCAGCTTTAGTTACTTTTCATCAACTTGCTTTAATCGCTTTAACAAAAATGCAGAATGCTGAGCCATTAAAAAGAATAAAAATGAACGCTAAGCTTTTAGGTGACTTGAAAAAATCACCAGGCAGGATGGACTTTCAAAGGGGCCTTTTCACGATAAATGATAAAGGTGAGCCTTGTGTGCAATCTACTGGTTCACAAGGCTCAGGTATTTTATCGAGCTTAGCGGCTGCTAATTGCTTTATTATACTGCCAGCCATTTCGGGTTCAGTAGCAGCCGGAGAAAAAGTAAAAGTTGAACTTTTCGATTGTTTTTTAGGCAATGTATAAGTTTTTTTTGATTATTTTGGCTTTTTTGTTAGTAAAAATGAGAATTATAATAAGAGTCTTCTTATAGGCTTTTGTATTGCTGAGATATGTAATTTTTTATTGTTTTGTCGTATGTGTGTGTAAGTTGTGGATAAGATGTTTACATGCTGTTCAAGCCTTGTGTTTATTGGTCTTGTTACAAATTCGTACAAATTAATTGTTTATATTTTAAACTAAACGGTGCTATTGTATTTGAAGTTATAAAGATGTTTTTCAGAATTCTTTTCCAAATCTATTTTCAAGTTTTTAAGGATTTATATATGAAATACCAATTAAGCTTTGCTACTGTCAATTTAATAGCGTCGAATATTGTTGAGATAGTTATCAACAAAAATGTAGAAGTATCTTTAGAAATGTTAGACGAACTTGATGCGCTAATAGGCGAACTTTTTCCGCAAGAACCATTTGGTGCTTTAATGAATAAAGTGCATTTTCATCGCTTTAGTTTTGAGGCTAAACTATGTTTAGGCTCTTATGAAAATTTAGCAGCAGTTGCTGTTGTTAATTATTCAGACGCGGAGTTAATTGAGTCAAAGAGCATTCAAACCCTACGAAGAGCAGACCAGTGGAATATAAAAAACTTTGCGGGCTTAGAAATAGGTTGGCAAGAAGCAGAAAAATGGCTGAAGTCAGAATTACACAAAACGGATTTAATGATCAGTCAGTTTGAGACGAGTCAAAACAATGTAAATCAATTGAGTGCGTAATTTATTGATATAGAACTAACTTTTATATCAAA
>JBMYWR010000277.1:0-3006 GCA_049607625.1 Colwellia sp.
GTTGGCTTTTAACCAATTTGTCGAAGGTTCAAATCCTTCACGGCCGACCACTTTTCTTTTATTATGATGTAGCCCTCAACAGTAGGACTATAAAATAGTAAACAAGTAGCAGCCATGTTACTGATACAATTTATGTCGGCCGTTAGCTCAGTTGGTAGAGCAGTTGGCTTTTAACCAATTTGTCGAAGGTTCAAATCCTTCACGGCCGACCACTTCTTATCTTCAATACATTAAACATTAAACATTAAACATTAAGCATTCATACATAAGTTATAGATATTAACCTGATGTTGATTTAAGAGATAATTTAATTTTACGAAGTTTATTTAGACAAATAAAATTCACTCTAGCTTGATAGTTTTTCTTGATCCAAGGCAAATTAATTTAACGCAGAAGCTAGGAAAAATAGCTGCTAGAAAAGTATGTGTTAAGCCGGGTTCAGGTATATTAGACTTGATATAAACTTTCCCTTATAATTGCCGTCCGTAAAAGTACAACCCAATATAAGTAGTTGCCTACATAGCAGGCCAAATAGAGAAAGATATGAGTAATACACCCCTTGCCGTAGAATTAGACTTTGAAATGCCAAGCTTTCCTACGCCTTTATCTAAAGAAGATACCGTATTTTATAAAGAGAAAATTAAGCGCTTACTGAAAGAAAAAAATGCAGTGCTTGTTGCTCATTATTATACGTCTCCTGAAATTCAGGCGCTTGCAGAAGAAACCGGTGGTTGTGTCGCAGACTCTTTAGAAATGGCTCGTTTTGGTAACCAGCACCCTGCAGATACGCTAGTTGTAGCTGGTGTTAAGTTTATGGGTGAAACAGCTAAAATATTAACACCGAACAAAACCGTTGTAATGCCAGAGCTTGAAGCAACTTGCTCTTTAGATTTAGGCTGTCCTGCGGATCAATTCTCTGCCTTTTGTGATGAACATCCAGATCATACGGTTGTGGTTTATGCGAATACCTCAGCCGCGGTTAAAGCTAGAGCAGACTGGGTAGTAACATCAAGTATTGCGCTCGAAATTGTTGATATGCTTGAAAGTGAAGGTAAGCCAATTATTTGGGGCCCTGATCGTCATCTTGGTGCATATATAGAAAAAGAAACCGGCGCGAAGATGTTAATGTGGCAGGGGGCTTGTATTGTACATGACGAATTTAAAGCCAATGCTTTAATCGATCTTAAAAAGCAATACCCTGAAGCAGGCGTACTGGTTCACCCTGAATCACCTGCGAGTGTTGTCGCCTTAGCTGATGCAGTAGGTTCAACAAGTCAATTAATTAAAGCAAGCCAAGAAATGGACAATCAACATTTTATTGTAGCCACCGATCAAGGCATATTTTATAAAATGGAACAGGCGAGTCCTCATAAAACCTTTATAGCAGCGCCTACGGGTGGCAATGGTGCGACTTGTCGTAGTTGTGCTAATTGTCCTTGGATGGCTATGAACGGCTTAAAATCAATAGCTGAAGCCTTAGAATCGCCGCAAGGAAAAGAAATTAACGTAGATGAGCAATTAGCAGAGAAAGCATTGATACCACTTCACCGCATGCTCAACTTTGCACAAGAGCACAAGTTAAAAGTTAAAGGAAATGCTTAAGGCCTAAGCTTTAATAAGTAATGATAAAAAAAGGGCAGTAATTAAATAATTAATTACTGCCCTTTTTTATAAAGTGAGTATCATAAAAAGCTGTTAGGTCAAACTTGGCTGTTAGGTAGGTAAACTAAAAATAAACCACCTCTTTAACCGCTTTCTTCCTATTTTGCGTTTCATATAATGCATAAACCACTTTAAAGTCGAGTACCAACTCAGTCGCGTAAGTATCACCCACAGGGTAACTCTTAACGACTTTTGCCCCTCTAATAACCCCTTGAACAGAGCTAGTAAGGCTATCGTTGTTGATTAACAACTCACGCATCGAAGTGTCAGAAGTTATCTGTTGGCCATATACTTGTTCAGCAAGCTCTGAATAGGCGGCAAGTTTTGACGCTTTAATGGCCATTAATATCCGCTGTGTCTCATGCTCAGATTTTTGTAAACTTATGGGCGCGTAACCGATAGCATGTATTACAGGGAACGAATTGGGCTCAACAGACTCCCACTGCACATGTTTATCGTACATAACAGAACATGAACTTATTGTGAGTATTATTAAAATGAATAAAAAAACTTTGCTGGTTTGTACTTTAAAAAATTGTTTCATTTTTTCCTCTCTGCTTACTTTTAAAGACGATGAAACTAAAAGCCATCAGAACTTAAATGTTATTCTTTAATTTTTACCCCTCGTTCTTCTTCAACTAAGACCGAACTGTCACGGCTTATCATGCCATTTTTTACTTTTATCTGATGGTTTTGCTGCGTTTCATCACCTAATACCCAACGCGGTATAAACGATTGTGCTGTTGCTGCAACGACTTTAGATTTAACCCCTATCATTCGGGCGTTAACTAATATGCCGTTATCTTGCTCCATCATGGTACCCGTTACAATGTAGTCAATTATCTGACGTGCCGGCAACTCTTGCCAGTCTCTGCTTAGAGCGTAGTCACCTTCCTGGGTCACTCGTATATGGCCCGTTGTTTTAAAATCTATAACAAGCAGGCCATGATGTTGTAGTTCATGGACAAAGTTTTCAGCTATTTGATTGCCAAGCCAGTTTGTAGACTCTAAGTCATCTAATGTGACAAAAGAAGTGACAGCAATAGGGCTCTTTTTATTCACAAAATTGCTACTCTCAAGCATTTGAAAAGCTAACCCTTTCACTACGTCATTAATAGCATGCTTAGGTAGGTTATAACTGTCTATTTGCTTTTTGCTTACTTGCGATTTTTGATAAAAATCATCCTCTACGGTACTACAAGAGGCCATAAGTAATAAAAGTAAAAGTGTTAAGCTATGCTTAAAAGTGTCACGGTACATCTCACTCTCCTTTAGAATGTTTTATTAGGCTTATACCAATCTCATTTAATATGTGATCATTTCTACTTGTTAAAATCCCCAACT
>JBMYWR010000278.1:0-2974 GCA_049607625.1 Colwellia sp.
GTCATTCATATAGCCCAGTGATAAGTTGTGACTCCACACAACAATTTCACCTATTTGTCCTAATACACTTAAAGCCCCATTTTTCTGGTGAACTCTAAATTGGCTATCAGGAAAATCACTACTGATACAAGTCGGATCATAGTCAGGGCCACATTCGTTAAAGCTTAGACACCTTTGCGTTTCAGTCG
Organism: Colwellia sp.; assembly: GCA_049607625.1. Taxonomy (GTDB): domain Bacteria; phylum Pseudomonadota; class Gammaproteobacteria; order Enterobacterales; family Alteromonadaceae; genus Colwellia. The sequence goes on from JBMYWR010000278.1 coordinate 189, forward strand.
CACCATATACATTGTGCACTTTAGCTAATGGAAACTGATTTCTAAGTCGTGAAATAACATTTTCAGTAAGTAGCTCACCGACAAGGAAAATATGTCTCACAGACTCCAAAAGCTTTTCACTTTGACCGATTAAAAGGGTCTGACTTGGTGTCATGTGCATAATTGAAATATCGGCAGTTTCAATCCACTGCGACAAAGTACCTGGTTGCATATCTTGTTCATCAGGAATAACAAGTGTTGCACCAGTGCACAAAGCTTCGAATATATCTCTTTGTAGAGGATCGTGGGTTAACCCACTTAACATAGACACTCGGTCTTGTTGGTTAATTTGGTATTTTTCAGTAAACCAATTTAGATAATTGGCAAGCCCTGCATGACTTCCTCGCACTGCTTTAACCTGACCCGTTGATCCAGAAGTAAATGAAACACAAGCAAGATCATTCGCTTGAACAGTACAAGGTGCGTCTAATTCAGGCCAATGCCAAGTTGCCATCTCTGGGAGCCTGACACTATGTATGCTTGCTTTTATATACTCACTTACCTCTTCATCTTCGGGATACAAAAAGATTTTCGCCGTCGATGCTTCAAGTTGTGAAGTAACCTTTTCTTCACCGTGAGATAAATCAACTAAAGTAAATGCACAACCAAAATGCGAAATGGCTAAAATTGCTGCAACAGTTTCTGTATTTCTTTTCGCTGCCACCGCAATTACTTCACCTTTTTGTAAGTCAAAAGAGCGTAAATAATGTGCTAACTGGGCACGTTTTTTTGCAAGTTCCCTATAGGTTAAAGAGCCAGAGGTTGAGTCAATAGCAGGCTTCTGCGGATTTAGCTGTGTGTGTTCAGCAAACTTAGATGCAACAGAACCAAACCAATTTTTTTCTAAAGAATGAATCTTAGAACTTGAAGTAATTTCAATATCATGAAGTTTTAGACTTTGATTTGAAACGATTTGCTCAAGCAATGATAAGTATTGTTTAAGAAACTCGACCATCCTTTTTTGAGTAAACCGACCTGGTTGATACACAAGTAATAATTGAGTTCTAGTCTCAAGCTCAGAGACGTATAAAGTAAGATCAAACTTTGCTGCTACGTCTTCAGAGAAAAGCGGCTTAATATCTATACCTTCTAACTCGCCCTTAGGTTCAGGAAGGTTCAGCATATTAAAGAAAGTTTGAAACAGCGGTGTTGCATTCTCTGTTCTCTGCTGTGCAGCAAGCTCAATTATGGATTCAAATGGCAAAGCCTGATGCTCAAAAACCTCTGTTAGTACATGCATATGACTGGTTAAGTATTCAGCCACACTGTTGTTTTCATCAACTTGCACTCTGATTGGTAAGTTATTGACAAACATACCGATCATATCTTGTGTTTGACTTAACTCTCTGCCTGCTACGGGAATACCCGTGACTATATCTGCCTGTCCAGTCAATTTAGATACTAATAAATTAAATGAACCAAATAGCAGATTAAATAAGTTGCTATCTAGCTTTCGTGCTGTGAGCTTTAATTTATTGATTAATTCGCTATCTAACTCAATCACTTCACGCGCAGCGTCAACTTCTGTAGCGACTGTTTGATCCGCAGTTAGACGTGTTTCTTGCGGTGCATGACTTAAGTTTTTACGCCAAAATTCTCTTAAATTATCAGTCGTAGAATCAATCAACCATGTTTGCTGCCAATTTGCATAGTCAGGATAACCCACGGTGTTGACGGCCAATCTAAAATCAGGATCAGCGCCCAAAGACACATAAGTATTAATCATGTCATTGAGAAATACCCCAAAAGACCATCCATCAAAGACGATGTGATGAAATACACTGAATAGTGCAAATTGTTGACTACTTAACTGTTCTAAGTGAATTTTGAATAGTGGTCCATTACTTAAATCAAATGCTTTTGACATAAACTGAGCATACTTAACTTGTAACTGCGAATTATTCAGAGCTTCTTGGTTTTGATTGAAAGACCAAGGAACTTGTAACTCACTTAGAGGCCTGACAACTTGATGAGCGATCCCTTCATGCTCAGAAATTGAGGTTCTAAGTGCGGCATGCTTATTCATCACTTGCTTTAATGCAAGATTAAGGCGAGGCACATCTAATTCACCTTCGAGCAATAGCGCCATCGGTATATTATTCGATGCTCCAACGCCGAGTTTTTCGGTGATCCAGATCCGCAACTGTGCAGATGACAAGTTTGCCATCTGGCCATCGATAACAGGCAAAATTTCTTCGCCTTTACCGCTCTCTTTAATCAATTGAGCAAGCTGGGTAATCGTCGGAGATTTAAAGACTTGCGATAAAGCCAATTGTTGTCCCATTTCATCCTTGATCATATAGAGCATTTTATTGATCTGGAGACTATTACCACCCAGTGAAAAGAAGTTATCTTTCACACTCACTTCATCTATGTTGAGTAGTCTTTGCCAAATACTTTGTAACTCTGACTCAATCTCATTACTTGGAGCGACATAATCATTCGTTGAAATTTCGATATCTGGCAATTGTGCTCTATTTACTTTGCCATTCGCATTTACAGGTAAGTTTTGAATAGATACCCATTGCCTTGGTATCATGTAATCAGGTAAATGAAGTGCAAGTTCTGCTTCAACTTCTGACCAACTTAAGGTCTCAGTACAACAGTAACCGACTAAATTCATAAAGCCTTGTTGGTCTGGTTTTGTCGTTACCGCACAAGGTATGTCAGCCCCTATCACCGTTTGCAACTGACGTTCAATTTCTGTTAATTCGATACGGTACCCACGTACTTTAACTTGATGATCC
>JBMYWR010000279.1:0-2974 GCA_049607625.1 Colwellia sp.
GTAACTGTTTTCCAATCAGCGCGATCATTTAGGCCACCTGCTTGGTTTAGTGCATCTATTAATGTGAGTGGCGTTTCAGTAACAGCATATACGCCAGGCTTCTTTACTTCACCTGTTACATACGCTTTTTGACTTCTGAACCCAACGACTTTCACATCAATTTGTGGGTCTTCAATAACTCGACTTAAACGCTTTACTAATTCTTCTCTTACTTCTGCAACCGTTTTTCCTGCAGCTGGTACTTTGGGAGCGTAAGCGTAGGTAATTGTGCCATCAGCCTGTACACGAAAGCCATCAAACTCAGCAGTACGTTGAACTGCAGCAGGGATGGTAAGTTCGGGGTGATCCCAAACGCCAATGGTTAACACATCGCCAACACCGAGTTTGTATTCATAATTAGAAAGGTCAAGACCAGCAGAGGCATCAAATGTTCTTGTTTGAGAGACTGCTTTTTGCTGATTGATAAGGGCTGAATCTATGAGTTGGATATTAACTTTTTCTAGTTCCCTCTCAAGGTTTTCAGTTTGTTCACCTTGCTTTAGTCCTTCAAAATGGCCGCCTGGTATAATTGTACAGCCACTCATTGCCAGAAAACATGCTGAAGCAATGAAAGTTTTATAGCGTTGCGCCATTCGTTCTTCCTAAAATCGTTCTTATTAGCCTTGTCTAAAGCCTATGTGAAAAGCTTCGTAATTAAACCATTTGTAGAATTTGTTAGCAAGTATAGGTATGTGAAATTTTTTATATGTGTTCAAGCTTACAAGTTAAATTAAGGTGGCAATTTTCTGTCATAAACTACCACCGAGTCACATTGTTGATGGCTGATTTTCAAGCTTCTTATAGATAAAAGTCGCTCTATATGTATAATATGCCGCCCATTACCATTAACTTAAGCTTGTTTAAATACCGATGTCTTCAATCAAGTACAGACCAGATATTGATGGTCTTAGAGCTTTAGCTGTATTGTCAGTATTAGTTTTTCATTTAGATGCGTCTTATCTTTCAGGCGGTTTTCTTGGTGTAGATGTTTTCTTTGTTATTTCTGGCTACTTGATCACAAGTATTATTTACAAGCAAAAGATGCAAAGCTCTTTTAGCTATAGTGAATTTTACATTAGGCGTATTAAGCGAATACTTCCTCCACTGTTCTTAGTTTTGTTCGTTACATTAGCTGCCGGCTATGTACTTATGCTTCCCTATGATTTTTTTAAAATGGGCATTTCTGCAGGTAGCATATTAGTTTTTGCTTCTAACATGCAGTTTGCACTAAGAGCTGGAGACTATTTTTCTTCTAGTTCAACTGAGTGGCCATTATTACATACTTGGTCACTTGCTGTAGAAGAACAGTATTATTTTATTTTTCCGCTCATTTTATTTTTATTACTAAAGTTCGCTAAAAATCATTTAAATGTTTTGCTCGCGCTTATTACTTTAAGTAGTTTCGCTTTAGCTGAGTACATGTCTAGAACCTCAGGTTTATCTTCTGCAAGTTATTACTTAATTGTCACTCGTATGGGCGAATTGCTTATTGGTTCTATCTTAGCTATTGCCCATCAACGTCAAACCTTAAGATATTTTGAAAATCAGTTTCTTGCTGTTATTTCTCTTGCTGTAATTTTGTCACTTATGTTTTTTGTTGATAAAACAGTGCCATTCCCTGGATTTATAGCTCTAATGCTGTGCATCCCGGTTGCCATCATCATTAACAGTAAAAACACTTTAATCAACACGCTATTTGAAAATAAAGCTGTAATTTATATAGGCTTGTTATCTTACTCTTTATACCTTTTCCATTGGCCTGTTTTGGCTCTGTTTCGTTATCTATTTAATGTTACTGGTGATAACTACAGTCTTAATGTTGGCCAGCAATTTCTTGCGATTAGTATAATTATTACCCTTACGCTTTTCTCATATTATTGTGTTGAAAAGCCTGCTAGAAAGTTAAAGTTGAGCCACTCTAAAACCGTACTTTATTATTTTGCTCTTCCCACTTTAACAACTGCAGTTTTGGTATTTATGATATTTTCAAGTAAGGGGCTTCCTGAGCGCTTATCTTCAAAACATATCGATGCATCAAAGCAATTTAGCCACATTGATGTTGATAAATGCCCGTCTTTAATCAAAGTAGGCTGTGTTGGCGGCGAAAAAAGTGCAACAAAGCACATTGCATTTTTTGGTAACAGCCATGCTGAACATTACTATGATTATGTTTCTGATATTGCCAAGCATCATCACTATTCAATGAGCTTATTTGCTTCTGGCGGATGTGATGTACAAGCCACATCGAGCAAGTGCGCTCATGTTAGAGAGGCTTATATTTCTGAGCTTTCTAGAACAGACATTGCTGTAATCGCTTTCAGATGGGATAGTGTCCTACTTGAACAACAAGAAATAGCTGCTTTAGAAAACCTTATAAAACTCACAAAAGAGAAAGATATTAAAGTTGTGTTGCTGGCTCAACCACCTGTTTTGTTATCTAACCCAGGCAAGTTATTTAACTGTGAAAGATTTAAATTAAGCTGCGAAGTGAACGAAGGCTTTAAAGAGTCTTACCCTGCCTATAATGAATCAATAAACAAAATCACCCTGAAGTATCAGGTTAAGTTTTTTGACCCGTATGATTTGGTCAGCGACAAATTTCAACTCTATCATAATGATAGGTTAAATTACTTTGACGATGATCATTTGTCTATTTACGGAAATATGTGGTTATTTGAATCGTATAAAGGTGCAAACTTCAGCACGCCATTTAATTTGTAGTGGGCCTAGTCGTTTTGACGACCTATAACTTACGCTAACTTTATTAGAAACTTCTTATTTAGAACCACTAAAATAGCAAAATTTCGCCTTGCCTACATGGAAGTAGGTGCCTCAGCGATAGCTAGAGGTGTGAGCGGCATTAACGACACGTTTTTCTTACCTCAAAATAGGTCGCTTAATTGAAAGGATTAATATCGAAAATTTAATTAAACTT
>JBMYWR010000280.1:0-2942 GCA_049607625.1 Colwellia sp.
AGCGGGTAAAGTAAGTTACCGTGATGTGCATAAAGCACTATATAACAATCATAAGTTACCAGCGGGCTTTGATGAAAAAGACGTACTAAGCATTCTACAAAACCTGACAGGTCTCGATTATTCAAATTGGTGGGAAGGGCATGTGGACTCACCTGCAAATATTGATTTTGACGAGTTGCTTAATAAAGTAGGTTTGATTTTTGAACGACCGAAAGGTGCTGAGGCTATTGCCAGCATAGATGCAGTGGCTAAAAATACCGGCCAGCTTTTAACATTAACGCATGTTCAACGCGGTGGTAGCGCGTGGAAAGCAGGCTTAACAACTAACGATAAAATTGTAGCTATTAATAAGCTCCATGTTAATAAAGATTTAAAGTCTAGCCTTGAGACGTTTAAACCTGGTGATAAAGTGGTTATTGACTTTATTCGTCGTGATGCATTACAAAGCCTCACATTAGTATTAACTGAAAAGTTTGATAAACCTAAAAAGGTAACTGCTAATTTACAAGCAAGTGAGAAACAAAAAGCCCTTTTCAAAGCTTGGATGGGTGTTGAGCATCCTAATGATACTAAATAGGATTTAAAAATAGTAATAAAGGAGCTAAGGCTCCTTTTTTATTGCTCCAACAATTAATAATAAACCTAAGCTTATTTTTTAAATATATGTGTATGGAAATTCAACAATTAACTTCTATTATAAAATAAGGAAATTTTAAAGGAGATAGTCACAGCATGACTGCCAACTCAATTGTGAATCAATTATCTAAACAGTTTGTAACTAACGATTCATTGCACCAATTATTTGAAAGTGTTAATTCAATCTCAGTGCAAGGTTATGATGATCAAAGACGAGTTGTGTATTGGAACAAAGGGAGTGAGCTCCTTTATGGCTATAAACAAGAGGAAGCACTTGGAAAGAAGCTAGAAGAACTGATAGTACCAGCCCCTATGAGAGACATGGTAATTGAGGCTCATACAAAGTGGATCAATGAAGGCGTAGCAATCCCTGCTGCAGAAATATTACTTAAACATAAAAATGGAACTGACATATACGTTTATTCAAGCCACGCAATGTTTGAAAATGAATTTAAAAACAAGCAAATGTATTGTATAGACATTAATTTGTCGGATGTAAAAAAAGCCCAAGCCATTGCCACATTTAAAGAACAAATGCTAAAAACCATTTTTGAAGCAATCCCAGACTTGCTTTTTTTAATGGACTATAACGGAATAATTATCGATTACCATGCTAATAATCAAGATGCCCTCTATGTCTCCCCTGACCAATTTGTTGGTAATAATATGCTTGATATTTTACCGAAGAGTGTTGCTAAAAAGTTTGAAGTTTACATAGAAAAAGCAATTGAACAAGATGAAATTGTAACGTTTAAATATGAGCTGTCCGTTCCTCAAGGGCAGGTGTATTTTGAAGCAAGAATTAACAAAGTTTTAAAATACGACCAAATAATGATAATTATTCGAGATATAACCGAACAACACCAATCAGAGCAACTCATTCGTAAACAAGCTTATTTCGATAGCCTTACACAATTACCAAACCGTTTACTCGCTCTTGACCGTTTATCACAGCTAACAGTTGAGGCGACTCGTAATGATGAAAAAGCAGCGGTATTTTTCTTAGATTTAGATGATTTTAAAAAAATTAACGATTCACTAGGTCATGAAGCAGGCGATAAAGTTTTAATTGAAACAGCCAATCGTTTACAAAGGGCATTAAGAAAAGCTGACACAATTGGTCGCTTAGGTGGCGACGAATTCATTATTTTGTCAAAAGGAATTTCCACTCAACAAAATGCTGTGGGTATTGCCGAAAAACTCCTGCAAAATTTTCGAGAACCTTTCACAATTGAGGGGCGAGAGTTAATGTTAACAATTAGCATTGGGGTAGCAATGTTTCCAGATAACGGCAAATCTGTGTCTGACTTATTAAGAAACGCCGACACGGCAATGTATCAAGCCAAAGCTCTGGGTCGAAATACATACTCGTTTTTTACTAATCAAATGAATACTGTAATCCAACGACGCTTAACAATAGAAGAGCAAATGCGAGGTGCTTTGCAGCGCAATGAATTCATTCTTTATTACCAACCGCAATTTGATGTTAAAAAGAACGAAATTATAGGGGCAGAAGCATTACTCAGGTGGCTAAACCCTGTACTAGGAAGTGTGGCACCAGATGAGTTTATCCCTATTGCAGAAAAAACAGGCGTGATCATATCTATTGGTGAGTTTGTTATTAAAGAGTCACTTAGTTTACTCAATCGATGGAAGAACGTAGAACAGCTCAACAGAAATTTTTCAATTGCAGTAAATTTATCTCCTAGTCAATTTAAAGACCTAAGCCTGTTTAACTTTATCAAAACATCGTTATCAAATGCGAACATTGAACCTCAAAGTCTTGAACTTGAAATTACAGAAGGTGTTTTAATGAGTGGAGAGTCCAGCATTACTGACACATTAAACGATATAACAAATTTAGGTGTTATATTGTCAATGGATGATTTTGGCACAGGTTATTCATCTTTAAGTTATTTAAGGAAGTACCCGTTTAATGTACTAAAAATAGACCGTGGTTTTATAAATGGGATTACAAAAAATAATGAGGATTACAGTTTAGTAGAAGCAACAATCGCTATGTCGCATGGTTTAGGGTTAAAAGTTGTCGCTGAAGGCGTAGAAACAAAAGAACAACTCACAATATTAAAAGAACTTGGTTGCGATCTAGCTCAAGGATATTATTTTAGTAAACCAATACCTGAGCAGGACCTCATTGATTTTTCGATACGTTTTTATAGTTAACTTGCAGTAAACCTTGTAACGGGTGCGATGTAACTACCGTGTTTAAATAACATTTTTTAAATGGTTTTCTAATTCAAACATAAATCGATTTAAGACTTCGTTTAATTTATTACTTCCATATA
>JBMYWR010000281.1:0-2842 GCA_049607625.1 Colwellia sp.
CCATAAGTTGTTATCTCAATTAGATGCAGAGCACGGTTAAGTTTGTAAACTTAACCGTGCTGCTGACAAACAAAGTTATATTTTATTGGAAACATACATGTATATTCATTCTTTTTTATCAAAGAAGCTTTCGGCTACTTTGACATTAAGCGCACTTGCCACGGCACTTAGTTATAGCTCGGTAGCGTTAGCACAAACAATATCGGGAAAAGTTGTTGATCAAAAAGGACAACCCGTTCATTCTGCAGTCGTTAATATTAATGGCACAGATCAAATTTTTACCACTAACGAAGCAGGAAATTTCACCCTTTCAGGCTTACGAGCAGGTAGTATAGAATTGCATACTACGGCTAAAAACTACGCACACAATAATCAATACATTACCCTTGGTCAAACGGATATCTCTAATGTCACTATTAGGCTATCACCTTCAGTATTAGAGGTGTTAGATGTATACGCGACACCGTTACATACTTCAACTATTGAGTCAGCTCTGCCCGTTAACGTACTGTCAGGTGACGATTTAAAACTTAAACAAGCTTCTACTTTAGGGGAAACCTTAAAAAATGAAGTGGGAGTGCATTCTAATTTTTATGGTTCAGTTACCAGTAGCCCTATCATTCGTGGTTTAGATGGGCCTAGAGTGTTAATCACCCAAAATGGCTTAGACGCTGGCGATGCGTCACGTGTAGGTGCTGATCATGCGGTATCAGCAGAAACAAGTACCGCAACACAAATTGAAGTATTACGAGGCCCAGCCACTTTATTCTATGGTAGTGGCGCAATTGGTGGGGTAGTGAACGTGGTTGATAACCGTGTACCTACTTCAAGTGATACTATAGCGGAATGGTTGTTACAGTATAACGATGTTTCTGAAGAGAAGCAGGGATCTTTTTCTATGCAAACAGGCAATGAAAACGTTGCGGTGCATTTAGATGGCTTTTGGCGAGATGCAGGTGATTATCGTTTACCAAGTGATTTCGATGCCCATGCTCATGAAGAAGAGGAACATGAAGAAGGCGAAGAGCATGAGGAAGATCATGAAGAAACACCGAGCCGTTTAGCCAATTCTGCATCAAAGTCGAATGGTTTTACCTTGGGTTCTAGTTACTTATTTGATCAAGGATTTATCGGTTTCTCATATGGCAAAATGAGCCGTGATTATGGTATTCCTGGGCACAGCCATGATGATGAAGAAGAGCATGATGAAGCCGGCCATGAAGATGAGCATGAAGAAGAGCACGAAGAAGGTACGCAAGCAGAAATGAAGCAAGACAGGCTACAGTTACTAAGTGAAGTTAACTTTGATCATGCTTTTATTAATCAGCTAGCTGCTAAAGTCGCTTATACCGATTATCAACATCAAGAAATTGAAAATGGCGCTGTTGGCACCACATTTACAAATGAAAGTACTGAAATTAAAACAGACTTATACCACCAAGAAGTGAATGGATGGCAAGGCGCTTGGACGCTGCATTATAAACATTCAGATTTTGAGGCGATAGGAGACGAAGCCTTTTCACCTCCTTCTACAACAGAAAGTTTTGCTTTTGCGTGGTTAGAAGAAAAACATTTTGATAGTGTTTTACTGCAACTGGGTGCAAGGGTAGAGCGAGTTAGCATTACTGAAAAAGGTGATGGAATGGATCTGTCGGCTTTTGAACATGACGAAGGCCATGAGAGCGAACACGAAGCAGAGCATGATGAACACGAAGAAGCGGTTTCTTTTGGTAAGCAAAATTTCACCCCAGTAAGTGCTTCTGCAGGTTTGGTTTGGAATTATCAAACAGGCTATAACTTAGGTATTTCAGTAGCTGCATCGCAACGAGCCCCTTCCGCAGCAGAGCTATTTTCATTTGGTCCACATATTGGTACCAACACCTTTGAAGTGGGGGCACTCTACTCACTTGAACAAGAAGGTGATGAAGTGCATGTAGAATCATCTTGGCAAAAGCCTGAAATCGAAACATCTTACAGTTTAGATTTAACATGGCGTAAGTTTGAAGGTGACTTTGGTTTTGTCATCAGTGCATTTTATAATCATGTTGAAGATTATTATTATCAGCAAGATACTGGCTTGATTTATGAAACTGAACATGATCATGATGCGGAAGATGAGACAGCTATAGAAGAAGAAGGCTTACCCATTTTAGTGTATCAACAAGACAATGTTGACATGTATGGGCTTGAAGCTGAAGTTGTCTACCAAATATCTGCGCCTTTTAAAGTTAGTATCTTCGGGGATTATATTAACGCACAATTGTCTGATGGCGGATATTTACCCAGAACCCCACCAATGCGTATTGGTAGTGTTTTGCAATATCAAGGCAGTAATTACGATGGTGAGTTCAGTGTAAATCACTATTTTGAGCAAGATAATATTGCCTCGTTAGAAACCAAAACCAATAGCTACACTTTACTAGACGTAAACATGAATTATTATATTGATGGTTTTGGTAATGACTTAGTGGTTTATGCTAAGGGTAATAATTTAACCGATGAAGTGGCAAAAGTGCATTCCTCATTCTTAAAAGATGTTTCGCCATTGCCAGGACGTAATTTTAGTATTGGTATACGCGGCAGTTTTTAAATTTGATGTGTTATTCTAACTAGCAAAATGGGCGGATCAATTTGCTCCGCCCATTTATCATCCACAATAGTGACTAATTATACAGCCCATAAATGCACGGTAACTCGGTTAGAAATAGCACTTGTTTTGTTGATGAATAATACTAAAAATGAAGTATTCTATAGGTCAATGATTACAAGGAGTTTTAATGATAAACGTCTATCTTTTTGACTGGGGTGATACCTTGATGGTCGACTTCCCTGATGCTAAAGG
>JBMYWR010000282.1:0-2832 GCA_049607625.1 Colwellia sp.
GGTTTAATGATCGTATCAATGGGGCTTGGTGCTTTCGCTGCCCGTAAAATAAAATGTGCGTATAACGGCTTTGTTTTTTTAGAGTTAACCATCGCTTTACTAGGCTGTATTTCTATCTTAATTATTGGTGGATTAATTGCCATCACGCAAATTTTCCCGCAACTTATCGCTGATACTTTTGCCTTTCCCGCCGATTTAATTCCTCAAGGTGGTATTTTTAAACAGCTAAGCTGGCTAGCGCTTAACAGCCCTTATTTTTTTGGTGTTTTACTGGGTTTTTTTATTGGTATGGAAATCCCTCTTATCGCTCGTATTCGAGAAGAAGTCCACCAAAAACATCTAAAGAATAATTTAGGCACCATATACGGCGCTGACTATATTGGCGCAGGCATAGGAGCGGCTTTGTGGGTTCTCGTTCTACTTAATATAGATATTAATAAAGCGGCTGCTCTTACTGCAAGTTTGAACCTTATTGTGGGTTGCTTTTTTGTAATACGATACTGGCATAAATTAAAAATGCGTTCGGTATTCATTACCTTACATGTGGCACTTGTCGCGGTAATTTTTTTAATGTTCACTTATGGTAACCAGTGGCTTAACCAAATGAATTCTCTACTTTATTTAGACAAAGTGGTGCATATTCAAAAAACACGATATCAGCAACTAACTTTTACAGAGCGCCACATGGGGCTAAGCGCAGGTAGCCAACAAGAGAGTATTATTAATTTTTATTTGAACGGTCGATTACAGTTCTCCTCATTAGATGAAAATATTTACCATGAATACCTCGTTGCTCCGGTTCTCTCAGGCTCAGCGAGACAAGAAAATGTTCTCATTATTGGTGGAGGCGACGGCTTAGCCCTACGTGAGGTGTTACAATATAAACCAGAAAAAGTAACTCTAATTGACTTAGATTCGGGGCTAATTGATATTTTTCAACAACCAAAAAAACATCTCCCCCCGAAATTGGCTCAACAAATAGCTGACTTAAATAAGTTAAGTTTAAAAGATGAACGTGTCGATATTATAAGAGCTGATGCCTTTATCGCAATCAACGAACTTTTGAAAAAGCGTCTGAGTTATGATGCCATTATTGTTGATTTACCAGACCCTAGCCACCCTGACTTAAATAAGCTCTATTCTGTCAATTTCTATGCAAGACTTAACCAGTTATTAGCTGGAGACGGTTTACTAGCAATTCAGTCGACTAGTCCTTACCATGCGAAAGATTCGTTTATCTCTATTGGCAACACCGTTGAGGCTTCAGGTTTCAACCATGTTCAACAATATCATGATAATGTCCCTAGCTTTGGTGAATGGGGTTGGACAATTGCATCTAAAACTGGAGCAAGCCCACTAGCTAGGATCAACAAACTTGAAGCCTTTAAAGCTCAACCACAGTGGCTTACATTGCACTTATTAAAAGGTGCTTTTAGCTTTCCTCATGATTTTTATAAGAATAAAAAAGATATACCGACTAATGTCATGGGTAGTCATACAATATACCAGCTCCACCAAAAAGCTTGGAAAGATCAACAAGGTTTGAATTAACCTAAATCAACAATATTATCAATAAGTTGATTTAGAGCTGGTGAAAATGCTATAAAAAACTAACAATTTTTTTCTATAACTTCTTGACATAATATGTCAGGGTGCTAAATTAAAACACGAAGACATAATATGTCACTCATTTGAATTAAGGATATAATTACATGAACATTCATACACTCGCTGATCATTTAAATAGTTTAGCTGACAATTCAACAACAGGAATGAGTTTTGATTGCCAACCAATTTCAGGGGAAGTAGATGTATTACAAATTAGTATTATTGGTCGTGAAGAACTGCCAACGTTTGTCTCTGTAACTGAAGACCAAGTGCTATGCATTACTTACCTTTGGGGCGAAGATGAAGTTAAGGAAGACTGTGTTGCTCAAATGCACACAAGTATGTTGGAAATGAACATCCCAATGCCATTATCTTCTTTTTCAAAAATAGGCGATAAATATGCCGTTTTCGGTGCCCTATCAGTTAACTCTAGTTTCGCAGATATAGAGCATGAGCTGGCTGTTTTAAGTAACAACGCGATTGAAGTTATTGATGATATGAGTGACTTTCTAATTTAAGAAAGCACGCATCAAACCATTATTTACAACTTAGTTTACATATTAAAACTGAGTACAAAGCTTACAAAGTAAGCATGGAGAGAATTATGAGTATTTTTAAAAAAATTATGACTGCTGTTAGAGGCGGAGCTTCAGAAGTAGGTGAAGCAATTATTGATTCAAACGCTACCCGAATTTTTGAACAAGAAATTCGTGATGCTGAAGCACATTTAACCAAAGCCAAAAGAGATTTAACGAGTGTAATGGCTGAACAAATGGCGGCTGAAAGAACTGTTTCACGTATAGAGCGTGAAATAACAGAGCATGAAGGTTATGTAGCACAAGCGCTAGAAAAAGGTGATGAAACACTGGCTTTAGCTGTCGCAGAAAAAATAGCTCAACTTGAAGTTGACTTATCAGCTCAACAGCAGTCTTTAGATAGCTTTGTAAACAACTCTACTCGTTTAAAAGAGCTTGTTAAGAAAAGTGAGCGTCAAGTTGCTGAGCATAAGCGCCAACTTTCTATGGTTAAAACCACCGAAAGTGTTCAAAAAGCAACATCTGCTATTACCGACAACTTTTCATCAAGTAACTCAAAGCTTTTAAGCGCTAAAGACTCTTTAGAAAGAATTAAAGCTAAACAGCAAAAGTTTGATGACAAAATGAAAGCAGCTGAAATGCTTGAGTCTGAAGACTCAGACAGCTCATTAGCTGCTCAGTTAAAAGC
>JBMYWR010000283.1:0-2799 GCA_049607625.1 Colwellia sp.
CAAAATATTGAATAATTGAAAACATAGTAAAGCGATATATAAAGACATTAAAAATAGAAAGTAAAATATAAAGGACACTCACTTAAACATTACAGTACATGTCCTTTTTGTTTTTAGCTAATTTCTTTTAATACTTACCTACCCATAGTCAGCTATAATGTAGCCATCTTTTCAATAAGCATGATTAAAAGTACTTTTGTATGCTCTTACTTATTGAACCAAGCAACACAACTTTAGGTGTTTTATGATAAATAACGACATACTTCGCAATCTTCGTACTATTTTTGATTTAACTGACGATAAAATTCGCGCCATTTTTGCATTAAGTAACTGCGATATTAGTGCAGCACAATTAGATGATTTCTTTAAAGAAAAAAATGAAGCTAGCTATAAAGCTATTGAAGATGTTGAGTTTGCTTGCTTTCTTAATGGTTTAATCATTGAGAAAAGAGGGCCAAGCGATGGTCCAGCTCGCGAAACTGAAACCTTTTTAACCAACAATATGGTTTTCAATAAAGTTAAAATTGCCCTGTCTTTAAAAGCGGATGATGTTATTGTAACCCTATCAGACGGTGGTATAACCCTAGATAAATATGAATTAAGTGCCTTGTTCAGAAACCCAAATCATAAAAACTATAAGTTATGTTCTGACGAAATATTGTCTGCCTTTCTAAGAGGTTTAAAACTTAACGCTGCTTAGTTTTAGGCTCGCTCTTTGGTTATCGAATTAAATTTATCGCACTGGTAAGTATTATACTCATCAGTGCGATATTTTCAGAATACCCAGTAAAGTTAAAATATACAAAAAGATATAAAGGACACTCACTTAGAGGCATTAAGGTGAGTGTCCTTTTTGTTTTAGCAACTTATTCACCCTTGATTTATAAAATAATTGTTTATAACTCACTTTTAGCCCTATAATGAGTTATAAATAAGGGGCTTTTAACTCATGAAATACAATTGGCAACATCAAAATTGGCCGGAATTCATTTATAATCCTAGTGATTATGATCACATTGTTATGCAATTTCAAAAGAAGGCATATAGCTTACAAGGTCGCTTAGAGCAATTAAATATTGAATCTCAACAAGAAGCTCATATTCTTTTAATGGTTGAAGAAGCAATTAATTCTAGTGAAATTGAAGGTGAAAACCTCGATAAAGAAGAGGTCCGTTCATCTGTTGCTCGCTTTTTAGGTTTAAACATAAAAACAAGCGGTAAGCCTTCATTAAAAGAACAGGGTATAGCTGCATTATTAATAAACGTAAGAGAAAGCCTGAATCAGAAATTATCAAAAGAAAAGCTATGTTATTGGCATAAATTACTACTTCAAGATGATGAAAATCCGAAAAAGTCAATATTGAAAGGCGATTACAGAGATGAAACTGTTGATGTCATTAAAGATGACTTATATGGGAATGTAGAAGTAATTTTTAAAGCGCCAGGTATTTCACGAGAAGATGTTACTCGGGAAATGAACCTGTTCTTTGCTTGGTACAATACAACAGATCCATCAAATAAAAATGGCCACTTTTTAGCTGGTCCCGTTAGAGCAGCTGTTGCGCATTTATGGTTTGTAACTATTCACCCTTTTGAGGATGGTAATGGCCGTATTGGAAGAGCTATAGCAGAGCATGCACTTTATCAAGATTTTGAAAGCCCTCCATTATTTAGTATTTCTGCAACCATTAATAATCATAAAAAGCAGTACTACGAACAGCTTCAAGGTACTAATGAAGCTATTGATATTTCAAATTGGGTTCAATGGTTTGTTAATATTGTCCATGATGCACAAGCATCAGCTGCATTAAAAGTAGATTACATTCTGCAAAAATCTAAGTTTTGGGAGCGACATAAAGAAACCAAACTTAATGAAAGGCAACAGAAAGCGATTGCTACAATGTTTGAATCTGGACCTGAAGGCTTCATCACAAATGGAATTACAAATGAAAAATACAGGAATATAACAAAGTGCTCACTGGCTACAGCAACCAGAGACTTACAAGATCTAATCACTAAGGATGTTTTATATCTGGAAGGCTCAGGAAAAAGAAATATTCGCTATCTAATTAGTTTTGTTGAAAACAGTGTGTTCAAGGTAAGAGATGATTCTTCACAGACAGGAAGTAGAGATAAATTTATTGAGGCTACACTTGAAAAATTACTTATTAATATTCAAAGGAATCTAGATTTTCACCAAGATAAGTCTAACGCTAAGCTTCTCGAGTTGATTGAACACTACGAACAATTGGCCGATGGAAGCAAAAAGTCACTGCAAAAATTACATAATATTTTAAAGCAAACGAACGATTGAAGGACACTCACTTAAACACTCACTTAAACACTCACTTAGAGGCATTAGGGAGAGTGTCCTTTTTGTTTGCTTTTTCTTTGCTTAGTTAGCTATTAAAGAGAGTTTAATAGCTTTAAATACTGAGAACCTGCTGATGAGTACAGCCAACCTAAAGCAGATAAGTTCGCAAGTACGGTAAACCAGAAAACATTTCTAAAAGTTTTTTTAGATGATTTATGTCTTAGGTATTGTTGTGCTAACGCAGCGCCAGGCCACCCACCAAGCAACGCTAAAAGATGCAAAGTTCTTTCTTTTGTTCTCCATGTTCCCCGCTGGGCTTTAGATTTATCAATCGCATAAGCGAGAAAACTAATCGTACTTAGCCCAAGATAAACATACAGCAATTTTTCAGGAACGTAGCCAAGAAAAAAGCTTGCGGTAATTGAGGCGAGGAATAACAAAGATAAATAAACTGAAAATTTACTCACTTTTTTAGCTTCCTTTTT
>JBMYWR010000284.1:0-2741 GCA_049607625.1 Colwellia sp.
TGTGAGTTCTGTAGTTTTACTTGCAAGGCACTGATTATATAAGGCACGTAACATACATAAGAGAATAATGAAATTTATATTAGATGACATAGTAATCGAGCATATTGAAAACTCTGATCCTATTTCAATAAAAGTAGGAAAGGTTGGCTGTAGCCATGGTTATATTGACTTAGAAGTAAATATGCTATCTATCTCTCAAGCAAATGAAGCACTTACAATAGGTAGAAAGCCAAAAAGCTTAAAATTTGGTTCAGCCCTCAAAGGGTGTAAGTTTAAATTTAGTAAGCAAGAGACAAAATTTTACACAGGTTCAATGCTTTGGTGGTGTTTGCCACTAAGCTTTCGCTGGGAACCTCTTTATTGCTATGAAATAAAAGAGGTTATTAGAATGATTCACTATTTTAAAGCATTATAAGGCGAGTATTTTAAACGCGAATCGTAGCTGTTAACTTAGTTCTGCGTTAGTGTATCTAGTTGGTCATTTCTAAATCATAATTGTGACATAACACATGGAGACAAATTGAATAGTTTAAGGATAGTAAAATACACGTTAGTCATGCTGGTTTTGAATACCGTATTAAGTACTTTTATCACTCTAATAATTGGAAGTGATAACTTAGCTTCATTCTCATTCGGCAAATATTTTACATACCAGTTATTACCATCTTATTTATTGAACGCAGGTATCTTTACCGTAATGGCTAAGCGCAATGTTGTAAAAGCTTGGAATTATGCCCTAAGTGTATATTTACTGAGTTTTATAATGGGAACAGTAATTGTATCGATACTATTACAAACGTTATTTATCCCACCTTTATGGTTTGTAGAAGTGCCTCTGAGTATAGCCTTTGCGATTGTTGGTACTGTCATCGGAATTAAGTTAGGTACTCTGGATAGTAAGGAAGCCCAAGGGCCCTGATCTTGTTTTTTCTTTCATAAGGCAAAAGCAAGACTTGGCCCTCTTAAAACTTTAGGTTGGGAAATATGAATATTACAAAAGCATCAGAGTTGATGGCCCTTCACAGAGCCATTGTCGAGGCAAAGTTCAAAGAGTCGCACTTTGATTCCGCCATTCCATATAGTGGGATTATTGCAGATTTATCATCAAGGATTCTTGCTGATATTGTCCATGCTCTGCAAGAAAACGGCGAGCACGATGAAGCGATTGGTTGGTCGTCATTAATTAAACTAAATGAAGATTGGCATGGCTATGAATGTATAAAGAATTGGATACGAGAAACTAGAAGTTGGATTGATATGGATGAGGAAGATAAATCACAATTCATTAAAGTTTTGTGCTCACCATACCAAGCATCAAAACATCAACTAAACAACTTAATTAAGTTTGGTGATACAAATTGTAAGGTTTAACTTTTTAGTACCCTGTAGCTGGTAAAAATAATGAATTGTTTAATTTTGAAGGCTTAGGTCTTGTGCCTATTGAGTAAAAAGTCATAAGCAAAATCTAACCCAATAGATTGAAAAAATTAAAGGTAATAGATAAATGTCAGGTAAAAAGTTGTATACATTTTTAATGGATTGGAATGGCGGTACTTTCATATCTCAGTCTAGGGGTGACAATATTCAAGAAGCAACGAAGGGTTGGTTAAATCAATTAAGTATTGAAGAAATAAAAACATCTGAAAGAAGTCTTTCTTTGTTTAAGAGTAGCTTACAGGACGATTTGCAGCCAATTGCAATAGAGGGTAATACATCTGTTTGGTGTCTTTCTGAATTCATAAGTGGTGAGTTAGCAATCATTAATATAATCGCCACTCTCGAAAAATAAAATTACTCTACTGGTTAGAGCAAATGGAGGGTGGAGCTACCTTTCGGCTTCTAAAAAGTCTAAAACTAAGAGGCAATAGATTTATGCCAAAGTTAAGTCAAATAGAACTTTACCTTGACGGTAATTATTCGGAAGAAGATAAAAAGGTGTTTCTTTTTAAGTCTCGTTGCTTGTGTAATTTTTGGGAAAGGGAAATCAGTAAACTCAAGTTTACCTCTAAATACTCACGAATAAATGTTTATGTGACAGATGGCAGTACAGAGATAAGGGTGCAGCCAATGAAAGTTGTGCCTTTCCTCGAAGTTGTAGTTCATTACCCGTTAGAGAAAATAAGCCATTTAAAGGATTCTCAGTTTCAACAGCATTACATAAGGATATTAGAAAAAGCTTTGTCGGCTGCTATATCTGCAATGCCAATTCCTCTTGAACAAAGCTTGGATATATTGCAACGGTTCGAAGCTAACAATTATGAGAATGAATGGGTTCAATCTGAAAAAGTATCGGCCAAGAAATCAATAGAATCTAAAGTCATTGCTACACTCTCAATGCATGAATTTAAATTAACTCAATTTGTTTATTTGGATTGCAAATTAGCAGATCAACTAATTATTGCTAAGACTCTACCAAGAGAACTCTTGTTTAATAGTTATCTAGGCAAGCTTTCTATATCAAAGGGCAATATTCTTGAATATAAAAAAGGAAAAAGTACATTGTCACAATTTGATCTTACTTCAGCTAAATTTATTTAGTTTTTTAACTAAGCGTATATGAAGTGGGCTGCTCTATCTTTTTACTTTAATAAGTAAAAAAACATGACCTGATAATCATTATTACCCTTTATCAGAACTGCCAGTTCTCAACATATTTAATCGCTGGCAGTCATTCCCTAGCTTATCTGTTATTGCTTTACCTGAACTTCGACTTCTTGCCCGGTTTGTAGTTGCTCGGCGCC
>JBMYWR010000285.1:0-2728 GCA_049607625.1 Colwellia sp.
TGCCTCAAGGCCTATTAATGCTCAGCTTGCGCTAGTATGTTGGCATGTTTTTTCTCTTGAGAAAAGAGAACCGCTTAAATATTCAATGGCTGTTTCACGCTAATAGCAGACATTTGAAACTAGCAAAAATGCTAATAAATACATACTGAACACACAAATATCACTCCTAAGTTATCAATTTTAATAATAACTGAATTAATTATTATTAATTTCAATAATGTCATTTGCTTATCTATACTAAACCAATACGGTAAAATGCCTTTGTAAACTGAGGAAAATAAAATGTCTGAACTAGTCTCTACTCCAACGCCACCGTACTATACGGTTATTTTTACTTCGACAAGAACAGATGGAGATAATGGCTATGATGAAAGCAGCAAACGTATGGTTGAATTAGCTAAGCAGCAGCCGGGTTTTTTGGGAATGGAGTCAGTAAGAGATGATATTGGAATAACAGTTTCATATTGGGCTGAGCTAGAAGATATTAAAAACTGGAAAGCAAATGCAGAGCATATAGAAGTGCAAAAATTGGGTCGTAAACAATGGTATGGCTCTTTCAAAGTCCGTATTGCAAAAGTTGAACGTGAATACGGAATTTAATTAAGTACAGGTGGATTATGATTGCAGTAATTTTTGAAGTTCATTTAGCTGAAGGAAAAACTCCTGAGTATTTAGAAATAGCGAATGAGTTAATGCCATCACTAACAAAGATTGAAGGTTTTATTTCCATTGAGCGCTTTCAGAGCTTCACTAACGATAACAAGGTACTTTCTTTGTCTTTTTGGCGAGATGAAAATGCTATTCAAGAATGGCGTACACTTGAGTCGCACAGGTTTGCTCAATCGAAAGGCCGAGGGGGAGTATTCAAAGACTATAGGTTAAGAGTTGCAGGTGTGATCCGAGATTACGGTATGAATGATCGCTCTGAAGCTCCTTCAGATAGTAAGAAATTACATGGTTAGAAATAATTTTAAGAGATGCATCAGGAAAGGTGCATCGCTAATATGCTACTCAATACTTGCCTAACTTGCATCAATGCATCGTCAGTTGAAGCTTCACGCCTCCACCCCACTTCTATAGAATAGTTAGGCATAGAAATTGGGCAGGATGAGATTCCCAGGTTTTTATTCTTTACCAGTGCGGCAGCAGCAAATTCTGGAATTGTAGCGACCATCTCAGAGCCTTCGAGTAAAAATGATAGTGACGAAAAGTGTGAGGTGGATGCTTTTAATTTCCTTTTCAAACCAAGCTCCCTAAGGCCATCATCTACAGCACCTGAAATACCAGAGTAAGACACTAATAAATGCTCTAGAGAAACAAATTTTTCTAGCGTTAATGGTGAACCCTGAGAGCATACTTTCTTATCAAAAATACACTTATATCCGGCACTTCCAACTGAATAGCTGTTTAATCGAGGATCTTTAATACCGCCACCACTGATACTAATATCTATTTTTCTACTTAACAGAGCTTCTTCGACAAGTACGCTGTTTGTTTGCCGAAATATAACCGTAAAGTTAGAGGCTATATCATTAATACCGTCTATTATTTTTTTGCCAAAAGTTAATTCAAAATCATCAGATAGGCCAATCGTTATATTTCTTTCTATAGATAGGTAATCAACCTCTTTGCTGGGAGAGAGTGTTGCCTTAATTTGATTTAAAGCTTCTTCAATTGCCGGCTTCATTTTCAACGCTTTTGTCGTTGGAACTACACCAACTTGCGCACGTGTAAACAAAGGATCTTGGTATAAATCTCTAAGCCTTCTCAATGACGCACTAACAGCGGATTGACTTAGATGGAGCCTATTGGCTGCTCTAGTCACATTAAGCTCTTCGCTTAATACCAAAAACACTTTGAGTAAATTTAGATCTGCCTTTGAGATATCCATAAAATTAATAACCGAATCAATAATTATCAATTTCAATAATAGCCCGATTTTCTTTATATTGACACTAATTAGATAAACGCAAGTAATTTATTTTATACTCGTGAGGATAGTAGTCGAGCATATAAGCCCTACACAGGTTGTTTTAATTCGAGTTGCTTTTTGATCTATACCTGTTTTCGCATATGCCTTAGTTAAAAGGGAGGTCAAATTTATACATGTTAAACACTTACATCATTTTGTTGTAATGTCATTGTTTGCCACAGCATTTAACCTGCACGGATTTGTTAAGGGCATAGAGCTTCTTAAATCAGGTATTTCTGGTGCAATAAGTGATGCAGCCCCAATCTTTGCTTATATAGTGCCTACCGTATGAAAAGTTTTCCATCAAAAAGGCGTCCGGAATTATGGTGGGTTATTTGGTGTTGTTTTAATTGCCAATCCAATTTCAAATGAGTTAACGTCATTTGCAATTGAAAACGTTCTTTTTATGATAATGGCGTCACTCTGTTTGGGCGCATTATTTGTTTATTCAAACCGCTTCATATCACCCTTAAAGCGTTATGCCTCCGCTTTAACGACTTATCAACTAGGCATCGCTTGTATCATTTACTATTTTATCATTGACCAATTAGGTGCTTTTCTTTTAAGTGACCAATGGAAGGGGAAAGCGGCTAATTTGAGAGACGTAACATCATCTTAGTAAATTGCACATATAGTTAACTCCATGTTTGTACGCTTATCGCTCAAAGCGGCCGCTGTTAAATTGGTTGCGTATTTCTGAAATTTTGTGATGACCTATAGCTGGTTATTAGGTATAGCTGAAATAAAATGGTAATA
>JBMYWR010000286.1:0-2678 GCA_049607625.1 Colwellia sp.
TCTGCATTACGTAAACGCTTATAATGATTATAAACAGCAACACTTAATACTTTTTTAGCGTGTTTCTGTCCGATAACGTAATCATCTAAGTGGTTACAAATATCTCTTGGTGTCGGCAATGAGTCTGCATCTCTTTTTGGAGAGATTTCTTTAATTTCTTCGCGAATGATGTCATTGCATAAATCAACGCACTCATCACAAACATATACAGAAGGACCCGCAATTAGTTTTTTAACTTCATGCTGGCTCTTGCCGCAAAATGAACAATACAGTAGCTTACTGTCATTTTCTGTAGGTTCTGACATAGAGTCACCTCACTTTGCTAGCTTGACTAACCTAAGGTTAGTCAATAATTTCGTATTAACCCAGTAGGTTAACCAATAAACTTACTTTAAATCTCGGCGCGTAAGAATTGAGTCAATTAAGCCATATTCTAGTGCGTCTTCTGGCGTTAAGAAATTATCACGATCTGTATCTTTAGCCACTTTTTCAATGTCTTGACCAGAATGCTCTGCCATTAAACGATTTAATTTTTCTTTTATATATAGAATTTCTTTAGCGTGAATTTCAAAATCAGAAGCTTGACCTTGGAAACCACCTAATGGTTGGTGGATCATGACACGTGAATTAGGTAAACAGTGACGTTTGCCTTTAGCGCCACCTGATAATAAGAATGCGCCCATACTTGCAGCTTGACCCATACATACTGTCGCAATATCAGGCTTGATAAAGTTCATCGTATCGTAAATAGATAAACCAGCACTAACCGAACCACCAGGAGAGTTGATATAAAGGTAAATGTCTTTATCTGGGTTTTCTGACTCTAAAAACAAAAGCTGAGCACAGATCAAATTAGCCATTTGATCTTCAACTTGGCCTGTTAAGAAAATGACACGCTCTTTTAAAAGACGTGAAAAAATATCATAAGAACGTTCGCCTTTGGACGTTTGCTCAACGACCATTGGAACTAATGCATTGCTTGGTTCTTCAAACCCAGCTGCCACATTACTATTGTGGTTAATCATAAAACTTCCTTAAACAAAAATGGCTCGACATACTTTATGTATATCGAGCCATTAAATCCTTTATTCAACCCTTAAGTCAATGCGATTTTTAATTATGCTTGCTTAGGGTTCATAATTTCGTCAAAGCTGAATGATTTATCTTCAACTTTGGCTTTCTCAAGTAACATTTCAATTGCTTGATCTTCTGTCGCTAAGTTACGGATATTTTCCATTAACTTCTCGTCACCGTAGTAGTGGTTAACTACTTCTGAAGGATCTTCATAAGCTGATGCTTGAGTTTCAATGATTTCTTTTACTTTTGCATCGTCAGCTTTGATGTCGTTTGTACGAATGAATTCGCCAAGTAATAAACCAGTGCGTACACGGTCTTTAGCTTGTTGTTCAAACAACTCAGCTGGAAGCTCAGGCATGTTGCTCGCGTCCATCTGGCCGCCAAAACGTTGCATAGCTTGTTGACGTAAAGCATTTACTTCTTGGTCAACTAACGCTTTAGGAACTTCTAGTTCGTGAGCTTCTAATAAACCTTTAATAGCTTGCTCTTTAACTTTAGCTTTAAGCGCTTGGCCTAATTCACGAGTCATGTTGTTTTTAACTTCAGCTTTAAGTGCGTCAACGCCGCCCTCTTCAATGCCAAACTTAGTTACAAACTCATCATTAAGCTCTGGTAATTCTTGAGCTTCGATTTTGTTGATAGTTACTGCGAACTCAGCTTCTTTACCTTTAAGGTTTTCTGCATGGTATTCTTCAGGGAATGTAACGTTAACTGTTACTTCTTCGCCTGCTTTTTTACCAATGATGCCGTCTTCAAAACCAGGGATCATACGACCTTGACCTAGTTCTAAATCAAAACCTTCAGCTTTTCCGCCTTCAAACTCTTCACCGTCAATTTTACCGATGAAATCGATGTTTGCACGATGACCTTCCGCAGCAGCTGCGTCAGTTTCTGTCCAAGAAGCTTGTTGCTTCTGCAATGTAACCATCATGTTGTCTAGGTCAGCGTCAGTTACTTCAGCAACTGGACGTTCAACAGAGATTTTTTCAACATTGTCTAAAGCAACTTCTGGGTATACTTCAAACGTCGCAGTGAATTCTAAGTCTTCACCACGTTTCATATTCTTTGGCTCAAAGAAAGGCGCGCCCGCTGGGTTTACTTTCTCTTGGATGATGCCTTGGATGTAGTTTTGTTGCATCTGTTCTTGAGCAACTTCTACAAATACTGACTGACCGTAGCGCTTCTCTAGAACTGAAACTGGAACTTTGCCTTTACGGAAACCATCGATGCGAGTTGTTTTACCAACTTCACGTAAACGTGCTTTAACTTGAGTTTCAACTGCATCAGCTGGAACAGTGATAGTAATTTTACGCTCTAAACCTTGAGTCGTTTCTAAAGAAACTTGCATGTTCTACCTCAATTAATAAATTTGTGGCCAATACGAAAATCTCGGGCCCAATATTTTTGTTCTTAAAATGACGCGGCATTATAGCTGTGTCTTATTGAATCGTCCACGCAAAAGGGACCAAAATGGGATAAATAATGTGCACTTAGGAGAGAAATTTGATTTTTTTTGAATTTGTAACGGAAATAATATTGATAATAATGGTCGGTGTTGCAGGATTCGAACCTGCGACCCCTTCGACCCAAACGAAGTGCGC
>JBMYWR010000287.1:0-2662 GCA_049607625.1 Colwellia sp.
AAACGTATTAAAGTATTCAATAAAGACCAACAAAATGAGCAATGGTTAACTATCGTTGGTGTTGTTGAAAGCACGATTCAAGGCAGTAGAGAATATCGTAACTTAACTACAGTTTTCAGACCTTACACACAGCTGCCTACAAGTAATATTTCAATTGCTATAAAAATGAAAGCAAGCCAAGGCGTAGTAACTAAAACATTGCGTAAAACACTACAGTCGATAGACCCACATTTGCCATCATTTAAAATTGAAAGTTACAAACAGAGTAACGATAGACACACAGCGCCTATTTTATTTATGAGTAAACTAATCTCTGTTTTTGCTTTAACGGCTGTTTTTCTAGCGGGAACAGGCATATATGGTGTAATGTCTAATACCATAGCGCAGCGCACTCAAGAAATTGGTATTAAACGCGCATTAGGGGCAGATGAAAGCACTATTACCAGAGAATATTTAGCTGCTGGTATAAAGCAATTACTTTTAGGCGGAATCCCAGGTACCTTAGTAGGAACAGCGATGGGATATGCTATGGCACAAAACTTTGGAACAGGAAATGCCGCATTAGCTGTAATTGCTAGCACCATTGTAATCCTTATTACACTTATCGTGATATATGCGACTTATGTACCTACTAAGAAAGCACTAGAATTAGAACCTAGTGGTGCGTTGCATTACCAATAAGCTGTATGATTAAAGAATATGGTTAAGGAATAAGAAAAAGTGACTCGATTCGGCGCTGTCACTTTTTCTAGTTTTAGCACTTTTCTTTCTTGTTATGTATCAAGAAAGTTTAACAAAAAGCTAAAAACAATCGAAAAAATGAAACGTAAATAATTAACGTCAGCAGAAATGTAAACAACCTATTAAGCATAAATAATGACAGAAAAAATACTATTAATTGATGACGATACCGACATACTTTCCGCATTAAAAATGCTACTTGAAAGCGAAGGTTACGATATTGCTTTAACTCAATCTCCAGAAGCAGGAATAGCAGCTTTAAAACGCGGAAATATTGACCTCGTGCTAATGGATTTAAATTATAGCCAGGACACAACCTCTGGCGAAGAAGGCATCGCTTTAGTCGAAGCTATTAGAAAAGAAGATGAAAATGTTCCCATTGTTGTTATGACAGGTTGGGCAACGATTGAGGTTGCCGTAAGCACTATGCGAAATGGTGCAAATGATTTTGTACAAAAGCCTTGGGACATCGACCGACTTATTGCCATTATTCAAAACCAAATTAAACTGGCAAAAAGTGAAGAAAAATCACTTAGACTTCATCAGCAAAATCAATTACTTCAACAACAGGTAGACAGTGAATTTAAAGGCGACATTATTGCTAATTCGCCAGCAATGCAAGCCACTATGCAGGTGATAAATCAAGTATCTAAAAGTGATGCTAGTGTTTTATTAACCGGTGAAAATGGTACAGGTAAAAGCATGTTCGCTCGTTATATCCATGAACATTCAAAACGCCATAAAGCTAACCAAATTTCAGTGAATATGGGTGCGGTAACAGAAACCTTATTTGAAAGTGAAATGTTTGGTCATTTAAAAGGTGCCTTTACCGATGCAAAAACAACTCGCATAGGCCGTTTTGAATTGGCCGATGGTGGAAGTTTATTTTTAGATGAGATAGCCAATACCCCCTACTCTCAACAAGCAAAATTATTACGCGTGCTTGAAGATAGAGAATTTGAAAAGGTCGGTTCAAACAAAACCATTTCAGTTGATGTAAGGCTAATATCCGCTACCAATGCTAACTTAAATGAAGCCGTTGAAAATAACCTATTTCGCAAAGACTTACTTTATCGTCTTAATACTATTTCTATCGAAATTCCCAGTTTAAAAGACAGGGTTGAAGATATTATTCCTTTGGCAGAGTCTTTCTTAGCCAAACAAGCGGTAAAAGATAATATAGAGATAAAGCATTTAAGTGAAGGCGCACAAAAAGCATTATTGAATTACGACTGGCCAGGAAATATCAGAGAGTTAACGCATGTAATTGAACGCGCTCAAATTCTTTGTCAAAGTGATATCATTATTGAAACAGATTTGGGCTTACCAGCAAGTCAAACAAAGGCTACTTCAAGTTCAACAACTGAGTACTCTCTTGAAACACTTGCCAATATAGAAGCTGATATCATTGATAAGCGCCTTAGCCATTTTAATGGTAATGCGTTAAAAACAGCGAAGTCTTTAGGCTTAAGTCGCAGTGCTTTTTACCGTCGATTAGAGAAAATCACTTAACCGTATCAGCAAAATGTAAGATCAGCAGATAAGTAGAATAATAAATGAAAGTAAAAAGATCCTTCGAGTCTCAATTAGTGAATGTATCATTATTCGCATCTATACCACCTTTTATCTTACTGATTGTGGTAATGATCTACGCTGATATTTCATTGCCTTTAACGCTATTGGTTACTTTGTTAGGTTCGCTTTGTATTGTGATGTGTCATGTTTATATTCATCAAAAATCAGCGCATCAGTTTCGTAATTTAACGAATTTACTTGATGCGATGATAAGTGAAGACTATACCTTAAGAGCACGACCTAGCCATGGTGATAAAGCTTTAAATGAATTAGTAGACTCTATTAACATGCTTTCGAAGCGCTTAAATGATCAGCATATTAAAACCACTGAGAGTCAGCTTTTAGT
>JBMYWR010000288.1:0-2628 GCA_049607625.1 Colwellia sp.
TGGAGAGTTTATCTACGATGTATATCTAGAGCCCGCAGGTTTTAGTTGTCGTTATTTGGCTAAACAACTCGATGTAGCATCATCTACATTAAATAGAGTTCTAAAAGGTCAAAGTGCAATCTCACCAGAAATGGCACTTCGCTTATCTAAAGCAATCGGCAGAACACCGGAAAGTTGGTTAGCAATGCAAGATAACTATGATCTTTGGCATGCTAAACAACAAATTAATTTAACTAATGTCCATACTGTAAACTTTGCAGTGGCATAAAAAATATAACAAGTTGCTTAAACGGAAAAATAACAGCTGGCCATCGCTTCGCGATTATAGCCAACCATTATTTTCCGCTTAGCAAGGCGTTATATGCTTTACAGCATCACACAATAGACATTTATTTGAAATAGGTACTTAAAATGAATCAAAAAATCTATTGCTTCTTCCCCTATTAGCATCGCTTGCTGGTTGTCCATTAGACGGCGATGAAGGCGATGACGGCTCATCTGGGATTCAAGGCGTTGCAGGCCCTCAAGGTATTGTGGGGCTAAGCTGCTGGGATCTGAATGAAGATGGCAATAAAACCATGCCTGATGAAGATACCAATTCCGATGGTGTTATCGATGTATATGACTGTCGCACAAGTATAAATTTAAGCCCCACAACAACCCTTGTAGATAGTGGCACGCAAACAATAACAAACTAACATTCACGAGAATGTTTATTCATCAGGACTTGGTACAGGGATTACGCTGTTCACAGGTACAGCTGCCGACTATGCTTCCGGTGATGGTAACTGGTCTATATTAGATGTCTATGCAGCAGATCCAATCATTGACCCTTGTGGATTATGGAAATGGACCGAAACAAGCCCAGGGAGTGGGACTTACAAGCAGAAAATTCAGTGGCTTATAACGTTAAGCATATGCTTGCAATTGCTTTTTATAGCTCAGACCCGTCAGCAGAAGCACTTTGGTTATGAACAATGTCAACATGCATGCCAATCTGATAGTAATTGTGTCGGTGCCTTTTATTCCGTAGAGGATGGAACTGATAATTCGCTGAACTGCAAACTTCTACGTGATGTAGGGTTTGAAATTGATAGTGCGACTGAGTTTGAGGCACTGACAACAGGAGAAATAGGTTTCACATCAGGAAATATCCAAAAAAGTCCGATCTATATTGGCGTCATTAGTGTTTGCAACGCTCCTTAAAGTTTGTATATAACAAGGCCAGCCAGCAGGACCTTTAAAAACCTCGCGGCTTTAAAGGCCGCTGCTGGCGGCGTTAGCAGCTTTTCATATTTCAGTATTTAAATTGACATTTGAGCG
This sequence comes from Colwellia sp., assembly GCA_049607625.1. Taxonomy (GTDB): domain Bacteria; phylum Pseudomonadota; class Gammaproteobacteria; order Enterobacterales; family Alteromonadaceae; genus Colwellia. The sequence continues at coordinate 1,324 of JBMYWR010000288.1, forward strand.
ATAAAGGAATATTTTTTATCCTATGTATAAATTTGAATTTGACACAAATAAAAGGAGTATCAACTTCGATAAGCATGGAATTAATTTCATTGATGCTCAAGAGCTTTGGGCTGATCCTGATTTACTTCAAGTAAAAGCTAAATCCGAAGGTGAACAACGCTACTTAGTTATAGGAACTATTGCTGGTAAATTCTGGTCTGCTGTTATTACATATCGTAATGACACTATTAGAATTATCTCAGTTAGACGTTCACGTAAAGCGGAGGTATCAATATATGAAAGCTGAACAATTCGATCAAAAATTCGATGCTAATGAAGACGATATACTTGATGATTTAGATTTAACAACAATATCTCGTCCCAATCAAACACAGAAGAGAGTGAATGTTGATTTTCCATCTTGGGTAATTGACTCTCTTGATAAAGAGGCGAGCCGTGTTGGTGTAACACGTCAATCCATTATAAAGATTTGGCTAGTAGAAAGATTGGAGCAACAAGCTGCTAACAAGAAAATCAACTAGGACTAAAAACAGTTGGCTTTTTTGCTCGTGCCTCGCTGATTTTAGCCAACAATTATTTGCCCATTATTAGGGCGTTATGTGCCGTAATGATATCGGAGTTGAGCAATAAAAATTGTGTCGTCTTGTTGCTTATAAACAATTCTATGTTCATCATTTATACGGCGAGACCAATATCCTGACAAACCATGTTTCAGAGGTTCAGGCTTTCCAATACCTTCATTGGGAGTTCTTTGAATATCTTTAATCAGAAAATTAATACGCTTTAGTATTTTTTTATCCGTGGTTTGCCAATAAAGGTATTGCTCCCAAGCTTTAGTCGAGAAGGTTAGTTTCATTCAAGAAGTTCTCTTTCAGTTCCATTGCCAGTTTCTAGTTCGGCAATAGACTCTAAAAGATCTCTAGCATTTGCCGGTGATCTAAGTAAATATGTAGTTTCCTGCATTGCGTTGTAGTCTTCTAAAGACATCATAACAACAGGGGCTTCACTTTTACGGGTAATAATAATTGGGGCGTGGTCGTTACAAACATGTGCCATAGTGTTTGCTAAGTTTGCTCTAGCTGAAGTATAGCTTATTGCATCCATTTTATTCTCCAAAATGTTCATGTACGTTTATTTGTACATAGTAGCTTAACGGCACATAACAAGCAATTAAAGCGGGACTTTTTTACAGTTTGCTCGGTTTCGCTTCGCTACACAATTTTAGCAAACTAATAAAAAGCCCCATAACGTGGGCGTTGGTATGACTCCCCACGTCAAGTAAAACCATAGAATATCTTGCCTTTT
>JBMYWR010000289.1:0-2607 GCA_049607625.1 Colwellia sp.
AGACTTTAAACCACTGCCAATTTTGGTCGCATTCAGCTGTTGTATTTCAACGAAGTTCTCAGGAAACAACGCTTTGATATTATTTTCGTTAGCAACTAACCATTCTTGATTTGCCAATGTTTTTTCAATCGTCATTAATACGTACTCATTTCCTAATAGTTAAACTAATTTTGCAAAGCAATTTCAGCCATTTTCATTACACCTTCGCATGATTGAGCGCCAGCAATAAATAAACCATTGTGACAAAACATAGCATCATTCACGCCAGTTACTTTTTGCAAAGCTTCATCTGACAGCCCAGCCCAACTTTCTGGCAGAGATTTTCTGTCATCAAAAGAGCCTGGCACAACAGGAATTGCTTGTATCCGCCATTGACCCGTTTCTGATGGATAGATAATAAACAGCGCCTCTTTTGCAAGTTCATGAACAGTTTGTTTCCAGGGGGCGTATTGGTTTAATACAATCAAAGCTGGGTTTTCAGCTTTATCTATGGCTTCAACAATAACCTCTTTAGCGAGTAGCTTCCCTTGTGCTTGTTCAATGAATCGAGATAAAACTTTACTGGCAAAACTAACAGCTTCATCAAAATATTTATCAAAGTCGCTACTTTCAGACCAAGTAGGGTTAAACATAGATATAGTATGGCTAAGACTTACGCCATCATAAATACCCTCAACATAGCCGCAATCTATAGCATCGATTGAAGAGACAAGTTCACCGTCAACCATTGCAGCTAAGGCTTTATTCTGATTACATAATTCAAGGCCGTATTTTTTCCAAATCAAGCCAAAAGAAGAGTAGGGGGTTCCATTGTCTCGTTGCCCTGCGCCACCACGTTGATGATGATCGAAACGATCTGTTTCAGGCGAGTACTCACCGCCTACATCAACCACAATATCGGCCTTGCTTATAACCTCTAAGTTACGTGAACGTATAAGTTTTGAAGAAGGGAAAATAGTTTTAAGGGCGGCAACACTAAAAACATCGTCAGCATGAAAATTGCCATTGTGGGTTACTATTGTTATATCTGTTATGGGTTGGGTCATTTTTGTGTCAATGTTGAATCTTTTAATAGGAAGCTATTATATACCTGTAATCAACGAAGGCGCTTGTATTTATTTACCTCGTGTCGATGTTTTTTACCAATAATGTAAGCCAAAACAACCATAAGCACAGCTAAAACTAAGTTCATTAAAATAAACCCTTTAGGTAAAATAAAAAGAATATTCAAGCCGATAAAGACGGATGCGGCTTGCAATAAATCACCTGCTTTCCAGCAAACCGTATCAATAATCGCTCTAGACTCATATTTTTCACGACGCGTTGTGGGTAAATACAATATTTGAATTAGTGTGCTTTGTAATGAAAGCTCTAAACCTTTCCCCGTTGCTTTGAATGTTTTAAATAGCCAAACAGCAGGAAATAATAAAAGTATGCCGTAGCCCATAAAGAATAACATTGGTGTAATAATAAATGCATTATTGAACCCTAACCACCTTATTAACCTGGAAACCAGGAAGAACTGTATAAAAACAGCCAAAAAATTAACCCAAAAATAGAATTCGCTATAAAACTTACCAATATAATGTGCCTTAGACTCTGTAATGGTATTTAACAACATGCCTTGCTCGTAACTCCTTTCAACTAATGAGGCTAAAATGTATTGCCCAGTTGAACTACACCAATTCAGTATGATGACAAAAACAGCGATAAGCATTAAGTAACTATTATTTTTAAGGAGGGTAAATCCACTAAAAAGCGAACCAGACTCTTGCTTAGTAGGTTGTTTATTTACCAAGCCTGAAACTGGGTAGACTTTTTTTATTCTTATAGCCAGTAATACTGAGATTAATAAAGGAAATATACTCATGAAAATGAGTTGATAAGCATCTAAGTAATTGAGTAATACTCTAGCTAAAGCTGAGCCACACCAACTGCCCATACTTGCACCCAAAGTAATAAGTGAAAATAATCGTTTGCCGGCCTCAGCATCAAAAACTTGTGATACAAAAGCCCAGAATTGAGAAACAATAATCACACCAAAAACACCCAACCAAACAAACAAAACGATAGGAAAGTGATTTTGCTTTACGCCTAAAAAATAAAAAATAAGTAGGTTGCTTGAAAAAAAGATAACAACGTAAATCATGAAATGTTTGCTGTGGTATTTACGGGATAAGTAGCCATACACGGGCATGACAAAAATAAGAGTAAGTACCTGAAAAGCAACAGAGTAACTTCTTATTTCAGAATTGGCATAAGTAAGAATGAGCATTTCTCTTACAGGTTTTAGTAAATAAACAGATACTAATAAAAAAAATAGCGCAAATGTAAGTAATAATGTGTTGCGTAACTCCCCTGGACAAATCTTTATATTTGGCGAGAACAGCTTCTTTATCACTTTAGATATGTTGCCTCTATCTTTTGTTTTAATATTTCCTCCCATCATTTACCCATATGCAAATAAAGCGTTTATCTTGAACTCGAATATCTTTAGGGGGTTAGAGCATTTTCTAAAATATAATTCCTACGATAAATAATCGCTTGAATTTGACTCCTTGTATGATTAATTCTACTGATTATTTATACTAAGTAACAGTATCTGGG
>JBMYWR010000290.1:0-2573 GCA_049607625.1 Colwellia sp.
GATTGAGAGGAACGCAGCCATGACTTATTTTAACCAGTACAAGTGAGCAATAACTAAATTGAATTGGTATTATATGAATACCCTAAAGTTCAGCAAGCTTTCTTCCCCACTTTATTAGCATTTCTTCAAGCTCTTCGCGTTTATAGGGTTTGTGCATAATATCATCCATACCGCATTCCATCGCTTCATCTATTTCCATCGAAGTAGTCCCTGCGGTCAGTGCGATGATGGGTTTTTTATAGCCATTTTTTCGCAAATGCTCCGTTGCTTTATAACCATCCATTATAGGCATTCTGCAATCCATTAAAATAATATCGAATTGGTTTTCCTCAATACAGTCAATCGCTTCTTGGCCATTATCTGCAAACTGATGTTCTATCCCCATTTTCTTAAGCATCATACTTAAAATTGTTTGATTTATTTTTATATCTTCAGCCGCTAGTATGTTAAGGTTTTCAACTTTAAAATCAGTCGGTGGGTTCTTGGTGCTTGCGCTTTCTTGCTCTTCTTTAAGTTCTATTTTTTCAAGCGGAATCGTTATTTTAAATCGAGTCCCTTCTTCTAACTTACTCGTAAAGCTTAGTTTTCCACCCATAATTTCAACCAACATTTTACAGATAGATAAGCCTAAGCCTGTCCCTTCAAACTTTCTTTGACTGGAATTGTCGACTTGAGTAAAAGGGTCAAATAAATTGGCTTGTTTATCTTGTGGTATACCGCAACCAGTATCATTAATAAAAACCACTATAGATCCTTTCTTCCAAGATACACTGAAGGTAATTCCTCCTTCGTTGGTAAACTTTACCGCATTGCCAATTAGATTAACTAATATTTGTTTAATTCTGTCGGCATCACCTCGTAATTGTTCAGGCAAGTTTTTATCTATTTCACTATTAAAAAATAAACATTTATCTTCAATTTGAGCTGAAAATATTTGGTTAATAGTTTCTATTAAGGTTTTAGGTGAAAAAGCGGCTAACTTTAAATCCAACATACCTGCATTAATTTTACTTATATCAAGTAAATCATTAATAATAACGCGAAGCATCTCACCGGCTTCATGTACCGTTGTAAGCAGTTTTTTCTGATAAGGTGTTATTGAGGTGTCTTCTATTAACTCTGCTGCGCCTAGCAAGCCATTAAGAGGCGTTCTTAATTCATGATTAATCATGGCTACAAAGTCTCGGGTTGATCTATCGGACTTCTCTGCCCTGAGTTTTTCTTCAATTGTTGTATTCAGTAACATTTGGCGATGAAAAGCGACACTGATCATTTCAACAATTAAACAACATTGTTTTTCAATAGTGCTCAACCAACGCTGATCTGGGGCTCTTTGAAAAATAAAGTGCATTACGCCTGCCGTATTATTGTCTACCGTAATGCGAATAGATAACTGAGTATTTTCATTTAACCATAGAAAGTCTTGTTCTGTTGGCGTACATTCATCAAATTTGCAGCTTTCACCTGCTTGTAAAAATTGGTTACTTAGAAGCTTTAATGAACAACTAAAATACACTGTTTTTATACTTTTGATATAACTTAAGTCTCTAAGTAACTTTTGTATCAGCGCATCGTCTGGGGGGGATTGAAGGAAAAGCCCACTATAGTTAAGAAGTAAGGTTTCTAATTCACTCTTGAATTGGATTAGTTTTTCATCTTGCGCAGCTTTTTCAGTAACAACTTCTAATGAATCTTCTAATTGCTGCTTAGCATAAAATAGCTCTGTACTTTTTTGCTCTAATAACTGTTCAGCCGCTTTCCTAGTATTTTGCTCGCGCAAAACCTTTTTTTTAAGCAACTCAATTGTTTTTAGCTCATCCATACAAAAACCTGTACTTTATTAAAACTTAAAACTCACCAAATATATCATTATTTAAACACATAACTTATAGATAAAAGTTATACCTTCTTCAATGTAAACCTAACATGCGAGCCGTCAGCCTCTATAGGTTTCATGGATATTTCAATATTTTCTTTAAAGTGTTCCGCACAGCCTTCAATTAAACCAAAACAAACATGCGAGAAACACCTAGCAGATAGATAGTCCAGCACCATTTCATATTCTGTATTGGTGATAAGATCAAATTTTGGTGGTTTAGCATCGCCGTATAATTTTTTAACCTCAAAATGAATATACTCTTCTACCTGAGTAATAAATTCAAAGGTAGAATTTGAAGTGATTTTTAGTTCCGGCATACTGCCAAGTAAGTTATTAAATACCGACTTACCGTAAACTTTTTGTAAGTCTTCAACACTAATATTGGTTAGCTTACTTAATGACACAATAAGCTTAACTAGGTCTTCATGCTTATAAGTACCTGTTGAGGTATAAACCCCTTCATCGCTATTTTCGTCAAGCATCTCTTGGCATACTTCTAAGCCAAACGTGTTTTCTACAAGATCTAAAAATTCCGAAAAAATAATGCCTTTCATAAATGCACCCGTTAACGTGTTATATGTTTTTGTATTTGTTTGCTATTCAAGTATAGATAAGAATTAATAAATCACCAGAGACATAAAAAAAAAATTGTCTAATATCAATTTAAAGAGTAATTACTAAAAGAATTATATAA
>JBMYWR010000291.1:0-2542 GCA_049607625.1 Colwellia sp.
TTTTCTGGCACAATGACGGTTGGAGCATCTACCGCGAGCTAGAAGATTTTGTTCGTGAGAAACTGCGCGAATATAAGTACGAAGAAGTAAAAGGCCCATTAATGATGGACCGTGTACTTTGGGAAAAATCAGGTCACTGGGATAAATATGGCGATGCGATGTTTACCACTGAATCTGAAAAGCGCGAATATGCGATTAAGCCAATGAACTGTCCAGGCCACGTTCAAATCTTTAACCAAGGTTTAAAATCATACCGTGATTTACCTCTTCGTATGGCTGAATTTGGTTGTTGTCACCGTAACGAACCATCGGGTGCGCTGCACGGCCTAATGCGTGTACGTGGCTTTACACAAGACGATGCGCACGTATTCTGTACTGAAGAGCAGGTAATGGAAGAAGTATCATCGTGTATCAAAATGGTATACGACACATACGAAACATTCGGCTTCGAAAAAATCGTGGTAAAACTATCAACGCGTCCGGAAAAGCGCATTGGTGAAGATGAAATGTGGGACAAGTCAGAAAAAGCACTGGCTGATGCACTTGATGCAAATGGTATTGAATTTGAATACCTACCAGGTGAAGGTGCATTCTACGGTCCGAAAATTGAATTCACATTATACGACTGTTTAGAGCGTGCGTGGCAATGTGGTACGGTTCAGTTAGACTTTGCATTACCAGGTCGTTTAGGTGCAACTTATGTTGCAGAAAATAACGAACGTAAAACGCCAGTGATGATCCACCGTGCGATTTTAGGTTCAATTGAGCGTTTCATCGGTATTTTAACTGAAGAATATGCGGGATTATTCCCAACTTGGTTGGCACCAAAACAGGTTGTGGTAATGAATATTACCGATAAACAGTCTGAATATGTGACAGAAGTTGTAGAAAAATTGAATAATCTTGGATTTAGAGCCTGTGCTGACTTGAGAAATGAGAAGATAGGCTTTAAAATTCGCGAGCATACTTTAAAACGTATTCCGTATTTACTAGTTGTTGGTGATAAAGAAGTAGAACAACAAGAACTAGCAGTTAGAACACGTACTGGTGAAGACCTTGGCAAGTTATCAGTTGATGACTTTATTGCTAAGCTTGCTGAAGAAGTTAAAAATAGAAAATAAAATAGTGCAAGGTGTGTATAAATAATGTACATTACGCACCTTGTTTTTAATCTTGGTATTTCGTGGAGGAACGAACCATTAGAGGCGGAAAAAAGGGCCCAGCGGCTCAAAAAAATCGTATCAACGAAGAAATTACAGCAAAAGAAGTCCGTTTAGTTGGCTTTGAAGGTGAGCCTTTAGGCATTGTTAGCCTGCAAGAAGCATTTGATAAAGCAGATGCTGCCGGTGTTGATTTAGTTGAAATTAGCCCAAATGCAGAGCCACCTGTTTGTAAAGTGATGGATTTCGGTAAGTTCATCTTTGAAAAAAGCAAAGCACAAAAAGAACAAAAGAAAAAGCAGAAGCAGATCCAGATTAAGGAAATTAAATTCCGTCCAGGTACTGACATCGGTGATTATCAAGTTAAATTACGCAATTTAACTAAGTTCTTAGAAGCGGGCGATAAAGCAAAAGTTACTATTCGTTTCCGTGGTCGTGAAATGGCGCACCAAGAAATCGGTATTGATTTATTAAACCGCATTAAAGACGATTTACAAGACATCGCTCAAGTTGAGTCTTTCCCTAAAAAAGTGGAAGGCCGTCAAATGATTATGATGTTATCACCGATTGCTAAAAAGTAATGGTGCAAAGATAAACTAGGTATAAAGTGAGGCTTTTAGCCTCCACCTTGTTTAGCCGGTTAAAGTGAACTTTGTTCCACCGGTAATTGGTAGTAAGTTAGGCCTGCAAAGTGAATGTAAATTCCGCCTACTTGCTGAATATTAAAGCAATATCAATTGGAGTTATTGCAATGGGCTATAAATTAAAAAGCCACAGAGGTGCTGCAAAGCGCTTCAAAAAGACTGCTTCAGGCGGTTTCAAGCGTAAACAAGCGCACTTACGTCACATTCTGACTAAGAAATCTTCTAAGCGTAAGCTTCACTTACGTCCTAAGGCTATGGTTCATAAGAACGATATCGGCCTTATCAACCGTATGTTACCATTCGCTTAATAGGGGTTTTTAGTCATGGCAAGAGTTAAACGCGGTGTTATCGCACGTGCACGTCACAAGAAAGTTTTAAAGCAAGCTAAAGGTTACTACGGAGCACGTTCACGTGTTTATCGCGTAGCGTTCCAAGCAGTAACTAAAGCAGGTCAATACGCTTACCGCGACCGTCGCGCTAAGAAACGTACTTTCCGTCAATTATGGATTGCACGTATCAACGCGGCAGCACGTCAGAACGGTCTATCTTACAGCCGTTTCATTAACGGTCTTAAGAAGTCATCTGTTGAAATCGATCGTAAGATCCTTGCAGATATCGCTGTATACGACCAAGTAGCTTTCGCAGCACTAGTTGCTAAAGCAAAAGAAGGTCTAGCTGCTTAATCTTTGATTAAAACGCTTTACAGATTTAAAGGGAGCTTTTGCTCCCTTTTTTAAT
>JBMYWR010000292.1:0-2525 GCA_049607625.1 Colwellia sp.
ATATCCATGATATAGCCGAAGAGTGCGGAGCAAGCGTAAAAACCTTGCAACGTGACTTGGCATCACTCAGTTATCACTTGCCAATTAACAGGGAGAAAGGCTATTACTGGATGACACCTGCCACGAAAGGCCAATACAATTTAAGTGCATTACGCCAGCTGATCCACACTCTTGGATTAAGCAAAGAGTTCCCAAGTCTCGATAACCGCTTGCTGTCTTACTTGTTGCTGCCAGAGCAAGAATCACCTTTCTTAATGAAATCTAAAGGGCATGAGCCTAGTAGTGAATACAGTGAAGTGTTCAAGGTACTCTCCACTGCCATTGTAAATCGTCATGTTATTAACTTTATATTTCATGGTCACACATACGATCAAGTTGAACCCTATAAGCTAGTGAACAACCGTGAAGTCTGGTATTTGGCGATGAAATACAGGGATAAATTACGTTACCTACGTGTCAGCGATATCTGTTTTATTCGTCTAACGCCAGAGCGATATGAGATTAATGAAAAACTGGTTGAAGATATAAAGTTGCGGGATTTCTGCTAATAAAAAAGTTTCCAAACAGAGCATTAAACATGTTCAAACTAAGGAAACTTTATGTCTCAATCTATCTTAACAGGGCTAGATATTGCTCCTGAATCAGTAGGTCAAACAATCACATCAGTACACGGCTTCATCAGTATTTATGACTTTGATGGTAATGTACTTGCTCGCGCTTTTCCCGATGAAACAGAGTCTCTTAATCAACTCAAACTGAATTTATCTATCGAGCTTAGAGTCAGTGAGCAAGATCCAAGAAGCTTTATAGATACCGAAAATGATGATCTGATCCGTTGCAGCATTATCGGTAATGTACAGCACTTAGTTAATTTCGGGGTGGTTATTCACAATAAGCAAGGAAAGCTTATTCATTTCTTCCATGAACCAATCAATCACGCCTGTGAAGACATAGTTCAACAAATTGTAAGCTTTCCAACACTGCCCAAAGAAGAATGGAATACAAGTCCAATGACAGATGACCCTGATGATTTCATATCACCAATAGACTGGGATCTTAGTTGGTTCTATGGGTATAGGAGCTAACGCCAAGTGCGTTAGCTTATTTCCAATCTGAGTTTTCACAATTCTGCTTAAACTTCTTCTTTTGAGTATCTGATAATGCCAAGAATTTCTGGGACTTATATGCTTTATCACAACTAAAAAAGTTATGAAAGTTTAGTGTAACCAAAGCTGGTACTCTCTGGTTTAATTCAGTAGATGCGTAAAGCATCATTGTAATTAACATGTAAGAAAGCCAAATCGTTTTACTCGGAAAAATAAATTTTCTAAGAGGCTCATATATACACCAAACTAGTAAAATTAAAGCTATTGCCCCTATCCCTAAAGACTTAGCTAGGTTTTGCTCAATGTATTCATCGTAATTCATTAACTCACTGGAAAGTAAATCAATATTCCAGATTATGAATGGTGCGATTAAAATAATCTTAAGTGCATGACACCGAGCAAAGAACAAAGTAGCTAAAAATGCGTCAGTGAGAGAGTCTTTTCTTTTTTGTAAGAATCGAAATAAACACAATGTGATAAGAAAGAATGAGAGCAGGGTTAATACTGCATAATAGCCCAAGCTAAAGAGCATGTTACTTTGATTAAGTATTTTTTGTGCTCTTTGAAAATAATCATCGCCAGTGAAAACATACCCTAAAGTCATAACCACAGCGATTAGAGAAAGAGCTAGAAAGATATCCCACAAAGCATAACGGCTGTCGCTAGAAGAAAAAGTATCCTTCGAGTCAATTTTCGGGTTAATAATTAATTTTCCCATGCGCCATGCGAACTCTAAAAAGGGGTTTTGCGCCCATTTCAGCGAAAAGTCCAATGTGAGCCTACAGCCCTTTATTTATAAGGGCTGGCAGGGATCGCTTACTCTCTAATATCCTTCTTAAGCCACCAGTTCGACCATGCTATCCTCTCTCCAAGGTTCTAAGTTCTCAAGCAGTTTCTCTAGAACGATATTGTCTTTCTGAATACCAAAGGTGTAATTACCGGCAAGTTGGATATGACGCCATGCGACTGGAGATAAACCCGCTATCAGATTCACCACTTCCTGATTACCTTCTTGCTCAAACTTTTCAATCAGATTGGATAGCAAGGCTGAGTTATAATAAATGATGCAGTTAGCAATAATTCTCGCACAATCATTCCACTGATCTATCTGATAATCATTGCCTCCACGGAATTGATTTCCATTGATTGACGCAATAGCTCGACGTAGTTGGTGGTAGGCTTCGCCACGGTTCAAAGCTTGCTGAACAAACTGTCGCAGGACCTTATCGTCAACATAATCGAGTATATAGTGGCACTTAATGATTCGGTCATACTCTCTAAGTGCGGCTAATGTTCGACTGTTCTGTTTGCCGTTCGACAGCTTGGTAATGATTGTACTTTGTGTCGTTGTCTTACGACTTAATGAGCAAATGATCCTTTGAATATTTTCCCACTCACGTTTGATTAGTGAGGTGTTAA
>JBMYWR010000293.1:0-2514 GCA_049607625.1 Colwellia sp.
ACGACTCATAATCGTTAGGTCCCCAGTTCAAGTCTGGGAGGGGCCACCATTTTTATAAGCTTCCCAAGTAAACACCCACTAACAGAAATTATCCTGTGCTACTTTTCACTATAAATCAATTCTTAAAAATAGTCCTATCAAATTAATTGATATTGCCATTAATACCTATGAAGTAAGCATTTAGTCTCTTTTTAATAAAGCTAACTAAAAAGGATTCATTACAGTCATTATTTTATTGGCTGTTAAAACATATGAGGCAAGATATGGATAGTGGCTATACTTTACTGATTTCTATACTAAGTGGCTTATTTGGGGCTCTAATATCAGCTTTCTTGAGTTTTAAGGTTAGAGTTATAGCCCAAAATAAAATGAAAAAGGACTTAGAACATCGTATCGCTTATGTATATGTATCTCAGTTAAGTTTTTTGGTTGCTGCGAATGCAAGGTTACAATCTTTTTTTGAGAAAATAGAAGCCCGAGTCGATACTCCTATCCCTGATAATGAATTTACTTTTTCACACGCGATATCAATTATCTTTGAGGAGGTGATTAGAGAAAGTGATTGCAGTACATACGATAATATAGTTGGTTTTGAGGCATTAGTTGAGCTTCATATTGATAACCTAACAAAGACTTATCTTACATATGAGCAACAAGCTGAACTACCCAAAGATGCTCTTATTTTTTATCAACATTATGAGAAAAAACTAAAAAGCGTTGTTGTAATTATTAAGCAGTTTAGCTCGTACCTCTCAGATAAAAAGCAGTTCTTAAAGCTTGATGCCACTCAAATTTATCAAGCAATCGAAAATATTAAACAATTTCTTGATTCAGCTGGGGTGCTGCGTGCTGCAATGATTAAATTTGGGAAAATAAATCAAGCTGAAGCTAACTTAATGCTTGAGCAACAATTACAGGCTATTGAAAAAGATATTTTAGTAGCAGGTAAAAATAAGGAACAACTATCTAAAGCAAGACTATTTTTAGTTAAAGAAGGCGCAATTAAAAAATGAAGTATATCAAGCTTAGTTAATGTGAATTAAGAGTTTTCACATATCACCTAAAATAAACTTCAGTAATTTCAGCCATTCTCTCTTGTGCGTTACGCCTAAGGCCATGTCCGCCATTAGAAAAGAAGAGTGTATGACTTGATGCTTTAGAGAATGAGCATGACCATTTATGACCGCCACCAATCTCATAACTTTGCAAATAGTTAGTTTCTCTATCACGAACCGTTATAGGCTGTGCTCAGCGCCTTTTTAGAGCTGGGAAAAGCGCTTATAAACATAAAGAAACTCTAAAGAGGCTAATCGCATAGGATTTATTTTGAATTAAAATCACTTGCTAATAGGCACTCTAGGGACATAATAAAAAGATAGGGAAAGGCTTTATATGACACTTGATAAACTAGAACAACATGCCATAGCTTATGCTAAAAAACACAGAACACGTATTGCCCGTGAGTTAACAGACAAAAATCAGTTTCCTCCCGATACAAGACCGGTTTCTGTTTTTATGGCAGGTTCGCCTGGTGCTGGAAAAACGGAAGCTTCAAAAGCTTTTTTAGAAGAAATTGGTGCTGATAATGTACTCAGACTTGATCCTGATGAGTTAAGAGAGCAAATACCTGGTTACACAGGTGATAATTCTTATTTATTTCATCGTGCTGTATCTTTTATTGTTGAGAGGACACTTGACCATGCTTTTAAAAATAAACAGTCATTTTTGTTAGATGGTACCTTGGCAAGTTATGATGTTGCAGAAAAAAATATTGAGCGATCTATTCGTAAAGGTCGAAATGTGCTTATTTTGTTTGTATACCAAAACCCAGAATATGCATGGGAGTTTGTTGAAGCTAGAGAGAAGTTAGAAGGGCGTAGAATTTTACCAAATACTTTTATAGATCAATTTTTTGCATCACAAAAAGTTATAAAGGAACTTAAGGCAAAGTTTGGAAGTCAAATTAAAGTAGATTTATTAGTTAAGAATAATAAGGGTCGAACACGTTTTTATCATGATAATGTTCAGGCAATTGAGCATCATTTAGATGAAAAATTCACTAGAGAAGATCTAGAGAGCCTGATAAAATCATCACCCAGCTCAAAAAACGAGCTTTAGGAGTGCCTATGTTTTCAAATTTAATAAAGCCAAAGCAAGCTCAAAATTCTAAGCTTTCAGACTTTGTACTTGATTCAAGCTCAAGCGAGAAAAAGCGAGTTTATAATCAAGTTATTGAGCGAGCCATTTCCTCTCAAGTACAGGTAGTAAATAAAGCACCTGCTGGCCATAAGTAATTATTAAAAGTCCCTATGCGGGACTTTTTTGCTTAAGAAAGAAACACAATTTCAAATAGATAGTTAAATTAAACACCACTTAGACCCTAAATTCTTTTATTGGCTTTACTAGCTTAATCTCAAAAAATTTATACACCTCTTTTTAATCTTTAAAATTCAACGAATTAAAATTATTTTTAATTTTTTAAAAATATTTTGTCAGGTTTTCTGTGTTTGTCTC
>JBMYWR010000294.1:0-2473 GCA_049607625.1 Colwellia sp.
ACTGCGCGCCACATTAAACCTTGCATTACACCTGAAATCCACATTGCTACGATGTAAAGAACAATACCTGCAGTGTGCAACCAGAAGTGAACATTGATTAAACGGATGCTATACATACGTCCTTGGTTAAATAATATTGGTATTAAATGATATAACGCACCAATTGAAACCATTGCAACCCAGCCTAAAGCACCTGAGTGAACATGACCTACAGTCCAGTCTGTGTAATGCGATAGCGCATTAACTGATTTTATTGCCATCATAGGACCTTCAAAGGTAGACATACCGTAGAAAGATAATGAAACAATAAGGAATCGAAGAATAGGGTCGTTACGCAGTTTATGCCAAGCGCCTGAAAGGGTCATGATACCGTTGATCATACCACCCCAAGAAGGAAGGAATAACACAACTGACATTACCATACCAACAGACTGAGCCCAATCTGGAAGCGCTGTATAATGTAAATGATGAGGACCAGCCCATATGTATAAAGAAACAAGTGCCCAAAAGTGAACAATTGATAATCTGTAAGAGTAAACAGGACGTTCAGCTTGCTTTGGTACGAAGTAGTACATCATACCTAAGAAACCAGCTGTTAGTAAGAAACCAACGGCGTTATGACCATACCACCACTGCATCATTGCATCGATAGCACCAGGGTAAATAGAATAAGATTTCATGGCTGAGATAGGAATAGCCATTGAGTTACCGATATGTAAAACGGCAACGGTAATAATAAAGCCACCGAAAAACCAGTTTGCAACATAAATATGCGAGGTTTTTCTTTTCATTAACGTACCAAAGAAGACAATGGCATACGAAACCCAAACAACGGCGATTAAAATATCAATTGGCCATTCTAGTTCAGCATACTCTTTACTGGTTGTATAACCTAGAGGTAAAGAAATAGCCGCCGCTAATATAATGGCCTGCCATCCCCAAAATGTAAAACCAACAAGTTTTCCACCGAATAAACGGGTTTGACATGTTCGTTGCACAACATAATAGGAGGTTGCAAATAAGGCACTTGTACCAAATGCAAAAATAACAGCATTTGTATGAAGTGGGCGAAGGCGAGAGTAGGTTAACCAGGGTGTATCAAAGTTTAATGCAGGCCAAACTAATTGAGCCGCAATAAGTACACCAACAAATGTACCCACTATACCCCAGATTACAGTCATTACAGTAAATTGACGTACAACATCAAAGTTGTAGTCTACTGCTGACGTGTTACTTATGGTCATGTTAAAGATTCCGCAGTGTTATTATTAATGAGCAAAAAATGCTCACTGTGTTTATTAAAATATACAAAACCAACTCGGGTTCGATTTAAGTAAAGCTTTGAATCTTAAATTAGAGTTAATTTCACGTAATTTTACCCTTTCAACAAACTAAAGATCAATAAGTTAAGCCCCTTTAGGTTGATGTAAATCAAATAAATCGAACCTTTATTGTAAAATCTAGTCTATTTGCTTGAAAAGAATACAATCAGTTACTCAACTTGTATATTGTAGACCATGTAAATAAAATGTGCCAAAACCAATTAAATAGTTATGGTTAATGAAGTATTGTAATATTTGGTTAATATAATAGTCATTAGCTATTAAATTAAATGTCAATAACCCCTAATAATGATAAAGATGCATACCATGAATAAAATTATCGTTTTACCCTTTTTACTTTCTTGCAGTGTTTTCCTTCTTTCTTCGTGTGAAAAAGCAAAACATGAACATAAGCATGAGTCTCATATGACTTCCTCTACTGTAGATAATAAGCTAGACATCAATCCTAAAGGCACTAAAAAAACTGTTTCAGGTATTGATGAGCGATTTACTTGCTTAAGTTCTCAAAGTCAGTGTGTTTTTAATACGGAGCATGGTGAGATTTCTATTAGTTTTTCTGGTAATGCACAGGAAGGGAGAATGGTTAGTGAACAAGAGTTTATGATAAGGGCTTCCTTTAAACCTTTATTAACTGTCGAATCTGGACAAACTTCGCCAAATGTCATTACAAAATTAAGTGGCTATATGGAAGGAAGGGACATGTTCATGGGAAAGATTCCTGTGTTATTTAAGCAAAGCACTACCGATAAAAATATGTTTACAGGGACTACGTTAACAAGTCGTTGCGCAGAAGATATAATGGCTTGGACTTTAAAAATTGAGGTTGAATGGGCTTCTGAAGTATCGAGTAGTTCAGCTAAAAGCTATTTATTAGATTTTGAAAGTGTATCCTTCTAGGCTTCTTTGGTTAAGGTCAAGACCCTAGCCCGTTTTGCTCACAGATGATAAGACATTAGAAACTTTTAGGAAATAGTTAAGAAATAAGACCTTCGTGGCTAAAGCCGACTTCTACAGGTTTAATTTGCACCTGACTTTTAAGAACTTGTTTAATATTTACTGGTGTTAGTCTCTAACGTAGGAGCGTGCTTTAGCCGCGAATGGGCTCAATGCACAAAGCCAAAAGAGATCGT
>JBMYWR010000295.1:0-2424 GCA_049607625.1 Colwellia sp.
GACATTTGCTCTATTCCTCTGCTTATAGTTCTGCAACTAGTTTATCTAGGATATCACTGTGGGCAGCAGCATCAATTTGACGCTCTAAAATTTTCTCTGCACCAGCAATGGCTAAAACAGAAACTTGTTGACGAAGATCTTCCTTCGCGCGGTTGCGCTCAGCTTCAACTTCCGCTTGACCTTGAGCAATGATTTTCTCACGCTCATCGTGTCCACGAGTTGTTTCTTCGTCTACGATCTGTGTTGCACGCTTTTTAGCTTGCTCAATGATTTCAGCTGCTTGAACTTTAGCGTCTTTCAACTGTTCTTTCGCTTTTTCTTGAGCAAGTTCTAAGTCTTTTTCTGCACGTTCACCGGCAGCAAGACCATCTGCTATTTTATTTTGGCGTTCTTCGATTGCACCGTTCAGTGGTGGCCACACATATTTCATTGTGAACCATACAAAAACGATAAATGCGATAGATTCGCCTAATAGAGTTGCATTAAGATTCATTAACGCTCTCCTTACTTAATTAATACTATTGTTCGAATGAAAATGAGTGATTAAGCAAGTACGAACAACATGTATAACGCGATAGCTACACCGATCATCGCGATAGCATCGATAAGACCTGCTACGATGAACATTTTTACTTGTAGCTGAGGTGCTAGTTCAGGTTGACGAGCAGCTGATTCTAAGAATTTGCCACCTAATAGACCGAAACCAATAGCAGTACCAAGAGCACCTAAGCCGATTAGTAGAGCAACAGCGATAAATAACATATGTATCTCCAGTTTTTAATGTTTAAAGTTTAAAGTTAAATGTAAAAATAAATTCTTTGCGGGCTTCCTGCCCTTAACCCTTCGGGTCCAGCTAATGCTGTTCTAATTTTATCCCGAAAAATTAGTGTTCTTCGTGCGCCAAGCTTAAATACACGATGGTTAACATCATGAAGATAAACGCCTGAAGAGGTATTACTAATAAATGGAACGCAGCCCAAATAAAGTGCGCAGGTAACTGCCACATGCCCATAAGGCCAGCAATTAGGATGAAGATTAATTCACCTGCATATAAGTTACCGAACAAACGTAGCGCCAATGACATTGGTTTCGCTAGAAGTGAGATAACTTCAAGAATAAAGTTGAACCAATATAACCACGGCGTATTAAACGGGTGAGCATATAGTTCTTTCATGAATCCACCAAAACCTTTGATTTTGACAGAGTAATAAATCATTAGAACAAAAACACCAAGCGCTAACGCGGCTGTCATGTTTAAGTCAGTTGTAGGAACAACCTTCATGTAGATATGAGAGTTGCCTGAAGCGATAGTTTCCCAAGACTCGCCACCAATTAAGGCTGCTAGTGTAGGTAACCAGTCAACAGGAATAATATCCATAAAGTTCATTAATAGAACCCATACGAATATAGTTAATGCTAGCGGTGCAATTAGTGGGTTTTTGCCGTGGAAAGTGTCTTTAACACTTTGACCAACAAATTCCACAATCATTTCAACAAAACATTGAAACTTACCAGGCACACCTACGGTTGCCTTTTTTGCTACGCTACGGAACGAAAGAATAAACACCAAGCCTAAGATGATCGACCATGCCAACGTATCAACGTGCCATGTCCAAAAACCTTCACCCACTGACGCATTGGTCAAGTGGTGCTTGATGTAACCCTGAGTAGTGAGTTCACCAGACATTGTTTATTTCCCAAAAGTTTAAAGTTTAAATAAAACCGATTGTAAAAACTGACTTATTTTCATTGTTAAAAAGCCGATTAATAGTGCCGGATAAACAACCGGTAGCAGCTTAATAACGCAGATGAATAACGCGCCAGTAATCATTATCTTTACGGTTTCGCCTCTGTACATGGATGCCGCTATATGTTGTAAGCGTTGTGCACCTGAAAATCGAAAGGCGTATATTGTAAAGACAAAAGAGGGAAGTACATCTAACATAGCGCCTATAAAAAAAGACTGCCCAGTTTGCACTTCCCAAATAATTCCAATAAAAAAAGCAATGACTACAGCAAAACAAGCTTGAAACGCTAAAAACTTAAAGGCGTTATTTCTATGCTTGGTTGTAACATGTTGTACCAAAGCCTATTTCCTAATAATTCTGTCTATTTAAAAACCAGCTAATTGATTACAAATCAATCATAGTGGCAGATTGCCAATTTGCTAGGTTAAAATCAGGCGAAATTATACGTTTAAATAAAGGTTTTGCAAGTATGAGCGGCTTTTAAACGCTTGATACCTAAATACGTTTTGGTGGGATAATTTGGTAATAAATTTACAGTTGCTTTTGTAAGTTACTAGGTAACTGAATTGAAAGGCTAAATTTAGCGGGGTGTTCTGTATAAAAACTACTTAATACAGTTTGTATAGTGACAAAAAAACGTTATTTTTTAATGATTTGTTTTTTTGTCACCGAATTT
>JBMYWR010000296.1:0-2383 GCA_049607625.1 Colwellia sp.
TTTTGACCTAAGAAAAAATCTTCAGAAGAACTGATTTTTTTACTCAATACATAGCCTAATAGTAAATTGGCAATAATATAAGAAACTAAAATCCCCCAGTTTAGCAAGCCAAACTCATTCATACACATACCCTTTTTATGAGATAAAGCGTAAACTCTATCTGCCTTTTATTGTAATTTTATTTGATGTCAATTTAAGAATTGACTTCGAAGTCATTACAACATAGCATTGTTTTATATTGATTGGAAGTACCGAAGTTCATGAATTTAACTTGCATGCTATTTTTAATAGACAAAATTTAACATGCAACGATGTATTAAGGTATATAAGCCGGTAAAGCATAATAATTAGGAAAGAAACTATGAGTTGTCACCAGGAAAACAAAGCGGTTATTCAAGCATTTTATAAAGCAATAGAAGGCGCTAATGAAGAGACCATCGGACAAGTTATTAAAGAATACACCAGTGAAGATTACCAATTTTTTGGTGTGCACCCTTTTAATGAATTAACAGGTGCAGAGCAAGTTACCGAGGTTTTCTGGAAACCTTTTATGCGAGCTTTTAAAAGTTTGCAAAGAAGAGAAGATGTTTTCATGGCAGGTAAAAGCATTGTTGAAAGCGATAACTGGGTGACAAGTATGGGCCACTTTATGGGCTTATTCGACAATGACTGGTTAGGCATCCCTCGTTCAAGAAAATTAGCCATGGTGAGATATGCAGACTTTAACTGTGTAGAAAACGGGAAAATCATTAAAACAGGCTTTTTCTGTGACATTATTAATGTAATGAACCAAGTTGGAATTAATCCGCTTCCACCTGAAACAGGACACTCATTTATCTACCCTGGTCCTCGTACACATGATGGTATTATGCTTGACGAGCACCCGCAAGAAGAAGCAGACAAAACTATTAACTTATTAAATAAGATGATTGATGATCTTTCCGCTTTAAATGTAAGTGCTAATGACAGCTACCCTCCAGAAGTATTAGCACGTACTTGGCACGACAATATGACCTGGTATGGCCCTGCAGGAATTGGTGCAACAACAAGTATACCTCGTTATCAAGAACAGCATTCTTATCCTTTTAGACAAGGATTAACTGATAAAGTGTTTAATGGCCATGTTACCCGTTTTGCTGAAGGTGATTATGCCTGTTTCTTTGGCTGGCCAAACTTAAGTAATACGCCAAGTGGTGGCTTTTTAGGTTTGCCTGGCGGTACTATTCGTGCTGATATGCGTGTGGTAGATGTGTACCGACGCGAAGGTGATAAGCTATCTGAAAACTGGGTGATTATTGATATCCCTTATTGGTTAAAGCAACAGGGCTTAGATATTTTAGAACGCACTCGAAAAATAGTGAATCCTTAATGTTAAGCCTTTTAGGACGTTTAGCCTTTTTCTTTGCATCAAGTATGGCATTTAGCATGGTGGTCTATAGTACCAACAGCCATGCTAACGCTTTAGTAAAACTCACTGACAAAAGTGCAGGGTTAGAGCGATTTTTGTTTGAGTTTGAACACGATAACTTACAACAGTTTGGCTTGTTCATTCCAAATGATTTACAAGGTAAAAAGGCTAAAAATTTAGTGGTGATAGCACACGGCTTTCATCCTAACCCTCCTCAGTATGGCAAAATAAAGTCGGGAGCATCTAAACGCCCTGGCGATTATTATCGTCAGTGGGTTGAAGCTTACGCTAAAGCAGGTTTTAACGTGTTTGTACCCGATTATCGCGGCCACAATAACTCGCAAGGCTATGAATTTACTCATCAAGCAAAGAAAGTTAAATTCCCAGAGCAGTATTACGCGAATGATTTGGTGGCAAGTGTAGTAGCCCTTGAAAAACACTTAGGCCTTCAATTTGACAATATAGTACTAATAGGGCATTCGATGGGGAGTCCAATTGCGTTTTATTCTGCCGCAAAGCTAGGCGAAAAAGTGAAGCTTGTTTCCTTATGGTCATCTGCAAAATATCGATTTAAAAAGCTAGAAAAAAGTCCCTCTTTCGTTATCCATCATGGCGAGCATGACCAAGTAACACCTTTAATTAATAGTGACTTTTATCTAACAAACTATGCTCAAAACTTAGTTTATAAAGGCATCTATAATACAGATAAACACTTAATTGCTGGTCAAGGCTTTAACCGAGCAATTCAAAAAGACATTGAAATAATCAGAAGTCTATTTATTAGCAGTAAAGATTAACTCTAACAACTAATAATAAAAACTAGCAGTAAATACCAGAGTAAAAACTATCAGCAAAAACGATTAGTAAAAGTTATCATCAAAAACTATTAGTAAAAATACGCATTCATAATCAATAATTAACTTTCTAGGTAAATGAAAATGACGCAAGCTCAACAATCATTGTTAAGTAATAAAA
>JBMYWR010000297.1:0-2317 GCA_049607625.1 Colwellia sp.
CTATAGTAACCAGTAACCCAATACTCGAACTTTTGCATTGGGATGAGATAGAAAATCAAGCACTAGTATTTGCACAATTTAATGGCATAAAAAAGCTAGCTAAAGTAGATTTAGGCACGGGTGAAACAGTCAAACTCACAGATAGACAGATAAACTGGGCGGCACAATTAAAGAATGGTGGCATTGTTTTCACTGACCAAATGGACAAGTTTTGGATATCTAATGGCATTGAATACCAACTAATCGACACACTTAATGAACAAGGTGGAGATAACAAGCGATTCTTGTTAAAAGGCAATGTGTTATACGGTATAAATAACGAATATGAGCTGTGGCGATATCATTTAGATTCCAATAGTTTTGAAACCATTCGTTCACTGACCGCAGATATTGATAATATTTCAGATATTCAAAACGAAAACTTATTAGTCACCAAAAGACAAGTTGCTAACAAAGAAGTCGTAGAGTTAGTCCTAAGTCAATAAACGTCTTAGGATAAAAATGACTCACAATTCACTTAGCTTCGTTCTCGCTTTTAATAAGATACTCTAATGGTTTAGCGCACATAGTCGGCTCAATTTCTATAATGTCGTAATGCGCAAGTGACGCTCTATGAAACGGATCTTGCGCTAACACGATATTTAAATGCTCTCGCTCTTGTATCGTTGAAATAATTACCCCACCCGTTCTTGGGTTTTTACGACCTGATAAAATAAAGTTACCATTAGCATAATGCTCTTCTAGAAACGCCTTATGATCTGCAATATATTTATCAATGATGCTGAGCGGTACGCAGTAATGTAAAGAAATAATAAACATAGATAGTCCTTATCGAGTTTGTAACCAAAAACCTTATCTTAAAACTTAGGCTGCCTTAAGGTAAGGCTCTCGGCCTTTATGCTTGCTGTTGCGTTGAAAGCTCCCCTTTCCTTTCTTCGGCTTTTCTACTTTACTTTTAAAAAGTACACTCGTCACAAGCGCTTTAATCGCATTGTCTTTGATCTCGCCACGATGATGATCGTGTTGATGTTTTTTGTTTTTACTCATTTGATTCCTCTTTTAAAAATGAGTGATTTAAGAAGCCGCTATCGTATATAAAATAACTATAAACACAATCAATATTTATCTACTCAACACACTTTTTTTAAAGTTACACCGAGCCAAATTCTTTTAATAGTTCATTCATCAATTTCTTATGATTAGAAGAGTAAGGCAATTATTAACGCATTTGATATTGCAATAAAACAGAGGGTTTGACGATTGAGATTTACCTGTTACAATCATTTTGTATATTTTATACGATTTATTTGTATGGTACGTTTTAATTAAAAAGGTTATACGATGGAAACAAATAGTACAGATTGGCGTTACACTGTGATGCCAGCCGTGTTCACTTGGTTAAAAGAGTCTGAAACTGGCGCCCTAGAAATTGATCTAATTGCGACAAAAAAATATGCCGCAGATATTTTAAGAGTCGAAGGTAAAGCCGGAACTAGAATGGGTGGACTCGTGGGCTCTGGTACACTTGGTGAAAATAGCTATTTAAGCAATGAACAACGCCTATCTTTACTTAATGCGCTTTCAGAAGTTGCCAAAGAATTTAACGTACCTTTAATCAGTGGCGCTGCGGCAGAGACTAAAGAAGAGCTAGCAGAGATCGTCACACAATTAGCAAAAGTTGGTGTTGATACAGTGATGGTGATGCCACCAAAAACTAAAGCAGCCCCTTCTGACGATGAAATGTATGAGTATTATGCACTTTCAGCAACAGCGGCTAGAGCTGCAGGTGTGACTATTATGCCTTATAACAACCCTGATGCAGCAGGATACCATGCACTTTCAACTGAGCTTTTAAAAAGACTTGCTGCGTTACCTGAGGTAACGGCCTTAAAAATTTCTACCACAGATGTGTCGGTTATCGAAACTCTCATGTTAGAAGATAAAAACTTAAAAGTTTTAGCTGGCGTAGATACCGTAACTGTACATGCAGGCCTTGCTGGCGCATGTGGAGGTATTACAGGTGTTGGATGTATTTTCCCAAAAGCAAGCGTCACCATGCAAGAATATGTCAATAATGGTCAGTGGGCAGAAGCTAATCAAATATCACAAGCCATGAACTCAATTTCTTACCTTGATGCACAGCCTCTTCTTTTAGAGTATTTAAAGTTCGCATTTGGTGTACATCATAATGATGCAGAAGGTGGACTACGCACACTTGGCAAGAAATTAACACCTGAACAAATTGACGATGTTCGTCAAAGATATGAACTAGCAAAACAAAGACTTGAAGTTCTTGGTTTAGCTAACTAAGTAATTA
>JBMYWR010000298.1:0-2307 GCA_049607625.1 Colwellia sp.
AGTGAATCCAGTCAAAAAGTGTTTTTATATCAGCAAAAATAAGCATTGACATACTTAAAAATAGGCTTTATATTTAAGCTCTAAACAATAGTTACATAGACAGAAAGGAAAGTAGTAATGCAATCAGATAAGAATAAATTTTTACTTGGATTAGCCGATTTATTAGAGGCTCATGATGTAGTTTTGGGGTTTCAACCGCTTGAGTCAACAAGCTCATACTTAGAGCCAAAACTAAGAAGTACAAAGATAAGCAAACCTGAAGTTGGAACATTTAATCTTTGTTACCTAAGTCCATTCACTGTCAGGTTGACAGCAGGAATGTCGAAAAAAGAAGCGGTTGATAAGCATAAAGTAAATATTCTCAATAAAGAAATATTCAACAAGAAAGGAAGCCATAAAGCTCTTGCCATTAAGGAAGAAAAACCAGTATACACCAAAGAAATGTACGAAAATGGTGATCTGCCTAGTGTTGGTATGGAGTGCATTGCTTGCTATGAAATTAATGGCAAACAAGAAGAAAGGGTTACTATTGCTCACATAAACGAAAAAGGTCATTTTGCATGTATTGATAGTTATGGGGATTACATGATTCAGTACGTAAAAGAAGACAGTGATGAGCATTTCAAACCAATCGACACAAGAACCGATGAAGAAAAAGCCATTGACGATTTAGCTAAATGTGTTGGTGACTGCATGTCAGATTACGGAATATTTCAGGCAATCAAAGAGGGTAAAATCCACGGTGTAACATGGAGTAAAGGTAATGAATAAATTATTAATAACAGTATCACTGGCTATGAGCTTATCTGCATCAGCCAGTGACGAAAGAAACGAGCTATGCAAAGATATTGGCGGCTTGGCAAAATCAATCATGCAAGCAAGACAGTCAGGAGCGCCAGCGTATGATTTAATTGAAATTCTTGGTGATGATAATGAATCACTCAGGGCTATTGTAATTGACGCATATTCTACACCTATGTTTTCCACAGATGAATTTAAAAACAGAGAAGTAACAAAATTCATGAACAAGTGGTATCTTGGCTGCTTAGGTGCTAAATAAATGCAAACGCTAAAAAATAACCCGCCAGCATTCCTGAGAACTGAACAGCAGCTTGACTACTACAATCAAGTGATAGATCTACTAGTTGACTCAAAAGTACCTATCAGGGAGCAAGATTCTTTTGCTATTGGAACTATGGCTTTGAATCTTGCGTTGCTCGATGAGTGCGCTGAAAGTATTGCTGATCATGGTATGATGATGAATCTCAACAATGGCAGAGGCGGAGTAGCGAAAGTAAATCCAGCGGTAGCAATGCAGAAAGAGGCACAAACAGCGCTTAGGTTTTATTATCCTCAATTCCAGATGTCACCGAACAGTAGAGGAAATAACTTAGGCGCTGGTCTTGGTCAAAAAGGAAAAGGCGAAAAAAGCGGTATAGGTTCAATAAAAGTTAAAAGTAAGAGTTAAACATGCCTAGAACTAAAAAGCATTTAGCAAAAAAGAGCAGAAATTTTCAGATAAACTATTTAGCTAGAGGTATGGAGTCACCAAAAAAAATTGACCTACTTCTTAGTGTAACTAGAATTACCAGACCTGAATTAATTAGCGCTTTAAAAGATTATTACTGTGAAGGTTGCAGTAAAGTGGATGCTGCTTCTTTTAACGGTGTAAAATCTCAAAATTTGTCATCGCCAATACAAAAACTAAATGAAGTTGCTGAGGCTTTTGAAAAGTACATTGAACTAAAAACTAACGAGTTAAATAGTTCAAAATTAACAAAAGAGCAGCAAATAGAAGCAAAAAGCAAAATAAAATACAAAAAGGAGTACTTAGAGTAATGAAAATAGCTATTTTATTGTTATTTCTATCAATAATGTTGCATCTGCAATTCGCAATATCACACTATTTTGATGGTAAATGGTTTGTCATACCGTTATGCACCTCAATAGGCTTTTTAATGTTAGTACATGTAGCGATATTAATATCTGAAACAATCACAAAAATAAAGGTTGAGAATAAAAATGAAAAATCAAAACAGAGAAATTGAGAATTTTTTCTCAATATTTATGATGATTATGTTAATCATTGTGCTTTTTATAGCTTCTTTCTCAGCAATTGTTGATGCTGAAAATGACTACATTGAACCGTTATCAGTGTCGCAGCAACAAGCAATCGTTAGTCAAATAGGTATTGATGGCTTTAAAATGCTAATAAAAAACAGGTGCTATGATTCAATCGTATTAAGAGCCAGAACAAACAGGTGGAATGATCAGTACTGCGCTAAATCGTACAGACATCTTAACTTT
>JBMYWR010000299.1:0-2286 GCA_049607625.1 Colwellia sp.
AACATGCCAAAACGTTTGTATATTTCAGGACGAGCTAAAAAGTGTTTTTGAATTGCTAGTATTTGCTCTGTCGTTAAGGTAGGTAAATCTTCAAGGGTGTAGCCTAACGCCTTTGCACTATTCACAAATTCTGCAGCAACTTCGTTCGCTTTTTCTATACTAGAATACGTATGGCCCGCGCCACTTTGTAAAATAGCTTTGTGGAAAAGACCTTTACTTTTAGTGGTTGCTAAAAGGCAAGCAATACTCATTGCACCGGCTGACTCTCCAAATAAAGTCACATTATCTTTATTACCACCATATTGCGTTATATGTCTGTTAATCCACTTTAATGCGGTTATTTGATCTTCTAGCCCTTCATTTCCAGTTGACCTAATCTCGCCATCACTAATATCACACAAACGTAAAAAACCTAATGCCCCTAACCGATAATTTATTGATACAACGATAGCATTGGCTTTATTAGCAAGTTTTTGACCATCATAGAAGGGAAGAGAGCCACTGCCTATTTGAAAACCACCACCATGAATCCATACCATGACAGGCAACAACTGATTTGGCTGTTCTGCAACCGCTTCAGGAACAAACACATTAAGTTTTAAACACTGTTCATTTTGAATAATGTTACCGCTATCAATACTCATCCCTGCTAGTAAATCAAAGCCTGGTGATAACTGTGGTGCGATGACTTTCTTACTTGATGGTTCATTGACATCTATTGTTCCTTTAGCTGCCGATTGTTGATTTGAATCATCTAAAAGTAATACGTTATTTTCACCTAAGGTTTTGAATATTTTAGTACTAAAAGCTTCTGTTTCATCCATGGTTGATAATGACCATCTAGGCTTTTTTGAAGAGAAAAGTCCGTAATTGATTTGTGTACCGTTAAAAAGTTTATTTTTGACTAAATTTTCTTTTATCATGACATGCACCTTCTGTAGGCTAGATTATATAAATGTTTAAAGTAAAAACTCTACGTATAAAAAAGATACCACAGGTTCAAATCAAGCTCAAATTATTAAAATAATTCTTGCAAGTGTAATTTTCATACTGTAAGTTCAAATCAATAAGTTTGTTTTAAATCAATTTTATCGAGAAGCAACTCGAAACATCAATGAGTAATAAAATGTTGAAATTAACAGTAATGAATAAAATCTTTTACGGCACGGGCCAAATGTCACAAGGTGTAAAAGACACTGCGTTTCAAACTTTTGTTGTATTTTACTACAGTCAAGTAATGGGGTTACCAGCCGCACTAGCGGGGTTAGCCGCGCTTATTGCCTTAGTGGTTGATGCTGTAACTGACCCGCTAATGGGAGATATTTCAGATAATTGGTTTGGCAAGCTTGGTCGCAGACATCCATTCATGGTTGCTGCAGTAATACCATTTCCGCTCTCATTATATATGTTATTTACACCTCCTGCCGGTTTAGAACAACAAGGCTTATTTCTTTGGTTAGTTTGTTGGTCAATTGTAGTACGCGTAATGCTTACCATGTTTAATGTACCTCATAACGCCCTTGGTGCAGAGCTAAGTAGCGATTACGAAGAACGTACAAAAATTGTAAGCTATCGAACTTTACTTGGTTATATTGGTGGTATTGCACTTTCTGTAATCGCCTTAAATTCTTTTTTCAAAGCATCAGAACAGTTTCCAGATGGTATGTTGAATGCGCAAGGCTACAGCAGCTTGGGTGCGTTAGCTGCCGTAATCGCCTTTATTTCGATGATCATTTGTATCCTAGGGACAAAATTTGCTATCCCTCATTTACCAAAAGCGAAAGAGAATCAAAAGAAAATTGATTTTTCAAGAAGCTTTAAAGCATTTGGCGAAGCACTAAAACTTAAACCTTTTAGATTAATCTTTATTGTTCAAATTATAACAATGGTAGCAGGTGGGGCAGGCGCTACGTTTATGTTATACCTAGGACGTTACTTCTTTGAATTATCGCCAGGTGAAATATCTTTATTAACCTTAACCATTGTTGTTGGATTAATTCCAGCGACTTTAATTGCGCCAATACTCTCAAAACGCATAGATAAAATGCCAAGCCTTGTTAGTTGCATACTTATCGCAACATGCTTTAGCTTTAGTCCTATTATCTTTAGATTAGTCGGTATATTCCCAGAAAATGGTTCTACGTTAATTCTGCCTATATTATTTTTAACCTATGTAGCTGGTTATAGCTTCTTTATTGCTGCAGGTATTATTATTGGCTCTATGTTGGCTGACATTGCAGATTTACACGCAACTAAGACGGGTAAACGTCAAGAAGGTTTGTTTTT
>JBMYWR010000300.1:0-2277 GCA_049607625.1 Colwellia sp.
TTTAATCTTTTCATAAAAATTAATTATGATTTATCTTGAATATCAAATATTACAAAGCCCCGGCTAACGAGGCTTTGGATTCAAAAATTTAGGCTTTGCTAATAATGTCTAAATTTCCTAACGAATATAAAAAACTGTCCTTTTGTTTTTTCGTCAATTGATATAGAGCAGATTACTTCGTGAGGAAAGTCACTTTCTACATCGTACATACCAATTAAGAGAGAGGTTGCGGTTTTCCTATTAAAATCAGTGATTTTACTAAAGCCAGACTCTAACTCTATAGTTTTATCTGCACAATTCATTATTGCTGAGACATTGTGGTTTTTATTTTGAACAGTTTCACCAATAACATATACTCCGTACTTCCCTCTATATCGATGTTCTAAGTGTATGTTGGCACTTCTACTTTTGTCTGTATCAACCCAAATACCTCCTACTTGCTGATAATAATCATCGGGAACATAAGTCAAATTTAAAAGCGTATAAATAAATCCACCTGAGAATGTTTTTAAATGCCACTTAGCATAAATATTTAATGGTGGCATAAGAACTAGAACAAAAATCAATATTAATAAAACCCACTTGAATATCATCGTTCATGCCTATTTTGGTCTGCTAATACGTTATAATACTGGTTAATAACCTCATCAACATAGTCCTAACAGTTGTTAGTTTTCACATTATAGTTTTTCATATCAAATGAGATTTTTGCTCGTTCCTCTGCTTTCTTCATTAATGCATCATCGTATTCTTTATCCTTGCATGAATATCCACTCGTATCAGAGTGTATATAAGAAAAGCCATCAGCGAACAATCCATTACCAGAAAAGCCACTATTTGTACCATCCATATACAAAATTTGTTCGTGGAAAACACCTAAATTCATATTAGATGCACCATTAGTTCTAAACTTTCCTAGTCCATTTAATGGTCGCGTACATATTTTCGCTAAACAAATTGGGGCAGACTGAATATAGCGTCCTAATTCAGGAGCGTAATCCCTAAATAAGTTGTACACTAAATTGGTTTAGATCTTTCAAGTTAGAACTTAGATAGTTATAGACTAGCTTCATCCTATTTCCATTTGTATAGTTCTAATCAAAAGCCTCGGTCTGTGAGGCTTTAAATTAATAGCTAATTCCAATATTTATTAATAATCTTAGGTAAAATTATAAACCACTGAAAATATCCACCGATAAAGCAACAGATACTAATAACAAACACTTCTAAACCAAAGCTGCTTTGATAATCTATAGTTGGGAAAGCTGTAACTAGATACAATAAAAACGGACCTAATGGAAAACTTAAAAGTCCCAGTAAAACTAGTATGAACACACCTAACTCGTGAGTTTGGCTGACATCTTGAACAGAATCTAAAACAGAAAGAATGACTAAAGTAAAACAGGTTATCCATACTAGTTTCAATATCTGGATTTTTTTTAGATTCATACTATTTCACCTGACATAATCTTAAACATTTATCCGCTAAACTATCACTGTACTCTTGACAATCGGTACCATTTGGACCTATCGAATAACAAGGTCTCTCTGCTTTAAACTCAGAGTTAATGCAACTTTCGACACAACTATCGACTCTACTAATTTCATCAAATTGTTTTGGCTCATAGTTCTCAGCTTCCGTAGTTGCGCGACCTAAACAACCTTTAACAAAAGGCTAAGTGTTATCAAGAGCACTTGTAGGCGTATTACTTGAATAAAGCTATTTTTTACATAAACCAATATGGATTTACTAAAGGTAAAGTTTTATTGGCATATCACTCAACTTATTCCATTCAAAGGGCGCGTGCAAATTTATGTTGCCATACTAATGGTCGATGTACCTCATTTTTAAAAGCATTTGTGTCATTTGCTATTAAATTAACATAACTAGCTGGTTTCATAATATTGCTAGGTCTCTGAACAATATTACTAAGGGTTACAGGTAATTAAATTACTCACCTAGAACGGGGCTCAATGCAAGGCAACGGTAATGAATATCTTGTAAGCAATCAGAAGCGAGATTCGATTAACTACACAAAGCAGCCTAATTTAGTGAGTGGTGGATTTCGGGGTTTAATTAGCGAGAAACATAAAGATATTATTTATGGCAAAACAAGTTAAATACTAATATCTAATGGTAAATATCAATTGCTATTAAAAACAAAAAAAGCAGCCCTGAATATCAAGGCTGCTTTTTAGTCAGTTCTAAATTGTTCTAAATGTTAAAGCGTTTCTTTAAATAGCTTATGAATACGGCGGTATTCATCTAACCAGCTT
>JBMYWR010000301.1:0-2205 GCA_049607625.1 Colwellia sp.
CTATCTAGAAAAGGTATTGAATAGCAAGTGATTTTTCATGCTCTTGCCCTGGTATAAAAAACCAGTTGAAAATACCTTACTCTTTTTTGGTAACCCGGTTGCTGACAACACCAAGATCAACCAATGGGATAACTTTCAAACTACCGTAAGAGCTGCGTTAGCTAACAATGATATAGATGGTGATGGTGAAGCCGATACTTTAGTCCCAGCAGGGATCATTTGGATGCAGGGTGAGGCAGATGCCTATCATGAGCAAGCATCTAAGGTTTATTTAGCTAATTTAACAAGTCTGATGAATGATATGAAGATGACTTTTGGCAATATAGAGTTACCAATCATACTTGGCAGAATAGAAGACTCTGGTAAAACACCCCAAACACGAATGATGCCATATATTGAGAGTGTATGGGATGCTCAGGAAAAGTTCGTTAAATCAAATGCTAATGCTCATTTAGTTGCCTTTGATGAGCCTGTCGAATTCATTGAAGATAAATGGCACTATAAAAGTAATTACTATATAAAACTAGGTAACCTTTTTGCAGAAAAAGCAGCCGAAACATTAGCTAAGTAAGCTGTTTTTAAATAACTACTTAAATAATTAAACCGCCGAATTAACCTCGGCGGTTTTTTGTTTATAATAGGGCCAAATTTAAAATGGAATTTACCGTGAATAAGCGAAATTATGTTCTTTTTATATTTATTTTCATTGCTTTCCCTGTGTGCTTAATTAAAGCTGAGTCAGCTGAGCTTAAGCCATTTACAACGGATGGTTGTAGTTCATTTCCTGATGGAACCTTGGCTCACAAAAAACTGTGGTTGGCGTGTTGTACAGCCCATGATCTTGCATATTGGCAAGGCGGTACTTTCAAGCAACGTGAGCAAGCTGATATAGATTTAAAAAAATGTGTTGCTAAGGTGGGTGAGCAAGAAATTGCAGTATTGATGCTTGCCGGTGTTAGAGTGGGTGGAACACCTTTTTTACCTACCAGCTTTCGCTGGGGTTATGGCTGGCCATACCCCAAGTTTTATGGCGAACTAACAGCGCAAGAGCGCTTACAAGTTGAAAGCCGTTTAGCCGAGCTTAAAACTGAGCAAATTAAATAACCTATCGTTTATCTAACTTCTTTACAGGTTTTTGATGCATCGTTGATAGCAGCTGCTTCAGCGCTTTTAGCAAAACGTGATGACATGTAAAGTCCTAATTGATGGTCGGGCATTTTAATGCGTGTAATGCCATTAAAGTGGTGAGGCTCGATATCTTTTGCAATCACAGCAGGAAGAGCTGTTATACCAGCTCTGTTCTTAGCCACAAAATCAACGGCTTGTTGCCATGTACTGACTTGATGTTCATGGCTTATCGATTCATTTTTATCAATGCCTAAATATTTAAGCATTAAGGTACGTGCCCCAGTTCCGCGTTTATAGACGATACCATTTTAGTTTGCCTGTCTGCGTAAATTCTCGATACTCAAGTCTGGGTTAGTACTGTGGCTGATTAACTCATATCCAACTTGATAAATTGTCGCTGAGCGAGTCGCAAATAGATCTCTCTGTGGTAACAATAAAAGTGGCATGGCAATATCTACTTCATTGTTTTGCAGCATTTTAATATGCCGTGCTTGCGGTACAGTGATTACGTCGTAGTTGCTATCAAGTTGATTGATAACGCAGCTATAGGCTGATTTTAATTCACCGTAAAATTGTTTGCGTGAGTACTTTAATGACTCGCCATTTTCACTTGATATACCAATTAGCACTTTAGCGGAAATTGGATGGCTAAGTGTGAGACTCAATAGAACAAATAAGGCGATTAAAAAACGTAATAAGTCCATTTATAAAAAAATAATGTGGTAAGAGGTGAGTAATTTAGCAATGGCTACTCATAAATACAATATGGTTGCTGGAGCCAAAGCAGTGTAATTAATTTTCCATATCAGCTTGCTGACTATTTCTTATTTTAAAACAATGAAATAAAGAGATTTTTGCTCAGTTAAGCTGAAACTGCCACTGCTAAAATCATGTAGCATTTTGTAGCTTACAGATGAACTATCGAAAGATAAATTAAGGCCTCTGGTTGTTCATAACATTGGCTGGGGTCCTAAAATGGAAGATAGGTTATTCACTTACAAATTACAGGGCATTACCGATATAAACCGGCGTTGTTTCCTAAAAGTTTGAACTATCTTGCCAGCCTGTGATCAGATC
>JBMYWR010000302.1:0-2141 GCA_049607625.1 Colwellia sp.
AAAGTTAGGCAAGGATCAGTGCGTTTAACTTGACTGTGGGAGTCATACCAACGCCCATATTTTCGGCTGATTTGGAGCGCAGTGGAAAAGCAGTCCGACAATATGCGCTTGTTAACCATTAGTGGCACTGTAACTCGAGTTGAAATTGGTTTTTATGCACTGGACAACGAAAGAAATAAACCAGCCCAACGTCTCCCCACATGATATTAGCTTCATCTTCGGAATCAACCTGGGCGTAAAATATCATTTCTGAATTGCATTCAGGGCAAGCAGGCCCGGCTTCACTTTGAACAAAACGAGGATAACCACCTAAAAGCGTCGCATAATCATTTAAGCACCCAGCTCTCTCTACAGCCTCTTCATACTCTTCCCATGGAGAATCATTGATCTTGCAACATAGCTCACTTACCTCCTCGGAGGCAGAAGCAATACCTTCCCAATCAGGGAGAACTTCAACTGTAGAGGTTATTACCATACAAGGCGTTGGTGCAAACTCGTCATTCGAAATCCGATTTATTTCTACAATTTTACTCCTTGAAGGCTCATTGTATAGCTTTACTATCCATTGTCCCTTTTCTTCATCACCGAAGCCACACGGAAAACACTCATTGCAATAATAGAAAACGAAGAGCTGCTGTTCTATTTCATTGTGAATTTGGTTAATAAAAGTCAGCTCTTTCTTACAAGTTGGGCACGAGGGCCAAGTATCTCCTACCTCCGCGTAAGGCGGCCCACCAAACTTGGAGTGGCAGGAAGCAACCAAAGCTGCGTCATCACTTTGAGGTTCTAGTTTTAGTGCCTTTGTAACCAAAGATTTTAATAGACCATCCAATTTTTCTTTACTCATTTCACTCCCTTCTATTGGCTAACGACGCAATATGGGGCGTATTAAGCTTTGCTAAAATCAGCAACAAAGGACCACCAGCCAAGCTTTAGACGTCCCACTTATAATTGCCTTGTTAGGTGAACTTTTCGACTATTTCAATAGCTCGTTGTTTTGTAAAAACACCATTAATTTCTGGATCTGTTAATTCAGCTACGTAGTCAAAAATTCCTTCCTCTTCAAAATCAACTAAATCACATAGTTGAAGAGCATCCGCAATAAAGCATAAGTGATTTTTATTTAGTTTATCTTGAATGAACAATTCACAAAGCTTTTTTATATCAGTAAAAGATATAGCAATCTCTTCATCTTCAATGACATCGAGAGTAATAGAAGAACCTTTGATATCCAATTTATTTTCATAATCTGAAAATTCAATTATAAACTCTCCTAGAAACACTTCTGGAGATATGTACTCATTTAATAATTTGGATAGCGATGACAGCTTCACCTTTGCTCACCTAACAGTGTATTTTTCAATTAGTCTTTACACTCAAAACCTTTAGAGTCGACTTTGGCGACGTTGTCTTTATTGCCACACTCTTTAATTGCCATCTCTGTGTGATTGTGCTCATTGTATTGTTTAGCAATTGCGCCAAGGCTTAGCACAATTACTACAGCTATCACTATTTTTTTAATTTTAGACATAAACATTCCTTTGAAAATAAACTATTTAAATACAACCAGTTGCGCTTGCTATTTTTGATAAAACTTAATCAATAAGCGCCATCGAATTTAAATTGAAGTTATAAATAGAGAATGACTCACCTTCTTCTTTTAACGTGACGGTTATTTGTGCGTCTCCATTAGTGTATGAAGCTGGAATTAAATAAGTAACATAAGTACCAGAACCACCTCCAGTAACAGCTTTAGAGCTAACATTTATAAATTCAAATTCACCTAGTTCTTTTAATTCGCCCAACTTTGAGAATGCACGCATGATTTTAGAAATATCTTCATCTGTGGCATTTTCAATTGATGATGGGGTCATATAGTTTTTGAGAGTCTGAGGGTCCCATTGAGAGATATCTGTAATTGCTGAATTTAGGTAAGGAATAGCAGTTTCTTTGTAAGCAGAGGATTTATTCGCAGTCCAAATTGCTAAAAGTACAAATAAGCTAATTAACACTAAAAATGTTATACCAATTCCTTTAAGTATCTTTTTAACCATGATTTTTATTATTTTTCCTTGATTGAATCACTTAGGCCTTGTTGATCAAATGCAGCTCTCTAATAAACTCACTTAACTTACTGATAT
>JBMYWR010000303.1:0-2137 GCA_049607625.1 Colwellia sp.
TGATGAAAATATTGATTAGAATACCTAGATCATAGTTATTGGCAACTTTGATACGAGTAAGTTTACATTAAAGGGAAGAATAAAAAATAATATGGAAACACGTCTGGAACCACAGCTACGAAATAATGAAGAAATAAAAGCTATTTTAAGAAAAGTTGATGTTACCTATCAATTAGCTGATAAGAGAAATGTCGAAACTTTGTTGGTTTATTTGCCTAATTTTAATACTACTAATTCACTTACTCAATTCTTCTCAGTAATTAAAAACGGAATAATGGCTAATTTTGTTTTTAAGTGTTCTGAGATAGAAAAGAAACTTGGCATTAAGAAAGACGGTGCCGCCGATAGACTATTTGAAAAGGCAATTCGAAAATTAAGTCAACATACCGCTAAAGGGGAGCTGGGAGAGCTAATACTATTTACATTAATGGATGTTTATTTAGAAGCCCCAAAATTACTTAGCAAAATATCAACTAAAACCTCTCGAAGAGTTCCTGTATTTGGTGCTGATGGCGTACATGGGCAATTTTATGATGGACAGTTTAAGTTATTCTTAGGGGAATCTAAGCTGTACAAGGATTTTAAATCTGCCGCAAGTGACGCTACTAAATCAATTAAATCAGCAAAGGACAAGTATCAAGATGAATTTGATTTGATAGATAGCTTCATGGACTTTCCAAATTTAAATGCAGAATTGGAAGAGCATCTACTAGACGTTTTGAACCCGGTATCTAACTCCGACATAGATGATGTTTTGCATAACTCCTGTTTTATTGGGTTTGCTAAACCCGAGTTACGCGAGTGCGCTCAAGGTGAATTCCATCAAAAGTATATTGATCTTGCTGGCGAATATATAGCTGATTTTTACAATAAACTGGAAAACCAAGAATTGGCAGTTAATAAAACTGTACTAATGATATTGCCGTTTGAATGCGTAGATGATCTTGTGGCGCAATTTATTAATTATATGGATATTAAAAAATGAGTGAATTCGCAAAAAAGCTCTCAACAAGAGCTATAGCTAGCGAAAATTACAAAAATGCTAGTAACCAACTTTTTCGCTCATACATATACAAAATGGTTGGTGATAAAGCAGAAATAGATAGATCACATGTAATGCAATTGGCATCGGTTGCTCAATACCTATATAAGGTAAATGACAGCAAATTTCGCAAAGAAGGTGCAGCATTGCTTTCAATGCTTATAGACGTATGTGGTGATACGTATCCAGAGATTATTGGAATTGCTAATAGAGTATTTTCCAGCGCTGGTGACTTTCCAAATATAAAGCTTATTGAAAATAATTACCCTGAACTAAACTTTCGATATAACTTTTATTCTGAGGCTGAAATGGAGTTCAGACAGGAACTCAATACTGTAGAAGAGCTTAGTTTTCCTCTCACAGATTTTCAAAGAACATTATGGGAAAACCTGACTTCAGATGAAGATGTCATAACAGTTGCACCTACGTCAGCTGGGAAAACGCACATAATATTGAGCTACTTAACTCGCAGAATAATTGAATCAGATGGAGCTTTCGCTGCGGTAATAGTTCCAACTAGAGCACTAATTTCAGAAGTTGCTAGTAAGCTATATGAAATAGCAAAAGAGCAAAACTATGAAGAGGAAATAGAAATTTGTACTGTTCCTCAAGATAAAGGCTACGCAGATAAAACGTTTTTTGTGATGACTCAAGAACGGTTGTTTGATGCGTTACAAGCCGGGGATTTGTCTTTTAACTACTTATTTATCGATGAAGCTCATAATATTACTGATGAAAGCAGAGGTGTACTGTTGCACTTAACAATTGATAAATTGTTGGAAGATAGTTTTCCTCAAGTAATTGTAAGTATGCCCTCTGCTAGCTATCAAGACTCTTTTTCTACGGTTTTCGAAGGCGTTGAATTTAAAAAAGAAATTACGTCCTTTTCACCCGTTGCCAAAATATTAATGGAAGTTAAGCCCGTAGGGAGAAATTTAGTCATTAAGAGGCTAAATACAGCCGATAATATAAGCATACCTAAAGGGTTCAAGAAAAAACACTTATCAGACATTGCTTTAAAACTTGGTAAAGGCCACAGTAATATTATCTATAGAAATCAAACCGATCATTGTGAAGATATTGCACAGAACATTG
>JBMYWR010000304.1:0-2079 GCA_049607625.1 Colwellia sp.
TCTTTGATTTCTTCTTTGGTTTTAACTAGCTTAACACCGCCAGCTTTACCACGGCCACCGGCGTGAACCTGTGCCTTAACAACCCACATATCGCCGCCAATTTTGTCAGCAGCTTCAGCAGCTTCTTGAGGTGTATCGCAAGCGAAACCTTCAGAAACTGGTAAACCATATTCAGCGAATAATTGTTTCGCTTGATACTCATGCAAATTCATGGTGTTTTATCCATTTATCTGTAAATGATTATAGCGACGCTCTTTTATACAAAGCCTCGCCGTGAAAAGTCGACCGATTATAGTACAAAAGCTCTAAAGACGGTAGCCTTTAGAGCTAATACTATAGTCTAGATCAGAATAATTTTTGACTGTCTAAATTAAATATCTAAAAGTAGACGTGTTGGATCTTCTAACAACTCTTTAATTGTTACTAAGAAGCCAACAGATTCTTTACCATCGATTAAACGGTGATCATAAGAAAGCGCTAAATACATCATAGGTAAAATTTCTACTTTACCGTCAACCGCCATTGGGCGTTCTTGGATTTTGTGCATACCTAAAATTGCCGTTTGCGGTAAGTTAATAATTGGCGTTGATAATAACGAGCCGAACACACCACCATTAGTAATAGTGAAGTTACCGCCTTGCATATCGTCCATAGTTAACTTGCCATCACGACCTTTAATCGCTAGGTCGCGAATACCGTTTTCAATTCCTGCCATGCCAAGTTGGTCAGCATCACGAAGTACTGGTGTCACTAAGCCACGCGGAGTTGAAACCGCAATCGAGATATCGAAGAAGTTATGATAAACGATATCGTCGCCATCGATAGAAGCATTAACTGATGGGAAGCGTTTTAATGCTTCAGTTACCGCTTTAACATAGAACGACATAAAGCCTAAACGAGTATCATGGGTTTTCTCGAATAAATCTTTGTATTGCTTGCGAAGATCCATAATTGGCTTCATGTTAACTTCATTAAAAGTTGTTAACATCGCAGTTGAGTTTTTCGCTTCTAATAAACGGTTAGCAATGGTTTTACGTAAACGTGTCATTGGAACACGTTTTTGCGTACGTTCACCTAATACAGCTGAAGCTTGTGCGGCAGGAGCTGGGGCAGCGGCTTTTGGCGCTGCTGGTTTGCTTGCGGCTTCAACATCTTCTTTAGTAATACGACCGCCCTTACCTGTACCTTTAACATCTGATGCAGATAAACC
This sequence comes from Colwellia sp., assembly GCA_049607625.1. Taxonomy (GTDB): domain Bacteria; phylum Pseudomonadota; class Gammaproteobacteria; order Enterobacterales; family Alteromonadaceae; genus Colwellia. The sequence continues at coordinate 1,211 of JBMYWR010000304.1, forward strand.
TTTTTCAGTCATTAAACGGCGCACTGATGGACTAGCAACGTCATCACCGCTTGCTTCTTCTACAGCGGGCGCACTTGCTGATGGTGCTGATGAAGCCGAAGCGCCAGCATTTAATTCACCAATTTTTTGCTCACCTAGTACCGTATCACCTTCAGCATGGATAATTTTACCCATAACGCCGTCAGCTTGAGCAACCACTTCTAAAACAACTTTATCTGTTTCAATATCAACTAATTGCTGATCACGTGAAACAGCGTCACCTTCAGCAACATGCCAGCTAGCAACAGTAGCATCAGCAACAGATTCAGGTAATACAGGCACTACGACATCAATCACTTCACCAGATGATGCTGGAGCTTCTGCTGGGGCTTCTTTAGCTACAGGAGCCGCTGCTGCGCCTTCAGTTAAGATAGCAATAACTTGTTCACCTAAAACAGTAGCACCTTCTTCTTGGCTAATTTCAGTAATTACGCCGTCAGCAGTTGCTGGTACTTCTAAAACGACCTTATCGGTTTCAATATCAACTAACACCTGATCACGTGAAACACTATCACCCACTTGAACATGCCAAGTAGCAACAGTGGCGTCAGCTACTGACTCAGGTAAAACAGGAACCTTAATTTCGGTTGTCATTTATTTATTCCTTACTTACAAATTCTTTAGTTAACAAACGGTTTATTCAACCGATAACGCATCTTGTACTAGCGCTTGTTGCTCTTTTACATGGACTGACATATACCCTACTGCTGGCGCAGCTGACGCTTTGCGGCCGGCATATGTCAAATAAGTACCTTCAGGAATAGCTGCACGGAAATGATGCTGAGAACAATACCAAGCACCTTGGTTTTGCGGCTCTTCCTGACACCAGA
>JBMYWR010000305.1:0-2066 GCA_049607625.1 Colwellia sp.
ATACAAACAGTACTCACATTAGGTTTAATAAACTTCATTGTATCGTAAATAGCCATACCCGCAGTCACAGAACCACCAGGTGAATTGATATATAAATAAATATCTTTGTCTGGGCTTTCTGACTCTAAAAATAGCATTTGGGCAACGATTAAATTGGCCATATGGTCTTCAACTTGACCACATAGGAAAATAACGCGTTCTTTTAGCAGTCGAGAATAAATATCGTAAGAGCGTTCACCTTTGGCGGTTTGCTCAACAACCATTGGCACTAAAGCACTGTCGATATTATTTGTTAAATCGTGAGAATTATTGTGAGAAGTAAACAACTAACTTTCCTTTTGATAAAAAAATGGCTCATATGTCCCCATATAAGCCATTTAAGCGATTGCTCAAGAGAATGTCAATCTAAAAGGTCTATTTACCTTCAGGATTCATAATATCTTTGAAGCTTGCTTTTTTGTCTGTTACTTTTGCGCTCTCAAGTAACAACTCTACAGCTTGCTCTTCTAATGCAACATTTTGCATTTGTTGAGCAAGTTCTTTGTTTGTTTTGTAGTACTCAATCACTTCAGCTGGATCTTCATACGCAGAAGCCGCTGATTCGATCAACTCAGTTACTTTTGCTTCGTCAACTTTTAATTCGTTAACTTTAATCACTTCGCCTAAAAGTAAACCTGTTTTTACACGACGCTTAGCTTGCTCTTCAAACATTTCAGCCGGTAACTCAGGTAAGTTATTCGGATCCATTTGACCAGCAAAACGTTGCATAGCTTGCTTACGTAGTACATCGATTTCTTGCGCTACTAGTGCAGTAGGGATCTCTAATTCGCTAACTTCAAGTAAGCCTTCAATAACTTGCTCTTTTACTTTAGCTTTAACAGCTTGCTTAAGTTCGCGCGTCATGTTTTTGCCAACTTCTTCACGAAGTGCTTCAACACCACCTTCTTCTACACCGAATAATTTCGCAAAATCTTCATCGATTTCAGGTAAAACTGGACCTTCAGTTTTATGAACAACGATATCAAACTCAGCGTCTTTACCTTTAAGCTTTTCAGCGTGGTAATCTTCTGGGAAAGTCACAGTGATAGTTTTCTCATCACCGGCTTTCATACCAATAATATCTTTTTCAAAGCCAGGGATCATGCGCTCAGAACCTAATTCAAGTTCGAAAGCTTCTGCTTTGCCACCTTCAAATTCTTCACCGTCAACGCGACCATTAAAGTCGATAGTTAACTTGTCACCTTTCTTGCTTTTACGCTTGTTTTCTTTCCACGTTTTATGTTGATTTTGTAATGTTTCGAACATTTCATCTAAATCAGCATCAGTCACGTCAACAGCTGGACGCTCAACGGCTATTTTATCTAAATCTTTTAAAGCGACTTCAGGGTAAACCTCAAATGTTGCTTCAAATTCTAGCGCTTTACCATCTTCATTGCTTTTAGCAACAAATGCTGGACGGCCTGCTGGGTTTAGTTTTTCAGCAACAATCGCATCAACAAAGTTACGTTGCATTAATTCGCCAGCAACTTCTTGACGTACAGATTGACCATAGCGTTTTTGAATAACTGATGGTGGCACTTTACCTGGACGGAAACCATTTATACGCTGTGTCTTGCCAATGTGGCGAAGACGGTTTTTAACTTCAACATCTACTGTTTCGGCAGGAACAGAAATCGTTAAACGACGTTCCAAACCTTGTGTAGTCTCAACTGAAACTTGCATTTAATTACCTCAAAAAACTTAGCGTATGTACGCTTTCTATAACGCATCTAAATATAGTCAACACTACTTTAAGTAAAATAGTGTATTCAGCTTATTAGCATAAACTAACAGAGCCCGGAAAAACCCGAATAAAGATGTTCAGATTAAAATAATGACGCGAAATTATAGCGGTGCTTTAAACAAGAGTCGAGCGCAGAACGCAAATAAATTAAAATTTATATAGATAGAGTTAACTTATATTAATAGTTGATTGTTTTTAAAGGAAACTTTAAGAAAATAGAGAGATAAGAAAGTGGTCGGTGATGCAAGATTCGAACTTGCGACCCCTTGGACCCAAACCAAGT
>JBMYWR010000306.1:0-2011 GCA_049607625.1 Colwellia sp.
AAATTCCGCCTTGTTACCATTTCATTTATCCAGCGCTATCCCTGATCACATACTTTAACAGAGTTGGTATAACAGAACTAAAGCTCATACCAATTTAAAATAATTGATACAAAATATATACCAACCTTTGAATTTTAGGCATAAAAAAAGCTGCAAACTGCAGCTTTTTTCTAGAAACTAAATTTACTCACCAAATGGGTTACGTACAATCATTGTTTCTACACGATCTGGGCCAGTCGAAATGATATCGATTGGTACACCAGTGATTTCTTCTAAACGCTTGATGTAGTTACGTGCAGCTTGCGGTAAGCCTTCGTAAGTTGTTACACCGAACGTATTTTCGCTCCAACCTGGCATCTCTTCGTATACTGGTGTTACTTTCTCGTAACCTTCAGCAGCAAGTGGTGTTACGTTTGTAACTGTGCCATCTTCAAGCTGGTAACCAGTACAGATTTTGATTGTTTCTAAACCGTCTAATACGTCTAGTTTAGTTAAACAGAAGCCTGTAATAGAGTTAATTTGTACCGCACGACGCATTGCAACAGCATCGAACCAACCTGTACGACGTAAACGACCAGTTGTTGCGCCAAACTCGTGACCTTTGTCACCTAAGTGTTTGCCAACAGGGTCTTGCTTATCTAAACCGTCATAAAGTTCAGTTGGGAAAGGACCTGAACCAACACGTGTTGTGTATGCTTTCACGATACCTAATACGTAATCTAGGTTTAATGGACCAAAACCAGCACCCGTAGCAACACCGCCAGCCGTTGTATTTGAAGACGTAACGTATGGGTATGTACCGTGGTCGATATCAAGTAGCGTACCTTGTGCACCTTCAAATAAGATGTGCTCGCCATTAGTACGTGCTTGGTCAAGTAACTCAGTAACGTCAACAACCATAGACTTAAGAATGTCAGCAACCGCCATCGCAGCGTCTAATGTCTCTTGGTAATCAACTGGATCAACTTTGTAGTAATTAACTAGTGTAAAGTTATGATACTCAAGTACTTCTTTTAGTTTTTCAGCGAATAACTCTGGGTTAAATAAATCGCCAACACGTAAGCCACGACGCGCCACTTTATCTTCGTAAGCTGGACCAATACCACGACCTGTAGTACCGATAGCTTTAGCGCCACGTGCTTCTTCACGAGCCATGTCTAATGCTACGTGGTACGGTAGGATTAGTGGACATGCTTCAGAAATTAATAAACGCTCTCTAACCGGAACACCACGCTCTTCAAGCATGCCGATTTCGCGCATAAGTGCATCTGGTGCTAATACTACACCGTTACCGATTACACATTTAACATTGTCACGTAGAACACCTGATGGGATAAGGTGAAGAACTGTTTTCTCACCGTTAATAACGAGTGTGTGACCTGCGTTGTGACCACCTTGATAACGTACAACTAAAGACGCTTTATCTGTTAGTAGGTCAACAACCTTACCTTTACCTTCGTCACCCCATTGGGTGCCTAATACAACGACGTTTTTACCCATTGTAACTTCACTTAAAGAAAATTAGGCGCAGATTCTATCAAAAAATGGGGGCAAAGATCACCCCGTTTAGCAGCTTTTTTCATCATTTTATCTAAATAACTTCAATTAAATTGGTATATACAAGCTCATTAAGCACTGTTGTTTTTAGATAATTTACTAATAAATTTAATTTTTATTTTATCTCTTGGTTGTTTTTTATTTTATGGTTTTAACCACATAAAAAGCAGCCAACCAATCAAGATTAAAGCAACGCCTATCATCCGCAATTGCGGATCAGCTAATTGCGCTATTTCGCGTAAATACTCGCGCCATTTCGCTGGAAATAAAGCAGGCCCAAGTCCTTCAAAAATTAACAACAAAGCAAACGCCAGTAGCAATACATCAAAGCTCATTATTTTCTCCATAAAAAAACCCTGCAAAGTGCAGGGCTTTCAATATTAAATTGCAACTGGGTAAATTACTTACCGGTTTGCTTCATATACTTAAAGAAGTCACTATCAGGGCTCAGCAC
>JBMYWR010000307.1:0-1941 GCA_049607625.1 Colwellia sp.
GGTGGCAACCCAACCAGCCACACCTCGGCACATGAGTCGTCTGCTGCGGTTGCTTCCTTCCGGACCTGGCCGAGTTCACAGAGTATCATTGCGAGGGGACCGAAAGGGTCACCATAGAGGCTTAATAATATTTCTTAATGAAATGTATTACTAAGTGGCGCGAATTATCCCTAATCAGTGAGGAGGTTGCAAGACATTGTTGTGTTTTTTATGTGCTTATACTGTTAAGAGGACATTTTTCATGCAGTATAATCGATTGACGTACCATTTAAGGTGAATATTCGTTATTATTCGACAGCTAAAATATGAAGCCTATTAAATACGCCAACAACATAGAAATACTTATGACAAAATCTGCTACAAATACTAAACACACTTCTATTGAAGACGACTCTTATCCCCGTGCCGGATTTCGTCGTCGCATGGCTTCATGGATATACGACTTCTTACTTGCCTTCGCGGTTTACATGATTGCAGGTGCTAGCTCTTTCTTAATTATGTACGCAGGCCTTTACTTTGGCCTTTATGATATGCAAGGTCAAAAGCACTTTTCTGACACGATATCTAATACACTTTGGCTTAAGTGGCCAAACGAGCTATGGAAAATGGGTTGGGTAGGTTTTTTCTTTATTTATTTTTGGTCTAAAAGCGGGCAAACACTAGGCATGCGAGCATGGCGTTTACGAGTTCAAAATCAAGATGGAACCCGAATTAGTAAAGTTACTGGGTTGAAAAGATTACTGCCTACTCTTTTTGGCTTAGGTAACATCACAGTCTTATTTGATCGTAAAAATAAGTTGAGCCTACAAGACAGGCTTACAAAAACTGAAGTCGTGCTTTTATCACTAGAAGAAAATAAAGGAAGGTTGTAATACCAGCCCTTATGGATTGAATTTATTTTACTTATTTTACTTATGTAACTTATGTAACTTATGTTACTTAGCTTGGCTTTTTATTCATTAAGTAAATAGACACACAAACAAATACCGCACTTGGAATTGTAGCTCCCAGAATGGGGGCAAACTGATAAACCAAGCTTAGCGAACCTAGCACTTCAGCAAAAATGAAAAAGAGGATTCCTGTAACAACCCCCATCATAATTCGCGCTCCCATTGAGACGGACCTTAGAGGTCCAAAAATAAATGAAAGTGCGACTAATAACATAACGGCGACTGTAACTGGCTGCATTAATTTACGCCAAAACGCTAACTCATAACGGCTGGTATCTTGTTCATTTAAATTTAAGTAATCTAAATAATCAATTAAACCTCGTATAGACAGTGCTTCAGGTTTAACTGTTACCACCCCTAATTTTTTTGGAGTGAGCGTAGACTTAAAGCGTTGCTCTGGATATGAAGTGGTAGTTACTTGCGTTTGTTCTACCTGTGTTTCTACCACCTCTTTTAAAATCCAGACATCCTCTTTTTCTTCATAAAAAGCGCTTTTAGCACGCAACCAGCTATCAAGTTTTAATGATTCACTAAAACGATAAATCTGAACATTTCTAACCTCTCCACGGTCAAGTGCCTCACCAATGTTAATAAAGTAGTCACCATCTTTTGCCCACACACCACTACTAGAGGCAATAAGGCTCCCTCCCGAAATGGCCTGTGCTTTTATTTCTCTGGCTGTGGCTTCCCCCTTTGGCGCTAGCCACTCACCAATAGACATACTCAATAAAATTAATATAACAGCCGTTTTCATTACTGATTTTATTATATCTAAACGTGACAACCCCGCAGCCTGCATAACAATTAATTCGCTATTACTGGCTAACATGCCAATACCAATTAAACCGCCAATTAATGCCGACATAGGGAAGAAAAGCTCAATATCCCTCGGTATCGCATAAAACACATATAACGCAGCATGAGCTAAGTCGTAATCACCTCTGCCGATTGAGCGCATTTGCTCCACAAACTTAATAATTCCGCTTAAACT
>JBMYWR010000308.1:0-1920 GCA_049607625.1 Colwellia sp.
AGAAGCTAGGAAAAATAGCTGCTAGAGAAGTATGTATTAAGCCGAGTTCAGGTTAATGAATAAACAAGCTGTATAAAACTAATTTAAAGTGGTGAGTACAAACCATTAATAACAAAAGTTATTAATGGTTTGCATGAGGTATTATAGATACTCAGAGGTTGAATATTCTAATCTATTTTTTAATAAGGCTTTTAATCTTCTCAGCTTTATAACGCATTCAAATATGCTTTATAAGCCTTTAATCGAACAGTTGCTGCTCCTACTATATCCATAAAGCCCAACACTGGCAGTGGTTTAGAAGCTGATATCCATGCAGAGCCCGTTGCCCCAATAGGCACGTTGTAACCTTCTGGTTGTTCGAACTCTATAACGACAGTTCGTCCGTGCGAAGGAGCGTTTTGTCCCACGTGCTGATTTACGCTTTGATCCCCACCTCTAGAGCTGATCATGGCTTCACCTGTTCCAGCTGTAATAGAATGAACACGACCTCTAAATATTTCTCCAGGATAGGCATTAACGTAAAACTCAGCAAATTGTCCTTTTTTAATGTATCGATATGATTGATCTGGGATACGCATTTCTACAAACTTTTTACTCGTGTCATAAATGTGCATGTTACCTATACGAGAACCAGAAGCGATATTAGTAATAGACATTTGTCCGTCGAACGGGGCTCTAATCTCCATTCTAGATGCTTCAAATTTAGCTGCGATAAGATCCGCCTGAGCTTTTTCTTTCATTGCTTTGGCGTATTCTAAATCAGACTTTACTTTTTCAATATCCCGCAAAGCAAAAACACCTGGAGCATCAATACTTCTTTGTATGTCTCGTTTATATTGTGCGATTAATTCATCTTGCTGGGAGACTTGGGCTTCAACACCTTCTATTTTCGCTTCAGAGTCTGTATCAACTAGGGTATAAATCAAATCACCCTTTTTTAAAATTTGATTATGGGTCACATAAATTGTATCAATTTGCTCGCCAATGAGCGGACTTAACACCGCGTGAGGTGCTTTTACTGTAGAACTATCTGTTAAATCGGCAGGCGACCAAAAGCGATGCGCAGTGAAAAGCATGAAGCAAATAAAACCACCAAGACTGACACAGTAAACCGCATTCCTTAGGTTCCATTGGATAACGCCCAACTTAACAAGGGTCCAAATAATTAATATGTATGGCAACATTATTTCTTTCATTATTGCTCTCCCTCTTTATCTACTTTCCCATTTACACCTTTATCAATAACCTTACTGACGCTATTGGCAATACTTTCCCAACTCGTAAACGCTATAATAATGGCAAGCACCCACCATGCTTTATGAATAAACAAACCACATAAAGACAAGGCGAAGACAAGCTGAACTTGATTAGATGAACTTGACTCTGCTCGGTGAACAGCTACTTCATGCAGTTGCCATAATAAATATCCTATATAAGCAAATACCGATAAAGTAATAAAGAAGATCAAGCCCATGAACAACTCTGAGTCGAGTAAACCTAAAATAGTAGGGTATCCACCCGAAAAATAGCTTTCAGGTAACTCTTTACCATGAATAGCACCTAAAATAGCAAATGCTTTAGCGAAAAGAATGGCTATTACTAAGAAAATTACGATTTTAAAAATAAATTTAATAACTGAGATAAACTTATTTGGCTTAACCGCTTTTCCCTGTGTTAATTCTGTTGGTTGTGTTTCCATTTAACCTCCGAGGTATTATGGGATAGGTCACTTTTATATTATAAAGTAACTTGCTTTAAGGCTTTAATCAAATTCAATTAAATATTAAACAATAAATATTAAACACAATAGCTTATCAGGCAAAATTTAGAACACAGACCTGCTTGATAGTTATCAACCAGCCGATCTTTTAATCAAGATTAAAAATTACAGGGTAAAGTGACAAAATTAGTAGCGTTGCC
>JBMYWR010000309.1:0-1875 GCA_049607625.1 Colwellia sp.
AAATGACTTTTCTAAATCGGATAAGCGTTTTATCAACATTAATTCTCGGTTCAGTGATTGGTGGTACAGGTTTTTATAATGTTCTTTTTCTGACTTTAGCTTATCTAAGTTAGCTTTAGAGTCTTCTTCAGGTTTACTTTGAATGCTTGCAGCTAATTCAATTTCTTCAATAAGATTTGCGAATTGAGGGCGTGATTTTTTGATTGAACTTCGTTTACGACCAGCTTCCAAGGCAACTGTATCTTTAGAGATACGAGTTCCTTTGGGTAAAACAACCGGTGTATTATTTTTTAATCGCTCTAAAGCAGACATGTAGTTATCTACGGCTCCCATTAAATCATCCTCCTTTAACCATTTTATTTTGTTGTAATAGCAGTGCTTCTAGTTCCATTTTTTCGGTTCTATATTCAATACTATTTCTATCGAGCGATTCTACAAAGTTACGTTGATAATTTATTACATTTTGTACTTTTGATGGTTTTAAAACAGCATCAGTGCATTTTATACAAGCAGATATATTACCAAGTAACTTTTGATTACAGGGAGAAGTCGTAGTACATGCCCCTAACGCTGTCTCTTTATAAGCCAACCCACCATTTTTGAACTTTTTAACAATATCACCTCGATTCGTGAGGATTTTTACTTTTTGCTGTTCATTCTTTGGTTTGTTAAACCGCTCAATATGATTGCCATGACTCCCATGTAAATCCTCTTCAGAAAACAATAATTCCAACACGTATGCAAGCGTATCTACTTCTGGTTTGCTTCTATCATATTCATTGTAGAAATGCTCATTGGTATCAAATAGCTCACTGTACTCGTTTCCATGAGCATAATATAAGGACATTTCACGGGTGATATGCTTGAGTTGTCGTTTTAATGTCGAGAGTTTTACCAGTCCACTTTGACGACAGTAATAAGCAAGGGTTCGCCTAAATTGGTGCGAAGAAAAAGACCACCTTTCTCCAATTTTAAACTGATCTTCCATTCTCCATGCTCGAGAGCAATCAATTATTTCAAGGAAGTTCAGATCATCATTGTTAATTTCTATTTCTTTAATATTAATAAAGCGCCATAACGTTGAGCTTGTATGGCTGTGTGGTAAACAAGTTGTTGAACTTCTTTTTGCCCCAACAAAACCTAAATAGCTTGGAGATGGAAATAGAATAAGCTCTTCAGCAGAGAAATCATGATCGTGGGTTACAAGTTTTGCGATAGATTGTAGTACTTCAACAATAGTTTCACTTTCTTTTGATGTGATCCATGCGGTTGTTTTTCGTTGACCAACAAGCTTACTTGTTTTTCCCAACAGTCGAACTATATTTCCATGTTTTGATTTTTCTATAGATAAGCAATTCAACATTAAGCTAAGTAACTCACTATATCTCATGCCTGAATAAGCATGTAGTAAATATCTTCCTGCATCTTGGATTGCTAGGATATAGCCATGAATATTTGTAAGACTCTTAATGCCCAATTTATCAACTTCACTGGTTAAACCATGAAATTCAACAGCTTCTGAGAAGTTGAGCTCAATACCATATTTTTTAATATTTTTAGGTTTTTGCCTTCGTCCATATCTTTTGTTCTCAACACATTTTTCAATGAGTGATATAAGAGGCGCTTGTATTTTTTTAAAGGAAAATATCAATGACCAAAGCTCAGATAAAAAACCGCTAAATATACGTGGAGGGATGACAGGGTGTTGCTTATGTTCTGGAATAGTCTCTCGTAGCGCTCGAATATCAGTGATAACCTTTAAACCTAATGTAGGAATACCTGTTTGTTTTTCACCTAGTTCGAATAAATGTCCCAAAAAAGCGATAAAGTAAGTCAATAAACTACCAGTATTAATCTTAGACTTTATAAATTTAG
>JBMYWR010000310.1:0-1874 GCA_049607625.1 Colwellia sp.
CAATTGAAAGTATCCACAAAAAAGGTGCTTGTTTAAATATTATTGACGGTTCTCTTAACACTGGTAATGATAATCCATTCTCGACGGCGATGATCAACCTATGTGGAGTCTTCGCTCAGCTTGAGCGGGATTTAATAAAAGCCAGAACAGCAGAAGGTCGTGAAGAGGCTAAGGCTAAAGGCAAACATATGGGGAGAATGCCTGCTTTGTCTGATAAACAAGCGAAGGAATTATATAAAGATAAACTAAATGGTGACTCTATTTCGGCACTTGCACGAAAATATGGAGTTGGTAGACCAACTGTACATCGAACACTAGAGCGTGTGGCGAAAAGTGCAACTAAAAGGGAAGGGAAATGATTAGGCGGAAATTTGGATTATATGTTATTTCTCTTTGGTTGTTATTTTTACTAGTAATAATTATTACGGTGAATATACCGATGTGTTGGGGCGATGATTGTCATTTTATTGGTTTTTCTAACTTTAATTCGGCCATAGTTGTCCCTGCGATATGTTTTTTATGCTTGATTTGGGGAATTTATGAACTCAAAAGGTTTGAGTTTGCTATTAAAGGATCTACCAATCTTCCATTTAAATTGGTTAAAGTTGAAAGCATTAATTACGAACATCTAACGTTTTTGGCGACGTACATAATCCCTTTAGTTACCTTTGATTTTGAAAGCACTAGATATTTGATTGTTCTAGGCTTGTTATTGATTTTTATGGGGATAATATACATAAAAACGGATTTGTTTTATGCCAACCCGTCACTAGCATTATTGGGCTTTCACATATACAAGGCGGATGGCAACTTTAAAAATAATGAGTCAAGGCAAAACATAATAATCATAACTCGATGTAAATTGAAAAATTTAGATCGAGTTTCATACATTAAATTAGATGAAAGAATTTACTACGGAGCGATAGTTAAATAATGAACAAGGAAGAGTTGAATACCAAACTACAATACTTCTCGGATAATATTGAACAAATCGGCACTACTGTATATGTACTTTTGAAAGGAGAAAATAATCCCAAAAAACTTGATATAAGGGCTGAAGATCTCCCTAGTATTAGATCCATGTTTGTTGGAAGTCTTGTAGATACCATCATTAATGATGAAGAACTTAGCGTTGTACCGTTGTCTACTTCAGATGAAAGAAAAAATGTTCTTTATGAATATGATATAGATACTCCAGAAACATTGAATAGCTTACAGGCGGTATTGGAATCAGATGAGCAGGAAACTTTTGATCTTGAGCATGATGAAATTAGCTCTGTAGCAGCTCTTATTATTGAATTGGGCGATGAAAGACAACAAGTTGTATTATATAAAACGATGGCTCAGGTTAATATTTATGGTCGCTCTAGCTTCTTTCTAAAAAAATCGCCTCATCGGTTTGAAGAGCTAAAAGAAGAGTTTTTCCGGCTAAGTCCTAACTTTCAATTTATTAGAGTTGATGGTTCTTTATTGGTAATCGATCTAAAAACTTTGGAAAAGTCATTTGGTTTCCAAGAAGTTATTCAAAAAGAGGCAATGCTAGGTGTTGAAGCTGTTGAGGCTATAGAAATATTGGAGAACCCAGAAACGTTACACGAATTAATTGAGGATGTAACAACAGCTAGAAAATTAACAAAGATTGCAAAGGATTCTCCTGTGTTAAAAGCGGGTATTGAAAATCAACGTATTGTTGCATTTTGTAAGGTATTTCCATCATTGAAAGGAAAAATTAGGTTTAATGCTGCCGACGACAAAATACAATTGGATACTAAGGTTTCAAAGACTTTATTTATTAAGTTATTAATGGATGATTTCTTAACTTCTGAATTAACCAGTTTTCACTATACTAGCCTTGCAAAAGATGAAGCTGATGA
>JBMYWR010000311.1:0-1857 GCA_049607625.1 Colwellia sp.
TTATCATCCATATCGGTATCGATGAAATACTTTAATAAACTACCCGCAGATTTTAATTTAGTTCTAACAATATTTACATCTTCAACGATACGTTGTTTAGCATAACCTTTAGCTGATTCAGAGAGCTTTCTCACGGAGTAAATAAAAGCGGCTACAAGGTTATCGTTAGTTTCTCGGTACCTGAAAAACAAATAGCAAACGAGGTATAAAATAGTTTGGCTGTCTGCATGTCTTCTGAGTTTATAAACTGTCTTGTGTTTAACTAATGACGCGTAGTATTCAAGGTTTTTGGGGGATAATTTGAGTTCAGCAATAAGCACTTTAATTTCAGGGTAAAGTAAACGTATAGTTTTATGTGTCTTCAACTCTTGTGCTATTTGACTAGCCGAAAAATCTTTAGCCATTCTTTTCAATTTGGCTAGGTCAGTAAAAGTACTATTTGATTCAAGTAATTTAAGTAATATGGCTTTTGTGGATTGAGTTAAATTTTCAGTGAGAATATGCTCAATACGGCTTCGTTCATTTGATAAAACGGTTGAGATAGTGTCTTGTAGTGTTGTATAACCAGCAAGCGCTATTCTGTTTTGACCAAAATAAGCAATGCACTCATCGAAAACATATCGAGGCTCTAAGTTTATTTTTACAACATCATTAAGCCTTTTAAGAAGTAGTTCTTTATCTATTTTACTATGATAATTTGAAAAGCCAGTATAGTTAAGTAGCTTTTTGAACAACTTTGTTTTTGTTGTTCGAGGTAAGTCAGTCAACATCATATCTTTACCATTGAAATATTTAGTTCTGACATAATCAAGATCAACAACAACGTCTTCAAATGAAAAATTAAAAATGATAGGGCGCGATCTAAAGTAGCCTAATAGCAGGATAAAATATACTCTGGTTTCTAATCGTCTTAGCTCATTAACGAGTTTTTGGGTTTCACTATCCAATGAAAAATAGTCTTCTCTGTCTGTATGATTAAAGTTAGGAAGAGCGTAAAGTTCGTTTATTTCAGACGATGTAAGTATTTGAATACGTTTAGTGGTTGGGTTAGTGATGATAATTGACCTTTATAGTTATTTTACACCATCATAACTTATGAATGGCTAATAAATAACCTTAAGGTTCATTTCGAGGGGATGGGCACAAAACCCCTAAACAAAAATCGGTCGATGAACAATAATCCGTTAAGTTTTCTATTTCTTGAGGCACGTTTGGGCTACAAACATTTTAGAATATAGTTAGGAATAACCCAATCTATTCGATTTACTTTCTCTAAGTCAGTTGATTCAGAAATAGGTTTGTTAAGAGGTGGGAAAAGCAAATGTTCTAGTATCTCACCAACTAGCTCTTGATATAAACTCCAAGAGTTAATGCCAGTTTCGCCCCCTTAATTTATATACTCACATCTTTTCTTGGGATATGGAACCATGGCGATCGAGTAGTGTATACAAGCTGCCAAATTTATCATCATCCACTTCATCAATTTCTGTTCGGAATAGCGCCGCGATATACCTTGCATCCCATTCAATAATATTTATTGGAAAATCCGCACTTAACGGACCAGAGTTCTGTTTAACCGTTGCCACAGTTCCGTGGCAAATTTGCCAACGTTATCTAATCATTACCACACTCTGAACCCGAACATACATCGAGGTTTAATTTTGTTTACGAAAAGAAATCAGAGTAACAATTCAGGCAAAATGGCAGTCATATGTGTATGTAGTGGAAGAATGCAAAAAGCTCGGATATACCGAGCTTTGCAAAAGTAACTTCCAGATCACCTAGTTAACATGCGTCTTGCGCAAACACCAACGTATATACCAAAAGACGTTACTCATATGACATACATTTTTAGCC
>JBMYWR010000312.1:0-1846 GCA_049607625.1 Colwellia sp.
CTCTTAATGGAAAACAATAAAGTACTGTAGATGCGAACTTTTCGCTCCTTATAGAATAAAACGTACAAACAGGTACGTTTAAACAAAAGATTAACACGATGAATATAAAGCAAATATTAAGTAATAAAGTAATTAAAGCAATGGTTGCAAGTGGCTTACCTGAAGATACTAACCCGGCTGTTAGTATTTCAAGTAGACCTCAGTTTGGTGATTACCAAGCAAACGGTGTAATGGGAGCGGCGAAGAAGTTAAAAACCAATCCTAGAGCATTAGCTACAACTGTTGTTGAACATCTTGACTTAGAAGGCATAGCAACGAAAGTTGAACTTGCAGGGCCTGGTTTTATTAATATTCACTTGTGTAAAGCGTGGTTAAATGAGCAACTTAATGCTGCAGCCACAGACCCACAACTTGGTGTAAGCCAGCGTTCGGTAGAAACAACGGATACACCAAATACGGTTGTGGTTGATTATTCAGCGCCAAACCTTGCTAAAGAAATGCACGTAGGCCACTTACGTTCAACCATTATTGGTGATGCGGTTGTAAAAGCCCTTGAATTTAGAGGCGATACGGTAATTCGTCAAAACCATATGGGTGACTGGGGTACGCAATTTGGTATGTTAATCGCTCACTTAAGCGATAAATTAGCAAGCAACGAAATTGCTGAAACCGCGTTAAGTGATTTAGAGAACTTCTATCGTGAAGCTAAAGTACGTTTTGACAACGAAGAAGGTTTTGCAGATAGAGCACGTACCGATGTAGTTAAATTGCAAAGTGGCGATCCAGAGTGTGCGAAGCTTTGGCAACAATTTATTGATATCTCTATTCACCACAGTGAAGAAATTTACGACAAACTTAATGTTTCATTAACCCGTAAAGATATTATGGGTGAAAGTGCCTACAATCCTGATTTGTCAGCTGTCATTGATGAATTAATGGCGAAAGAAATCGCTGTTGAAGACCAAGGTGCTAAAGTTGTTTTTATTGATGAAATGGCAAACAAAGACGGTGAACCTTCGGTATTTATCGTACAAAAATCGGGTGGTGGTTTCTTATACGCAACAACCGATTTGTCTGCATGTCGATACCGTAGCGGTAATTTAAAAGCGAATAGAATTATTATTTTCACTGATGCTAGGCAGTCTCTGCACTTTAAACAAGTGGAAATTGTCGCCAGAAAAGCAGGTTTCTTGCCTGAAAATGTCGCTTATGATCATTGCCCGTTCGGCATGATGATGGGTGATGATGGCAAGCCTTTCAAAACACGTACTGGCGGTACCATTAAATTAGCAGAACTACTTGATGAAGCTATTGAAAGAGCAAGTGTTTTAATTAAAGAAAAGAACCCTGAAATAGAAGCAGATGCATTAGCTTATATTGCTAAAAAGGTTGGTATTGGCGCGGTTAAATTTGCAGATTTATCTAAAAACCGTACTAGTGACTATATTTTCAATTGGAAAACGATGCTGAGTTTTGAAGGGGCAACGGCACCTTACTTACAATATGCTTACTCAAGAATTCAAAGTATATTTAATAAAGCCGGTGTAACCACTGAAAGCCTTCAAACCAATATTTGCATTGTAGAAGATCAAGAAAAAGCCCTTGCGCTAAAAGTATTACAGTTTGAAGATGTTATTGATGCGGTTATTAGTGAATGTACACCTAACTTACTTTGTAATTATCTATACGAATTAGCTAGTTTATACATGACATTCTATGAAGCCTGCCCAATTTTGAAAGATGACGTAAGCGATGAAGTTAAAATGTCACGCTTAGCTTTGTGTAATGTGATTTCTAAAACATTAAAACAAGGCTTAGATATTTTAGGTATCGAAGTAATGGATAC
>JBMYWR010000313.1:0-1830 GCA_049607625.1 Colwellia sp.
GGACTCGTTATATCTAACGCATAGTAAGCTGTACCCCCTCTTCTAAGCCCAAAAAACAGCCATACTTTATCTGTACCATTAACAATATTATCTCGGTTAATATCTTTATGGAATACCGTTATTGGACCATCAACACCATAAAGCTTGGTCCCATCCTGCTTATTCATTAGAGGCTTATGAATGTCAAGCAACTGACCTGGTAAAAACGCCCAACTTTCATTTACTGTATTGCCATTATCTTTGAAGGCATGCAAAACACCTGAATTAGTGCCAACAAAGACTCTAATATCATTGTTACCATAATCCATGGTGACTGGTTTTGAATGAAGCGGATCACCAAAGATGTCTTTTCTTATATTTGAGTCACTGTTTTCATTTAATACATCTTTACCTGAAGCCCAATTCATTATTTGCTTTGCTTCCTTGTTATTCTTTGCACGAAATAGCTTTCTTAAGTTTTTTGCCCCAACTTTATTTTTCGCTTTATTCCATTTGAAATCTATCAGTGCCCCCTCCCCGAAATCAGAAAATAGTTTTCGAGAGGTTTGCTTAGATAATTGGTAATTCACACCGCCTTGCTCAATATTATTACCGTCATTCGAACCAGGCTTAGACCAAAACGTTGTCGCATCTTTACTGATGATGCCATCTTGCGCATCAAGTGCTGGCTTATTCGACATGTCAATGATTTCACCATCTTTAACCTGTAGTTTTTTTAGGTTACCTTTCCAGCGAGTGTGTTTCTCAGGCAAAAACATGGTGTAGTAAAGAGAGTTACCACTTTGTGTTTGATCTGAGCTATTCATTGATACCGAAGGAGACACAAAACTTGAGTTTCGTTGGTTTATGGCAACCAAAATTTTATTAAAGTCTTCTTTTAATTTTTCTGCAGTATCCGCTTGATAGTATTTACCACCGCCTAGTTCGGCGGTTTCTCTTAAAATTTTCTCACCAGCACCACTCATTCCCTTACCAAAACCAATGGTGTATACATAAGCTGTGTCTTTTAAATCAGATGTATTCAGGTAAAGATCGACTTCGACAGGATCTTTACCGCCTCTGCCATGCATAGCTGCTGCCAAAGCCGGCATATAACTTTTCTCTATAACAGGCGTATCTTGTTTGAATGTATTTTTATAGAGTTTAGAGATATCTGAATTCGAACTCGTATCAACAGAGGGGTCACCATCGGTCATTAAAATTACATTCACAGCGCTATTACACCTTTGCTCACCAGCTTTTGGGGTAAAAGGAGAGATGTATTTACTTCCTGATTCAATATTACGGTCTCTTCCAATAGAGTAGTAATCAGCATAATCTCTGTCTTCACCGATTAAGTACAAATACGCCTCCCAAAGAGTTTCGCTCAAAGGAGTCCCCCCATTGGCCTCTAGGGTATTAATTTTATTTTTTATATCCGATTTGCTAGAACCTATCCCAGAAAGTACATACCCTCCTTCATTGTCGCTGTTAAATCGCATCAAGCCAAAATCTACATTCTCATTCGCTTTATCTTCAATCAGGTCTGTTATGGTATCTTTTGCAACACCTAAACGATTATCCGGGCAAAGTCTCCACCTTCTATAGTAGGAATCATAGCCACAATCATCACCAGTAGTACTTGAAAATGCCATACTGCCTGAGGTATCAAATACAATCATTACCCGAGGCTTTTCTTCAATATTGATTTTATGTTTAACAAAAAGTTCGATATCTTCAGATTTTGCAGTTGATGCGAGCATTAAAGATACAAGACCAAAAAATACACTATATTTCATCTTAGCTGCCCTCATTGTGACTAATGATTTCTTGACCAATCCCTATGACCAC
>JBMYWR010000314.1:0-1829 GCA_049607625.1 Colwellia sp.
GTAAGCCTGAGAAACCAGGGCGCTTTAAACCGTCTAACGCTGCTAAACAGCTTGGACAACAAAGTGGCATGATGGCATTTGCAATGAAAATGAACTCGCAAATGAGCAACATGCTTAAGACCGCGGAATGTGAAGGCGCTGTTTGGACAGCAACGGCGCAAAAGAACGCTGATAATGCCTTCAATATGTCATTTAATCTGTGTTTATGGGAATACAAAAACGGTTACGCACTGGATGTTTATGCCAACTATACCAAGAAAGAGGGAGGCGGTTTCTTAGGTATCGACGGCCTTGCCCGTAAAGCGGCATATGCCATTTCTGGCTCACCTGAGGAGTGGGCAGAAAAGACAGTCATCGATGTTGTCCGTAAATTAAAACTCGATTCCAATGGCACAGTTAAGTTCGTTGAAGGTTATCCGAAACTCAACGAGACACCTTGGCAAGATTCTGGTGAAACCTTTAATAAACAAGGTTATCTAACGCCAGTCGTTGCATCAAATTAAGCTCATCAATCATGAAGAAATTATTGATAGTAATTGCGTCAGTCGCAGTCGGTGCGTGTAGTGGACCAAGCAGTGATGAGATTGAGGAGCTCCAGAATGTGGATTTGCTGCCATTACATATGATGGCGAAGATAGACCCTAGTGGTTACGGATGTCCGAATGATGCTAGTGGACTAGAAAAAATGGGACTCTTCCAAAAGAAAAAATGTTTAGGTATGTACTCGAGTATATCTAACGTAACTATTAAGAGTTGTATTGAAAAAGAAAAGACTGTTTTCGTATGCTCTTATAGTTATGAGTTTTCTTCTGAGAAATACGGAATACATCCGTTTGATGCTCAAGGCTCTTATGAAGAAATGCCTGATGGCTGGGTATTCAAACATTAGCTGATTTCCAAACTTAGCCGGCGCCATTTGAATTTCTTTAGCGTCGGCTTTTTTCTTAATAGTGTGAATCTATAATTCAAGGCTATGTGAGTGCCTCACGTAGCGCGGTAGGTACGATGAAATCAGGGAGTGACGAGTATTACGCTCAGAAATAATTATCATGAGATTTATCAAACTAGATGAAGTTATGCATTGTACCGGACTTGGTCGCTCATCAATTTATAAGTACATGAACAATGGCGATTTTCCTAGGTCAATCTCACTAGGAGATAGGGCTGTAGCTTGGGTTGAAAGCGAAGTTCATGATTGGATGGCTGAAAAATTAGCAATGCGAGATAAACTTCAACAAAGAGTCTACAAATAACTATGCGAAATTTAACTGCCCACAATATCACGCTTTGGTTATTAGAATACCCGATTACACTAGCGCTTGGCGTATTATCATTCATATCAATTGCGATATTAGATTCTATATTCATTTGGTATCTGTCTTTCCTCGCTCTGCTAAAGCTCGGGACTGGATTAAACAACTACGAGGTGCTTATTAAAAAAGGAAGTCGTGAAAGCCTCAAAAAGCTAGTTTATGTAGTATGTATAAAGTGGATTTAGCCTAGAGGTTTTCAATCAAACTTACTTCAACTCCAACGTCGCTAAATAATCATGAAGATAAAATAGATGCGTTAGAAATTGGTCGCTATGGAAGATATGACGACTTTATTTATGCTGAAATTTTGCAAAAGGATTTTTCTTATCTACACGTAAATCAACGACAGTGTAGTGATCTAATACCATGCCTTGGAAACCGTTGTGTAACACATTTCTTGACCGACCTCGTGTTTTTCTCAATCGAATGTAACGCTTAGTAGAAAAGCGTTGCATTTTAAATTTTTATACATAATAATCCGCACCCTTTAAATTGTATACTTTATAAACTTTGAGC
>JBMYWR010000315.1:0-1827 GCA_049607625.1 Colwellia sp.
TGGCGGTGATCTTAGGTTCGAAAAACGAAGTGGAAACCTGCTTAAGCTACCATAAGTAGTAGCTAGTAAGTATCATAAACTGGAAGCCTTCAATTTTGATGCTTCCAGTCTTTAACACATTAGATTCCCAACAAGCTACTCACTTCAAAGGCATAAAAAGCCCTAATGAATACCGTTTTATTGAATTATATTGGCCTTTAATACCAATTATCTTAATTAGGTAACCTACTCTTATTATAAAGCCAATAGTTTCGTTATTTTTTGTTCTATCAAATTACTCTCATATTACCCGTCCCTCTCACATGCAAGTGCATTTTTTACACAAAACAAAATAATTAAGCGCTGGCAATAAGTTAGTGCAGAGTTTCAGGAACAAAAAACTCGACGAGTGAAGTGACCTCCATTAGCTGGACATTCCAACTACAGGTTATTTTTATGTCCAAACATCATCGAGCTTTTAAGCTCAAAGTTGCGGTGCTAGCTTTATTTAAAAGCTCATCAGCAATAGATGACAGATTTAATGTCACAGATAGACATGTTCGACATTACCTCTGTTTATCAAGTTCATAGTCCTGAAAACTTCTAGTCTGTTCACAGAACTCAAAGCTATACTTATGCGGTTACCTCAAGCTTAACTAGTCGTCTAGAAGATTAGAAACCGAAGCGAATAAAATATTGAGCTTATTTATTGGAATGCCTAACGCTTGATTTCTAAACCATAGCTGACCTCAGGCGAAACAATGCCAAAGGCATTAAACAAGCTTGTAGCCATCCATTTCTTCATTATTTGCCAAGTGAAGATAAAGCGGCAGTTGACGGCTATAAATTTAAGCCATTAACAGTAAATCAAACAGCGTATCAAAAAACTAAGGACCATATTGAACGAGTTATAGCCAGTATCGAAAATATCTCGAGCTTTTGGATGAAGTTGATATTTAATAATTACCAGAGAAAAAGTTCAATTCATTAAAGATAAGCTGCAAGAAATCAAAAGGCCGTAGAAGCTCACTCCTACAAGCAAATATCACTAACCGACCCAGTGAAAGGCTGTTCATAACCAGAAACATGGAACAACAAGTTTGTTATAATATTCTAAGCGCGGTAGGCACCAAGCATCACCAGATTGTTTATCATGATGCAACCAATACAAATGATGGAGGTGAGTTAGCAAGAGTAACTCCTCCATTAATTCAACAAGCTTTAAACCTAGTTGGTATAATAGTGTTGGCCGAAAAAGGTTATTACTGTCGTAAAGACATGAAAGCTACACTCGACTTAGAAGCCAATAACATAAACCTTAAAAAGGTACATTAGATTTAGATTAAAAGGCATTTTCAAGTTCACGCTTTAAATATGACCCTAAAAGGATATGTATATTTGTCCTACTTATGAAAAAATACAAAACCGTATGCAAGTATTTGAAGTTGTATTGCATTTAGATACTTACTTCAAAAATATAGCTTGTCGCAATTGAAATGGCTAGCTTCAGCGTAGAGAAAAAACAAGTGTTCCTTAGGGAGGTTAGTAAACAACTGAGGAGTCAGCCTTAAAGGCTATCAAGTTAACCCAGCCTATTCATGATCACGCCCTTGACCGTTTCGCTCGGGTAACTTCATGTTTATCATCTAATAGCAGATATTGGTCGATTAACTCAACCAACTTTAAGTATCAATACACTCACAACAATATCATGATGGTCTAACCGTTTGATTCTCTAATCATATAAAGCTCAACAAGCCGAGGCACAAGTTTACGCCATTGGTTCAACTATGACACGGCAAGATCATTATAAATTGAACTTATAGAGCAAGTAGTGATCAGATCAAG
>JBMYWR010000316.1:0-1788 GCA_049607625.1 Colwellia sp.
TGGCTCAAAGGTAAGGTTAGGTGTTAATTAGGCGGTGGGGTGTTCTTGTATTCTTTCGTTTATCTGTTAACTTTCAGTATTGTTTGTTAGTGTAAAGTTCATAAGTAACAAATACATAACAAGCAAATCAACAGGACTAAAAACAGCGGGCTTATCGCTTCGCTCAAGTTTAGCCCACAATTTTTAGCCCGTTATTTGGGCGTTAGGCTACAAGGAGAGTTCGGTGTTTGAAATAAAGTTAGATGATTTATCAGGCAAAGAAATTATCGCACTTCTTGAAGAGCATCTTGCAGATATGCAAGCAACATCACCACCCGAAAGTAAACATGCTTTAGACTTAGATGGTTTAAAGGCACCTCAAGTAAAGTTTTGGACTATTTGGGATGGTGAAAAATTAGCCGGTTGCGCTGCTTATAAAGAGCTTGATGAACACCATGCTGAAATTAAATCTATGAGAACTGCATCTGACTATAGAGGTAAAGGCGTTGCATCTAAGCTATTAAATCATTTGATTCAAGATGCACAATTAAGCGGATATCAAAGATTAAGTTTAGAAACAGGTTCAATGGATTATTTTAAACCAGCAAGGGAGTTGTACACAAAACATGGCTTCCATTTTTGCCAACCATTTTCAGATTATGTAGAAGATCCCAATAGCCAGTTTATGTCTTTAAAATTGTCACCAGAAGTTGTAGCCTAACAAGTCATTGCAAAGGACTTTTAACAGTTGGCTTCCTTCGCTATGCTCGATATTATAGCCAAACTGTTAAAAGCCTCTGAATGAGGCGTTATACATTTAGGTGAACCATTGAGTTATTTCGTTAAAATACTATTGCTTTTCTCTATTTGCTTTTCCTTAAATGCTCAAGGAAAGCAATTACATATTGATATTTTTAATAAAAAAATACAGCTACTTGAAGAGTGTGTAATAAACGTTAAGCGTTCCACGGAAGATTTTACAGAATATTATTGTACTGGTGAAGACCCGATGTCTAGCTGGGCAACTCTATCCGTTATTGAATATAGTTACTCTGATATCATGTCTTTATTCTCTGTTTTTGAAAGCGAAGGTTCAGTTAGTAAAACTTATAACGTAAATGGCTATGACGTTTTTGAATTAAGTTTTACAGGTAATAAATCGAAAAACTTGAGCACCTATATATGTGATGCATATTTATGTGTATATATTCGTGGCGACTACAATAATTTAGTAAAAACGATAAAGAAGCAAATACTATAAATGTATAACAAGTTGCTTAAACGGACACAAACAGCTGGCTGTGCTCGTACCTCGCTATTATAGCCAGCCATTTTTAGCCGCTTAGCAAAGCGTTATGTTTACAAGGAAATTATGAGTAGATTCGTAGTATGTCAAAATAAGCAAGTATGGAAATTCGGTGCTGACGCAGATGGAACTATCGATGGCTTATTTCAAATTCCAGAAATAACCGGCATCGGAGAACATCATTTTTGTCTCCCATCGACTGATAATTCAGAATGGACTCCTGTTAATCCAATGAATGAACCTTATGAAGGTGAAGTCTTAATTATAAGAGAATCGGATGTTGAATCACTAAACCATTATATTCAATCAAACACACCTAAATTGAGTTTCATAAAAAGGTTCGTTGGCAAAAAGCAAAAATCATCTGATTTAATAAATATTTTAAAGTCAATTGTTGAACATACAGGTAAAAACGGAAAGTCAGAATTTATATCGTGGCTGTGATGTAAACATAACAAGCTATTTAGGTTTAACGTAATTCGAAATAAATTAAGAGGGTCATA
>JBMYWR010000317.1:0-1713 GCA_049607625.1 Colwellia sp.
TGATTTGTGCACTAAACAGCCCGATGAGTTTTATCCGCGAGATCCCAAAAGAGTGGAATGCTAAAAGCTGACCTGCTTTAAACAGTTAAGGAGAATAATAAACATGGACTACACCCCAAATTATAAAAATTATTCATTGGATGAGTTATTAGATGCTCAAAAGTATATTGATAAAGAAAGCTTCCCACAAAGAGCACAAGAGTTAGAATTAGAGATTGCAAATAAATTAAAAGACCCAGAAACAAAAGCAGAGTTTGAAGAGCTAGAAACGAATAAAAGGTATGCTACTTTTTGGCCTCGTTTTTGCGCCGCTATTATTGATGGCTTCATTTTTACAGCATTACTTTATATCGAATGCTTACTCTTTAGCATTGAATACTCCTACCAAAACACGATTTTACAAGCTTTTAATGGCTTTCAGTATATTGGCTATGTTGTTTTCATGCATGGGTTTTATGGTCAAACACTTGGCAAGATGGTGATGGATGTTAAAGTCCTCAATCATGAAACCGAAACGAGCATTACGCTTAAGCAATCGGTTCGCAGAGAATCTGTTAATATTGCTATTAACTCGTCTTGGATACTCCTAGTTTTTTCTATTTCAATATCGTTACAACAACTTGGTAGCGTACCTGCGGTTTTAACTTATTTAATTATGGGTCTGAATTCATTAGCTACAGTTTGGGCATTGTCAGAATTTATAACCATGCTGTTTAATGAAAAGCGTCGTGCAATACATGACTTCATCGGTAGAACGGTTGTTGTTAGATTGTAATAAGGAGATCTACAATGACAACCGTAAAAAAACACCTTAATTACCTAATGATGTAGTCGTTAGTTCTTTTTGTAGTGGCTAATAATAGGTATTGTTTATTCATCCTTTCAATTTATCTAAAGGCTTTCAGTGAATGCTAATGTCTAAAGTCCTTGTCGAGAATTTATATTATGATGGGCCAAGAGGGGGTATCACATCTATTGAGGGGAGACATTACAGGTTTGTTTCAGACTTCAATGATGACAGTGGTTTTACTGATGAGTTTTCTCTTTATTTAATATCAGAATCTGAACTTCAATTAGAGATTGAGCAATGGCAAATTTTTGTTAAATGGAATAAAAAATATCAGTCAGGTGAATTAAAAGCCGATAGTCATCCTGGGCATGGTGGTATATCTAAAAGATGGGATGAAATAGAGCAAGCTTTGGCAATTAACAGAAAAGATAAGTCAAACTTTAAATTTAAAGCTACAGCGACCTTTACCCCGAATGGTCAAGAACTGCAATATGATTTAAATGGCCCTTGTTATGATGTTACTTGGCACTTTCTTTAATTATAAGTGTATTTAAAAAACGATGGCTACTCGCTAAAAAATTACAGTGCTTTTTATTTATTCCAAATAAAAAGCTTCTTATAGAGCCTGACATTCACTTACTAATGCAAAACGTGCAAACACTGCCTACTAAAAACAAAAGCGTAAATTAAAATAACCTGCTAATTAGCAGGTTATTAACGGGGCAATCTTACTTGTGCTCTTCAATAATCTCAGTGATCCCCTCTGCCGAGAGAATCTCTATCCAATAACCATCAGGGTCTTTAATAAAGGCTAGGCCTTTCATAGAGCCATCGTCTGGTTTTTTGACAAACTCAACATCATATTTTACAAAACGCTCGCATGCTGCGTACACGTCTGGCACGCTAATACCGATATGACCAAA
>JBMYWR010000318.1:0-1656 GCA_049607625.1 Colwellia sp.
GAGTTTTATCAGCGTATGAATACAGAGTTGAGTGAGTCTGGCTTATGGCAAGGTGAAATTTGTAATCGTCGTAAAAATGGTGAAGTGTATTATCAATGGTTGTCTATTACAGCGCTAAAAGATGGGCAAGGTCAGCTTGAGTCTTATGTGTCAATTTTTAGTGATATCACCAAGCGTAAAAAAGCAGAAAACAAAATTTATCAGCAAGCAAACTATGATTCATTAACGGGCTTAGCGAATAGAAATTTATTTATTGATCGCTTTGAATACGCGCTGGAAATTGCCAAGCGAGAGCAAAATTCAGTTGCGGTATTTTTTATTGATTTAGATGGTTTTAAAAATATTAATGATACGTTTGGGCATGCAAAAGGCGATCTCTTGTTAAAACTCACCACAAAAAGAATAACAGAGATGGTACGAAAAACTGATACAGTTAGCCGTTTAAGTGGTGATGAGTTTGCCATTATTTTCTCTGGTGATAATGATGTTTTTGGTTTTGAAAAGCTCGCCACTCAAATGTTGAAAAAAATTGCTAAGCCATTACAGTTAGGCGAGCACACCGCCTATGTTACTGCAAGTATTGGCATTTCAATTTTTCCTGATGATGGTGTTACCTCTGAAGGATTATTGAGCAAAGCAGATAGTGCGATGTATAAGGCCAAAGAAAAAGGGAAAAATAATGTCCAATTCTTTACCAAAGAAATGGACTTAAAAGCGCAGCAACGACGTAGTTTAGAGATAGAATTACGCCAGGTGATAAGCCAAAATGAACTCGTTTTACATTTCCAACCTATTCATAATATTAATACGGGACGAATTGCTTCTGCTGAAGCGCTAGTTCGATGGCAACATCCAAGTAAAGGTTTAGTTCCGCCAAATGAATTTATCCATTTAGCTGAAGATATTGGCTTTATTGGTGAAATAGGTGAATGGGTCTTAAAGCAAGCTTGTATTCAAGCAAAAGCTTGGCATGAAGTCAGCTTATATGCACCTAAAGTATCTGTTAATGTGTCAAGTGCACAATTTCATCGTCAAGACTTTGTTAGTAAATTACAAAAAATTCTACTGGAAACGCAATTGCCACCAGAGCGCTTGATTTTAGAAATGACCGAAAGTTTATTGATTGAAGAAGATAACTATGTGTTATCGCAATTATTGGCGATAAGAGACATGGGCGTAGAGTTGTCGATTGATGATTTTGGCACAGGCTATTCGTCTTTAAGCTATTTAAAACGATTTCCTATTAGTATTTTAAAAGTTGACCGCGCGTTTATTAAAGACATCACCATTAATCCTGAAGATAAGTCGTTAACCTGTGCCATTTTATCTATCGCGAAAAGCTTGGGCTTGAGGGTTGTCGCAGAAGGGGTAGAACAACAAGAGCAGTGTGACTTTTTGGTGGAACACGGTTGTCACTTAATACAAGGTTATATGTTCAGTAAACCGTTAACAGAGCAGTGTTTTATACGTTATTTAGAGCAATTTCATGCTCAGTGAGCTTGTTAAGATAGTTATATTTACTGCTCAAGATCTGCTTTGAAATAAAAAAGAGAAAAGAAGAATTATTCTTTTCTCTTTTTTATTTGCCTAAATTTAAGGGAGAGTTAATCAGGTAAACCAAAGGTTTCAACTACATAATCTAGATCTTTATCACCA
>JBMYWR010000319.1:0-1615 GCA_049607625.1 Colwellia sp.
TTAAATAGCAATTGGTTGGGAACTATGTCCAAAGTAAGTAAGAAAAGCCTCATCGCTACGGCAATGGTAGGCGCACTAGCATTAACAGGTAGCAACATCGCTAATGCAAATGCATTAACAGACCTTCAAAAAGCTGAAGCTAAAATTTTTAAAGCTTCAGCAAAATCACAAGCCAAAATCAACACTATCTACGAGCAAACGCAAGATCTACTTGCTGAGTATCGTAATACGGTTGATGAAGCTGACGTACTTCGTGGTTATAACGACCATGTACAACGTATGGTTGATGATCAAAAAGCAAATATTGCTTCATTACAAAAGCAAATCAACGGTATCGATAAAATTAAACAAGGTGTTGTACCACTAATGTACAAAATGATTGACACCTTAGAAAAATTTATTGAACTAGATGTGCCAATGAATGCTGAACGTCGTAAAGAGCGTGTTGCTAACTTACGTGACGTTATGACTAACTCTAACGTTACTACTTCAGAGCAATTTCGTTTAGTACTTGAAGCTTATGAAATTGAAGCGGGCTACGGCACAATCTTTGATGCCTACCAAGCAGAGATGGATTTTAACGGCACCACACTAACTGCTGATTTTGTGCACATGGGGCGTATTGCTTTTGTTGCACAATCATTAGACGGTAAACGTTCATGGTTGTGGAATAACCAAAACCGTGCATGGGAAGAGTTGGGTGATGAGTACATCAAACCCGTTAAAGATGCAATCGCCATGGCGCGTAAGCAACTTCCTATGGATTTAGCTAAATTACCAGTATTTGCAGCAGGAGCAGAATAATGAAAAAAGTGTTAAATTTTGTCGCTCTAGCAGCAATTATGACTGCTGGTGTAGTGACTACTACCCACGCAAACCAGTTAGATGATTTATTAAAGCAAGTTAAAGCTGACCGTGTTTCAGAAGCAAAACTTGATAAAAAACGTGAAGCTGAGTTTTTATCTGCTCGTGCGGATAAAAAAGCCTTACTAAATAAAGCAAAAAAAGAATTAGCTAACCAGAATGCGCGTAATAAGCGTTTAACTAAAGAATATGCAGCTAACGAAATTAAGTTAGCGCAAAAAGAAGTTGAACTTGATAACGCAACGGGTACGTTAGGTGAAATGTTCGGTGTATCACGTGCAGCAGCTGCAGGTGCTTATGGCCAAATTGCTACGTCAATTGTTAGTGCTGAATTTGCCGGTCGTGGCGAAGCGCTTAACCGTATCGCTAATGCTAAAGAAATCCCAGCGTTAGAAGATCTCGAAGAGTTATGGTTTGCACTACAAACTGAAATGACGCAATCAGGTAAAATTTCTAAGTTTACAACTGAAGTTACCAACCTAGATGGCTCTAAGTCTACTGAAACAGTGACTCGTTTAGGTACGTTTAACTTAGTATCAGACAATGGCTACCTAACGTATAACGATGAAGTAGGTCAAGTTCAACCTTTACCTAAGCAACCAGCGGGTCATATTTCAGGAACTGCTAAAGAGTTCTTCAATGCGAGCTCTGGATATGTTGGTGTTTATGTCGATCCTTCACGTGGTGGTATTTTATCACTAGAAACACGTAAGAAAACCTTAGAAGAATTCTTCCATGAAGGTAAACAAGT
>JBMYWR010000320.1:0-1577 GCA_049607625.1 Colwellia sp.
ACCAAAGTGATTCAATATATTGAACATAATTTAAGTGAGCCTTTAGATATTGATATTTTATGTAAAATTGCTTGTATGAGTCGCAGTAAATTTTTTAATTACTTTAAGTCAAGCTTAAACATGACCCCGCAGCAATGGTTGCAAACAAGACGACTCTCGAAAGCCAAAGAGATGCTTAAAAAAGGCAAGAGTATTACTCAAATAGGGTTTGATTTAGGCTTTAATCATACCAGTCAATTTAGCCGCACATTCAAAAATGCCTTTGGTGTTTCTCCAAAGGCATTTCAAAAGAACTAACTAAATTATATTTCGCCAATCAGTAAGACGCTTTACACCTACCACTTAGCATCTTGCAATTTAGTCCAAAGCATATTTGTTGCACTTGCCACTGCTTGACTCACGCCAAGTCCTAGCTTTTCTGGTAGAGATTTTTTGCTGGTATATTTTACCGTGTAAATTTGATGGCTATCTAGTAAAGATAAAATATGATCATCACTGGTATTCAATTCATCTACTAAACCTAATTTTTGTGCCTCAGAGGCAAACCAATATTCACCTGTGGCCACTTTTTCAAGATCTATATCGGCTCTGTTAGCTTGTACAAACTCTTTAAACAAGCCGTGCGTTGATTCAACATCTTGTTGAAACTTTTCTCGGCCCTTATCGGTATTTTCACCAAATAGCGTTAAAGTGCGTTTAAATTCGCCTGAGGTGATCATCTCAAAATCAATGTCATTCTTTTTAAGAAGCTTATTAAAGTTAGGAATTTGCGCAATGACGCCAATTGAGCCAATAATTGAAAATGGTGCAGCAACAATTTTATTTGCCACGCAGGCCATCATATAACCACCACTCGCGGCAATTTTATCAACACACACAGTGAGAGGAAGCTCAGCGTTGGTGATACGTTTCAATTGAGAAGCACCTAAACCGTAGCCATGTACAACACCACCGCCACTGTCGATGTTCACAATGACGCTATCTTTACTTTTATCAGCAATTTGCAAAATGGCTGTGATTTCTTCTCGTAAGTTATTCACTTCATGGGCATCTGAACTACCGTCAAAATTAATCACAAATGCCTTTGCTTCAACTTTATCCTCTTGATCTTTTTTCTGCGCTTTTTTGTAAGCTTTAAGCGCCTTTTTATCTAGAGTTTGTTCAATAAAATCTTGTTTATTACGCTTTAACTTTTTAGATAAGTCTTGAAGCTCAACTTCACCCGTGCCTGCTTTAGGCTTTTGGCTCGCGCCCACAACCAAAATGATGATAATCCCAATAGATAACACTATGGTGACTGCTTTAGCTAAAAATAAACCGTATTCAAATAAGAACGTCAATCTATTCTCCTCGTTGTTCTTATAATTCATACCAATTCTCAATCATTTAATTAAGAGAATTGGTATAAAAATCATTTTATAAATATAAAAAAAGCCGCTTAACGCGGCTTTTTCATCTTCTCGTACTTGAGATTAATTAGCAATAACTGCTGGGTTAGTAATTGGCAGCATCATACCTTTAGTCGCTAAGAAAGTTGCAAGTTGCTTTTGCATTTCAACTGTTGTCATAGCGTGACC
>JBMYWR010000321.1:0-1566 GCA_049607625.1 Colwellia sp.
TTGAACGTAAACACTTAGGTGAGCGCGTAATGTATAACGAAGCAACCGATACACTGGTAATTAAAGGTATTCCACCTAGTCTTAAAGACCAGCTTCAGCGCTTTATGGAGCAAGACGAAAGTTAATTTGGCTCAAGCTTAAAGTTTTAAGCGATAAGCCGATAGATAACAGTTTTATAGCCCAGCACTTGCTGGGCTTTTTAGTTTTGGGTACTTTAAAACATTATTACTACTACAAGGAAGAAACATTGCATCACTATAGTTTTGTAGCGGCAAATAGTTTAGATACTAATATGTTAAATAACTTAGAGTCTCGGTTTGAGTTGCAAGAATCTGTATGCCTGAATAATTTAGAAGAGCTCAAATTATTGCTTGCAATGCACGGGCTGAGTTTAAGCAAAATAATTAACCTTGATTTAATAGATATAGAACATTGTTGGTTTGTAGAAGGGGCCTCAAAAAAATTGCTTATTCTGACTTTGATGACTTTTACCAGCATTGGTTAGGTGTATCTCACAGAGAGTCAACGACGGATGAATATGGTCAGTTAATTTATTTAAACTCTTTTATGGTTCGCTTTAAAAAAGCAAAGTTCAAACTTATATGCCAAGAGATTAAGGATTAAAAGCCATCTTAATACCATACTAGGTTGGCACGCTAAGAAGCTTGTAATGGCACATGATAAACTTGTGTTGGGTGATGCTCCTTCGTTCTTAGAGAAGTCTTTTGAATAGCTAAATAACAACAAAAATTAGCTCGTATAATAATGACAAAGAAACTTATATTATTCATATCACTGTTTGTTCTTGGTTGTTCACCGCTTTGGGAAGAACCTCCATATCAAGTCTATTTTAGTGATAACTCAAAAAAGTTAGGCTACTCGCTTGGTGAAGGTGCATTCATTGGACGTATAGATGAACCTAAATTGATTGCGTCTAACGATAAATACATTTCGGTTTTGGCTTGCCCTGAAAATATTTGTTCTTACTTTTATATTGATAAAGTGAACGATCATAAATATGCAGAACATAATGAGTTTGTTTTTGGGCCTTTTACTAGAGATGAATTTACAGCTTTAGAATTTCGACTCGATTTACCTAAGCTAAAGTAAAAATTTACTTCTAATATTTTCTTTGCTTTTATAGAGAAATTAGCAACGATATTCTCTCAACTTCAAAATAGAAAAAGGATATTCAGTATGATTGTTTTAGCCATATTTTTAATTGTGATTGGTATTGTTAATATTTTTAATGATCATCATTTAGCTTTTGCATGGCCAGCCATGGTCGTAGGTATTTTGTTATTAGGGATAGGCATTTCTAGAAAATCGCCATCAAGTGGAAGCTCCTCCACTGGGAGTAGCTTTAGTTTATCAGACAGTTCATGTTCTGACGGCGGCGGTGATTGCGGTGGCGGAGATTAGATAAAGTAGTTCCATTTGCCATCATTGATTTAGTAAAACATCTACTGATGGTTTTAAGCATGGTTAATATAAAAATTCGAATTGTTGAAGCCCGAATTCAGATAATAAGTGCACCACTCATTGTTAAACGGTGAGAAGAGATCA
>JBMYWR010000322.1:0-1556 GCA_049607625.1 Colwellia sp.
TTAAGATAAAGCCAGTGTTAAGTTGGCGATCGAGTAGGTCATTAAAAAGTGTTATATAAATAGGTGACATGGTCAACTAAATTCAGACACCCTAGTTAAGCAACCATTTTTAAATCCAAATTCATTAACTCAAAATTATTAGGACTGTGGTAATCCAAGTAAGAATGAAGTCGATAGCTGTTGTACCACATCGTTATGTAATTCAATATATTTTGCTGTGCCTCTGAGCGCGTTTGGTAACTTTTCCAATGTACTCGTTCTTGCTTTAAGCTTCCGAAAAAGCTTTCGGCTACCGCGTTATCCCAACAGCAGCCTTTTTTGCTCATACTACCAACCAACCCGTGAGACGTTAATAATCGACGATATTCATCGCTGGCATACTGAACCCCCTGATCTGAATGAACGATCAGACCAGCTTTGGGCTGTCGCTGCCATAACGCCATCGTTAATGCATCACAAACAAGCTTAGCTTTCATTCTAGAGCCCATGCTCCAACCAACAACCTTGCGAGAATATAAATCAATTACAACAGCAAGGTATAGCCAACCTTCGGATGTCCAAATGTAGGTGATGTCCTGAACCCACCCTTGATTAGGCTTTTCTAGGTTGAAATTCTGTTCAAGTTTATTTTCATATACAGGCTTCTTATGTTTACTGTTCGTGGTCGCCTTGTACTTCTTTTTGTAACGAACCCAAACATCAGCTTCCTTCATCAACTGAGCAGCTTTTCTTCGACTCACAGGAAAGCTAAGCGCGTTCAATACCTTTTGCATACGACGAGAGCCATACGTATTGTCACTATACTCAGCCGCACTTCTAATCCATTCAAGCATTTCTTCATGCTCAGGAGCTACAACATTATCTTGATTCCGTTTTTGATAACTGTAGTAATTACTGCTGGTTACCCCCAGCAACGGACACATTACCGCCACTGGCCAGGTCTTCTTATATTGGGTGATAAACGAATATATTACTTCGTTTCGTTTGCAAAGAAGACCGTCGCTTTTTTTAATATATCGCGCTCCATTTTAAGACGCTTATTTTCTTCTCGTAATTGACGAAGCTCTAACTGTTCAGGGGTTAACTTGCCATTACCACGAAAAGCTTGACCATCATCACTTTCTGATTCTTTGATCCAGCGACCAAGCATATTAGGGTTAAGTCCCAAATTTCTTGCTGCTTCTGCTTGGTTGTAACCTTGCTCTTTGACTAAAGCAATGGCATCTAATTTAAATTCTTTTGAATATTTTTTACGTTTTGTCATTTTCGATCTCCAGTTAAGTTCATTATCTCTTAACTGGGGTAGTCGAATCTATTAAACCACGTCAGTAACAAACACCTTCATCAAGCTAGCTCTCGCATTACTTGACCAATATATGTTGCAGAAATATGTGAGGGAAAAGATAACTTTGCTGCCCCTAAAGACAGCTCGATGGGTTGGAGGGATGCTATCAACTCAACTTGCTGGATAACTTTAGCGCGAATAAAATTGCTTGGAGTCCTCTCTAATTTTTTACGAACGGCATAAAAACTAGAAGTTGATAATTGATGTTCAC
>JBMYWR010000323.1:0-1548 GCA_049607625.1 Colwellia sp.
AACCGAAACAATATGTACCTATGGTAATGGATTAAGAGCTTTGTCGAAAGATGAGTATGTTAGCCTTATTTTAAAATCGGGCGGGAATAAAGTAGGGCGTGGTTATCAAGATCAAATTTATGTGTTCAAAAAGTCTGATATCAATGCATGTTCAATAGATAAAATGGATGCTAAGACTTTATTAACTAAGGCGAAAACGTATCAATTTTAGGGCTGGTTGTTTTAACGTTAATTAGATATTAGATATTAGATATTAGATATTAGATATTAGATATCACGAGATTAGATACTAGAGATCTCATCGAATTACGCAGATTACACGAATTAAAAGAAAAACGTTCGGATAAGATCAAGGTATAAACCCGAGGTCACCACCGAGGACACAGAGACGCTTCGCTACACAGAGGAAGTGCAGTACAAATGTTTTTGTTTTTCTCGGTGTAAGGCGAAGCCTCTCCTTGCCTCTGTGGTGATATATCTTGATTACTTAGGAACGGGTAAGTTCAGAGACTAGCCCTGTTTACCCGCTTATTCTACTGGTAATCTGCGTCATCTTCGGGCAAAACGGGCTTGTGTCTTGAGTAACTAGAACCACAGCTTCGTGGCTAAAGCCTACTCCTACAAGTGCAAAAAACTTCACCTTCAAGCATTCAATCTTTCCTCTTTCAAGCTTATCTTTACTTACCATCTAATCCTATGAAATACTTTATAAAAAATAATCAGGATAAAGTATGAAAACAGTTGTAATTACAGGCGGCTCAAGTGGTATAGGTTTAGCTATGGCTAAGCTGTATTGCCAACAAGACTATAATGTTGTGCTAGTGGCTAGAAACGAAGAACGTTTAAATAAAGCGGTGAATAGCTGTAAAGCTTTGTGTAAAGAAGAGCAAAAAGTGCTTTCTTTTTCGGTTGATACAACAAATAAAGAGGCCTTAAATGCTTGTGCACAAGAGATTCACACTAGCCTAGGACAAGTTGATATTCTGGTATTAAGTGCGGGCATTGTAGATTGTAAACGCATGATAGATCATGATGATGAAAGCTTTGAAAAGCTTTTTAAAACCAATGTTGTTGGTGCACGGTTAGCTGCTAAAGCCTTTTTGCCACATATGATAGAGAATAAATCAGGGCATATTTGTTTTGTTGGCTCGCTAGGTGGGCTTATTTCTACTTACGGTTACAGTACATATGGCGCTACTAAGTTTGCTTTGATGGGCTTAGCTGGCGCTATGAGAAAAGAGCTTGTAGAGCATAATGTTGGGGTAAGTGTGCTTTGTCCTGGTGAAGTTGCTACAGAAATGACGGCAAATGAAGCTGATATTATTTTACCGCAAACGCGTTTTGTTAAAGATATTGGTGGCACGTTAAGTGCCGATTATGTTGCGAGGTCGGCAATAAAAGGAATTAAAAAGAATCAGTTCATTATTGTGCCGGGTTTTAAATCGAAAAATGCTTATTGGTTTTCAAGAGTTTTCCCGAAAACCTTTGCCGGTGTGATGCAATTAGCCATTAAATTTTCAAGCAGAAAGTAATTTCTCATTATCTACA
>JBMYWR010000324.1:0-1512 GCA_049607625.1 Colwellia sp.
TAAACACCTCTTAATTAAATTTAAAAAGGTGTCCACTGAATCGGGGTCATCTCACTCGGTTGTAAAAGGGCTTGTCGCTTTCGCTTTAGTGTCTAATCTGTGTTCATCTGCGGAAATCTGCGGGCAAAAAGAGCTTATCTCTTGACCTTCCCCAAAAACTTTCTTAATTAGCGTAATCTGCGTAATTCGATGTGATCACTAGTCTCTAATCTGTTGAGAAAACTCGCGATAAAATTCTTCTCTTCTTTGCCATGCTATTAATTGCTATATTAAAAACAACAATAAAAATTACGCAAACTGAAGGAATTTCAATGAAAAATTTAGGTCGTTACCTATTGGTTATGCTTTGCAGTGTGTTATCACTACAAGTCTTAGCTTTTGATAAAGCGAATTTTCAAAACTTTATTAAAGATAAAACCTATCAACAAGGCTACTTTTCTTTTTATCATGATAAAGAAAAAGGCAAAGTCTTTTTAGAAATAACAAATTTTAATAAAGAGTTTATCTTTCAAAGTAGTTTACCGAAAGGGGTTGGTTCAAACGATATTGGCCTAGATAGAGGGCAACTTGGCAAAACCCGCTTAGTACAGTTTGAACTAGCTGGCGACAAAGTACTCTTGCGCGAAATTAATAGCTATTACCGTGCGAACACAGAAAATAAATTAGAGCAGCAAGCTGTTGAAGAAGCTTTTGCTAGCTCAATTATTTGGGGTTTTAAAGTCGCGAGTAAAACGAAAGACAATAAAAAGGTGTTAATCGACTACACACCATTCTTGCTTTCAGATATTCATAATTTATCAGCGACTTTAAAAAGACGAAACCAAGGCAGTTTTCGTATTGATGCCACTAGAAGCGCATTATTTGCAAAGCGCACCAAAGCTTTTCCTCACAATACAGAGCTTGAAGCAACCGTTACCTATACAGGAACTGGGGCAGGGCAACACCTAAGGTCGGTTACGCCAGACAGTAATGCTGTAACGGTAAACCTACATCATTCTTTAATTAAGTTACCGGATGATAAATATCAAACAAGAGAATTTCACCCTTTCAGTGGTTTTTGGTCAAATTCTTATGCTGACTACGCCACTGCGATTGATGAGCCAATAGTAAAGCGTAACATTCCAAGACACAGATTAGCGAAGAAAAACCCAGAAGTGGCAATAAGTGAAGCTGTTGAACCCATTGTTTATTATCTTGATGCTGGCGTACCAGAGCCAATTAAAACAGCTTTACTTGATGGTGCATTGTGGTGGAATCAAGCATTTAACGCTATTGGCTATAAAGATGCTTTTCAGGTAAAAATGCTACCTAGCGATGCTGATCCAATGGATGTGCGTTACAACGTTATTCAATGGGTTCATAGGGCAACAAGAGGTTGGTCTTATGGCGCATCGGTTATCGACCCTCGCACAGGGGAAATCATAAAAGGTCACGTTACTTTAGGCTCGTTACGTGTTCGCCAAGATTACTTAATAGCACTAGGTTTAACCTCGCCATTTAAAACACAAAATA